>JAROAZ010000029.1 GCA_029432775.1 Pontiellaceae bacterium B12227 | reverse complement strand
GGTGCGACGGGGCAGGCCAGAGGCCTGCGGTACGTTTCCCGTATCGCCCGCTTCCAGCGGGCTTCGTGTAGCCGCCAGGATGGCGGCGGTACGCGTTGTATCGCAGGCATCTTGCCTGCTCCATGCAGAGCAAATGGCGCTTAAGTCAGCGCCATTAGTGCTCTGCACCGTTCTACTTGCGACCGGCCGCGCAACTTCATCACCGGATCAATTCCTTTTTCCATTGAGAGGGGAAATCATCCTGTCATTCCATGATCCTGTCCTGATTATCTGCAGTAGAGTCGCAGAGAAGGTTTCTGTCATCGTCATGGACGGTAACCTGGAACTGCCTCTACAGAACGGGAATGTCGGTGTCGACCCGGCCCCGTCGCGCGGGAACTTTTCCAGAGGTTGGAAAAGGATTCTTATTGGTAATCGAGTGAGGTGATTTCGAGGCGCGATTTTTTATCGACCTCCACGGCGAAGCTCCAGCTGTCGGCCGGTTTACTGCCTTTTTCGATTTCGGGATTTTCCACAGGAGTACCATCGAGCACAAAGCGGTGGTTATTGCTGCTGCTGCTGCCGATGATTTCCAGCACATGGATCTCCTCATCGTGAACAGCAAGGCGCATCTTGTTCCCATTGGAACCGTTCAGTCCGATTTTTCCGGCGGTCAGTTTAAACGTGACCACCGCGTTGACGCTTTTTTGCTTCGGGCGTTTTTTCATTTTAGACAATTCGAAGGGTTCCCGCAGATGAATGAGGAACGCTTCCTTATTCCGGGTCTGTATACGGGCAATAATTCCATCGGGCGATTTCTGGGGAAACCCGAAATCTCCGCGTCCCATGCCGTAGAGCCAGGTTTTCGGTTCGGCCACCTCGGCGCGCTCCGTTTTTGCTGAATCGAGATCCACCGAGGAAAAGGTTTTATCAAACTCGGCTCCCTCGTTCAGAGCCAGTAGTTTCTCTGCGTAACGGGCGTAGGAGGAGGGCTGAGATTTAGTGGCTACAATGCGGCCGAACGGATCCGTGATGATCAACGCATAGCCCTCGAACGAATGATGGGCTGTTTTGATGAGCGTATTACCTTTGGGGGAAAACTGGGCAGAACGCCGTAGCTCTTTTTCTTTTTCGATGGTAAACCGAATTGCTTCTTTTTTAACAAGGGTCTCGTGGCTTGAACGTTCGTTGTCGCCAATAAAAATAAACGTTGCGGTCAGTTCGCCCTTATAAGGCCGGGAACTTTTTTTCTGAATGTCAGCGGTCAGTCGCACCTCATTATACCAGGCAAAGATCATATTCTTATCGGTTTGCCGGACTTCTTCTTTATCGATATCTACCACCAGTTTCGGAGGAACCTGCAGGTTGGCATATTCCCGGTCTTGAGTGGAAAGGGTAGCGGGGTTTACGCGGATGGTTTTGCCGTTCCGCAGTTTCAGGACCACCTTGCCGGCCTGTTCGGCAACATATTCCGCTTCGATGCTTTTGCCCTTGGTATCTTCCCAGATGCGGAATTCTCCAAATACTGGAAGAACTGAAATCCCCAATATAAATACAATGCCCTTATTCACCCCTGCGCCCCCACAAGTTGTTGTTCGAACGGCCAGTGTACCCATGAATGACATATGAACAAGCCTCCTTCCGAAGAATCACAGGTGGTCGTCACATGGGCCGGCCCGTTCCCGTCGTGCGACTTAGATTTATTTAAGACAGGATAATTGAATGACAGGATCATTTCCTTTTTCATTGAGGGGGAAATCATCCTGTCATTTCATGATCCTGTCCCGATTATCTGCAGTAGAGTCAGATAGAGGATTTTTTGTCATCAAATTTTTCTGTCATCGTTTCGTGCGGCCCGTTCCGTTCTTCCAACCCTTGGAAGTTTTCGGTATACATACCGGCTTATGGACCCGAAGAAACTGCCCATCTATGAACTACGCTCCGAGCTGTCGGACGCGCTGAAGGAAACGAACCGCATCATTATTGAAGCGCCGACGGGATCCGGTAAATCGACCCAGGTGCCGCAGATGGTGCTCGACTGCGGAAATGCCGGCGCGGGCGAAGTGGTGGTGCTTCAGCCGCGCAGGCTGGCGGCCCGGCTGCTGGCGAAACGTGTGGCCTTTGAGCGCAACGGACCGCTGGGCGGGGAGGTGGGGTATCAGGTCCGTATGGAACGGGTTGTTTCGGCAAAGACGCTCATTCGCTATGTGACCGAGGGCATTCTGCTGCGCCAGTTTTTAACGGACCCGCAATTGCGCGGCGTTTCGACGATTGTCTTCGACGAATTTCATGAGCGGCATATCTATGGCGACATCACGCTGGCCCGTGCGCTGCGGCTGCAGGAGTCCCGACCGGATCTGAAAATTATTGTAATGTCCGCCACGCTCGATGCCGGCCCGCTGCGCGAATATCTCTCGCCCTGCACCGAGCTGAAGAGCGAAGGCCGGATGTATCCGGTGGATATTGCCTACGCGAAGAAGCGGATCGATTTTAATAAGCACCGGGTTTGGGATGCGGCGGCGGATGCGTTTGAGCAGGCGATTGAATCGGGCGCGGAGGGCGACGTGCTGGTGTTTATGCCGGGCGGCTATGAGATTTCACGAACGGTGGAAGCAATCCGTTCCAAACGCTGCGCGCGCGGGTTTGCCGTGATGCCGTTGCACGGCGAGCTCCCGCCGCAGCAGCAGGATGCGGCGGTGGGCGAATGCAGTCAGCGCAAGGTGGTGGTATCGACCAATGTGGCGGAAACGTCGATCACGATCGACGGCGTTCGGATTGTGATCGATTCCGGCCTCGCACGCATTGCGCGGTTTGATCCGAACCGGGGCATCGACACGCTGTTGATTGAACGGATCAGCCGGGCTTCGGCCGACCAGCGGACGGGCCGCGCAGGCCGTACCGCGCCGGGAACGTGCCATCGGCTCTGGACCGAGCAGGAGCATGTGGCGCGCCCGATGCAGGAGCTGCCGGAAATTTTAAGGCACGATCTCGCAGAAGTTATCCTCACGCTGAAAGCCAGCGGGGTCGAGGATGTAGAAAACTTCCAATGGTTGGAAAGCCCGGACCCGAAGTCGCTGGCTAGAACGATCACGTTGCTGACGGATCTGGGTGCGCTGGATCACGCCGGTAAACTTACAGGCATTGGAAAAAAGATGGTTTCGTTTCCGATGCACCCGCGCTATGCGCGGATGCTGCTGGCGGGTGATGAATATGAATGCGTCCGCGAGGCGTGTCTGATTGCTGCCCTGACGCAGGGGCGGTCGATTCTCCAGCGAGGCAAGGGTGGCGACACACGCGGTCGGCGCGACGATCTGCTGGGTGACGATAACGTTTCCGATTTCAAGCGGCTGATGCAGGCCTGGTTTTTTGCGGACCACAATAACTATCGCGTCGATGAATGCCGGAAGCTCGGGGTGCACGCCGGCGCGGCGCGGCAGGTGAAACCGCTTTATAACCGCTTTATGAAGATGGCGGAAAAAGCGGGGCTCAAGGTCAACCGTCATGAGCCGAATGATTCGGATCTGCAGAAGTGTATTCTGCTCGCCTTTTCGGATCAGGTGGCGAAGCGGCGGGATGTGGGCACGTTGCACTGCGAGGTGGTGCATGGCCGCACCGGCGATCTGGACCGCGATTCCGTGGTGCGGGATTCCGAGCTGGTGGTGGCGGCCGAGATTGCCGAGATTGAAGGACGCGGCCTGAATGTGAGGCTTAATTTATGCACGGCGGTTTCCGAGGCCTGGCTGGATGAGCTGTTCCCGGAGGATATCGAGGAGCGGGTGGACACGGTTTTTGATCCGGCGCTGAAGCGGGTGGTTTCCAAACATTGGAAGTCGTTCCGCGGATTGGAACTGAATGCGAGCATGAAGCAGGAGGTGGATCCGCAGCAGGCGGCGGAGCTGATTGCGGAGGAAGTACTGGCGGGGCGGCTGGAGCTTTATAAATGGGATGATGCAGTCGAGCGGTGGATTGCCCGGGTGAACTGTCTGGCGAAGGGCTGCCCGGATTACGGTATTCCGGAAATTGATGAGGAAGCGCGCGAGGCGATGATTCAGGAAATCTGCCTCGGTGCAGTCAGTAAGAAAGATCTGAAGCATCGTGCGGTCTGGAAGACGGTTAAGTCGTGGCTGAACCCGATGCAGCTGGAGATGATTGATAAACAGGCTCCGGAGCGGATCAAGCTGCCGAGCGGGTTGAATGCCAAGGTGCGCTATGAAGCCGGCCAGCCGCCGGTTGTTTCGGCCACGATCCAGAAGCTCTACGATTTGAACGAAGTTCCAACCATTGGATTCGGCCTGATTCCGGTGGCGGTGGAGGCATTGGCTCCGAATCAGCGTCCGCAGCAGATCACACAGGACATGCGCTCGTTCTGGGAAAACTCCTATCCGTTGATCAGGAAAGAATTAAAGGGGCGATATCCGAAGCACGAATGGCGTTAATGACTGTACAGAATACGGCTTGAGCTACGTTTACTAAGAGTAGATATATAAAGGAGAATCAGATGAAACCATCCCGTAGAACCGTTCTGGCCGCCGGCGCGGCCGTTACCACCTTCACTATTGTCCCTTCTTCTGTGCTGGCGCAGGCGTCAAAAAAGAAAAAATCAGCATTTCCGGATAAGGAACAGGTGCCGCCGAGCGAGCGGCTGAATATCGGCTTCATTGGTGCCGGGGGAAAAGGGCAGGCGAATATTCGGGGCTGCATGCACCATAATATTCACACGCTCTGCGATGTGGACTCCAACCGCGCGGCCGAAGCATTCAAGCATTTCTCCAACGCAAAAAAATATGACGACTGGCGGGTGATGCTGGATAAAGAAGCGAAGAATCTGGATGGCGTTGTGGTTACCACGCCGGACCACTCGCACGCGGTGGCCACGATGGCGGCGATGAAGTGCGGCCTGCCGGTTTATACCGAGAAGCCACTGACCCGCACGATTTCCGAGTCCCGGGCGTTGGCAAAGTATGCTGCTGAAAACAGGATTGTTACCCAGATGGGGAATCAGGGCCATTCGAACGATCAGGCCCGTATGGCGGTTGAATGGATTCAGGCCGGCACGCTTGGCGATGTGAAAGAGGTGCATTGCTGGACCAACCGGCCCATCTGGCCGCAGGGGATTGTGCGCCCGGCAGCTGAAAAAGTGCCTTCGTCGATGAATTGGGATGTCTGGCTCGGGCCGGCTCCGGATGCGCCGTACAGTTCGAAGATTGCTCCGTTCAAATGGCGCGGCTTCTGGGATTACGGTGCCGGAGCGCTGGGTGATATGGCGGCGCATATTATTGACCATCCGGTCTGGGCGCTCGGTCTGGGCGCACCGGAAAGTGTGGAGGTTCAGTTTAAACGAAACAATCCGGCGAGTGCGAAGGACTCCTTCCCCGTCTCAACGGAACTGACTTATCAATTTGCGGCTCGCGGTGCCCTGCCGCCGGTGACGCTGAAGTGGTTTGATGGGAAGAATTTGCCGCCTCGCCCGGAAGGGCTCGAGAAAACCCGTAAGCTGACGAAGAACGGGATCATCTACTATGGCGATAAATATGACATGATTCAGGATTGCTATGGTTCCTCTCCGCGCATTTTCCCGGAAACCGATATGAAGGCGGTTGTTCCCCAGCTCAAACAGATTCCAAAGAGCCTGCCGCGGGTGAGCAGTCATTATGAAGAGTGGATTCAGGCGATTAAGGCGAATGATCCTGCGATGGCAAAATCAGGCTTCGACTATGCCGGTCCGCTGACTGAAATGATGCTTCTGGGCTGCGTGGCCACGCGGGTTGGGCCGGGCACGAAACTGACCTGGGATTCGAAAAATATGAAAACCGGAAACGATCTGGCCGACCGCTATGTGCAGCACGAATACCGCAAGGGCTGGAGCCTCTAACTTTTTTCCAGACATTGGAAATGCCGGGTTGGATGTCCGGTATTAATTTGTCAGGATTTCTATTCACTTAACCGGAGAAAGTAATGCCGAATAAAACTGTAACTGTTGAATCAAAGCTGAATGATAAACTGGTAATCGAGAGTGATATCCGCGGACATAAGGTTCTGATTGACCAGCCTGCGAATGGTGGCGGAACAGATACGGGCCCGACCCCGTTGGAACTGTTGTTTGCTTCGCTGGCCGGTTGCATTGGAACCATCGGCCGCATTGTGGCCATGCAGGAGCGAATTGATCTGAAGGGGATGGATATCAAAGTGGAAGGCACCCTGGATACGGACGGACTTCTCGGCAAGCCGATTGACGGCCGGGTTGGTTTTGAAGGCCTCACCATTACGGTTGATGTGGACGCCGACATGAGTGACGCAGAGAAAGAAGCCTTCCTCCATAAAGTAGACGCCCGCTGCCCGGTCTCGGAAAATCTGATGAATGCCACACCGATCGCGGTGAAACTGGCTTAGTCCGTTTCCAATGATTGGAAAAGCCGTCCTCCGGGGCGGCTTTTTTTATTTCCAAGGGTTGGAAGCCTATTTGAAATATGACAAAATAGGTCAGTTTAATGGAGATGGATGTCATGACGATCAAGGACTGCCTTAACCGGGCGGCAACTGAGAGCCCCGATGCAATTGCACTGAAGTACAAGCAGGATGGAAAGTGGAAGGTTACAACGTTCCGTGGATTGCGGGAACGGGCCTGGCATGTTTCCGAAATGCTGGTGGAACTGGGGGTGCAGGAGGGCGACCGGGTTGGGATCTACCGCGAGAACTCGCCGGAATGGTTTGAGCTGTATCATGGTATTGTGGGCATCGGGGCCATTGCGGTTCCGGTTGATGCCAAGCTGCGCGAGAGCGAGGTTCGGCATATTTTCCGCGATTGCGGTGTTTCGGTGGTCTTTGCTTCCTGCCGGTTGGCGGAAACGCTTTCGGGGATGGGCGAAAAGCTTCCCGAGCTGCGGACGCTGGTGATGCTCGATTGTTCCGGAAAGAACGAGCACCTCTGCGATAAACTGGAGCACGAGTCCTACACGGGGTTGTGCGAGAAGGTCAGCGCAAAGGCGACCTCCGAAGAGCGGGTGTTTGACCGGATGGCACCAACGGCATCATCGCCGGCCTCATTTATTTATACCTCCGGCACCACCGGCCGTCAGAAAGGGGCCGTGCTGACACACCATAACTTTATGTCGAATGTGGAAAGCATTGATCGGTCGATCCACTTCACGAAAGAGGATAATCTGGTGCTGATTCTGCCGCTGCACCACTCGTTTGCTTTCACGACCACGGTGTTGCTGCCGGTCTATAAGCAGTGCCAGGTGACGATTGTTGAAAGTTTAAAAACGATCAAAGCCAATATGCAGGAAACCTCGCCCACGATCATGCTGGCGGTTCCGTTGCTGCTTGAAAAGATGCTTGCGCGGGTTATGGACGGCATCAACTCCAAGAAGATGGCCCGGTTTATGTATCAGGCCGGGATGGCCAAAGTGGTGGGCAAAAAGGTGAAGGACGGGCTGGGCGGCAAGCTGCGGCTGGTGGTTTCTGGCGGAGCGCCCATCAGCCCCTCCACGTTGGATGCGTGGCATAAACTGGGCTTCTGCATTGTTGAGGGCTATGGAATTACGGAAACCGCGCCGGTGCTTTCGGTCAACCCGCCGGGAGCACCACGGGTGGGGACGGTCGGTCTTCCGCTCGATGGGGTGGAAGTGAAGATCGATCATCCCAACGCCGAAGGGATTGGCGAGATTATTGCCAAAGGCGATAATGTGATGCAGGGCTATTGGAACAACCCGGAAGAGACGGCCAAGGTGCTGATCGACGGTTGGTATCACACCGGCGACCTCGGCTATTTTGATGAGAAGGGATATGTCGTCATCAGCGGCCGTAAAAAAAGCCTGATCGTGAATCGCGAAGGAAAAAATATCTATCCGGAAGAAGTCGAACGGCAGGTCCTTAAGAGCAAGTATGTGCTGGAGTGTCTGGCGGTTGGATATCGGGAAGGCGATGAAACCGGCGAACGGGTCGGCCTGATTGTGGTGCCGAACCAGGAAATTTTCGATTCCATGAAAACGGCCGATGGCTCCAGCCTGCCGGATGAAAAGATTGAAGCACTCACCGGCGAAGATGTGCGTGAAAAACTGAAAGACCTTTCCGACTATAAACGCCCGCGGAAAATTGAGATCCGCTTTGAAGAATTTGAGAAAACCACCACACAGAAAATTAAACGTTACCTTTATGCCCTGGATGCAACCGGTAATTAAGCAACAACCTGGAGAGAGAACGATGAAGAGATGCAAGTGGTTTGGAATATTGTGCAGTACCCTGGTTGCAGGAACCACCATGGGAGCCGGGTTCCAGCTCTATACCGAAGGGTCTGCCGAAGCGCTGGGGCAGGCCGGAGCCATCAGTGGCCGGACGAACCTGACCTCCTCGGCATGGTATAACCCATCCGCATTGGCCGGAACACAACAGCCGAAGATTATGGTCGGCAGCGCCTTTGCTTCTATTCATACCGACTATAAGAGCGGAGTGCCGCAGGCACTTTTTGCAGATGCGAAGATGTCGGACGAATGGCGGGCTATTCCGCATTTGTACTATGTTCAGCCGATTTCAAAAGATGTGACAACCATGCTTTCCATTAATGCCCCATATGGCCTGATTACCGAGTGGGACGACGACTGGGCCGGGGCCGGTATTGCCACCTATTCGGAGCTGCGCACGATTTACATTACGCCGTCCGTGGCCTGGCAGGCATTTGATATGCTGGCCATCAGTGCCGGTTTGAATATCGTGGATGCAGAGGCGGACCTACGGCGCACAGGTTCAAAAGTTGAGGGCGACGACATTGCCTATGGCGGAACCATTTCAGCCCATCTCCAACCTTTGGAAGATTGGGCGCTGGGCTGTCGATATCAGTCGAGTGTGAAGCTGGACATCACGGGATCTGCGAACAGCCTGTATCCGGCCTCGGCAGAGCTGGAACTCCCTGCCTCGCTTAATGTCGGTCTCGCCAATACAACCTTCAAAAACCTATCGCTGGGCCTTGATCTGGTTTGGACCGAGTGGAGTACCTATGATGAACTGAGCATTGTAACTCCTCCAAGTCCCTCTGCTCCTACCGGTATAACCACGGTTCCGAAAAACTGGGACGATGTCATCAGCATTCGATTGGGTGGCGAATACGCGCTGGGCGAAAGCTGGCTGCTGCGGGCCGGTTATGTCTGGGACGAGTCTCCGGTTCCGGATAGCACCCGGGCACCTGAAATGCCGGGATCTGATCGGCAGATGCTTACGTTCGGTGCCGGCTGGAAGTGGAACGGTATGACCATTGATGCCGCCTATTCCTATCTTTGGGCTAAAACGGCAAAAATGGGCACCGATCCTATTTATGGAGGTTTCCCCGGAGAATTTGAAACCACCACGCATCTGCTGGCGTTATCGCTGGGTTACAACTTTTAGCCTTCGTGTGTAATGAACTCGATGCGGATGCCGCCGGGTTCAATACTCATAAAGTGTGCGCCGCCCCCTGATGCCAATGGAATCGGGGGGCATTCTATTAATACATCCGGGGTGGTTTCCAGGGTACGGAAAATTTCCTGCAGTTTTTCCATGCTCTCCACGCGCAGGGCCAGATGGTGCAGGCCGATGTTGGCCATGCGGTCGAACGCGAAGGGATCTTCCTCGGTCTGCCACAGCGTGATCGTTACGGTGCCGTCGGAAACAAAGACGGCGGGATAGTCCGGAACACCGCCGACTTCATTAAACCCGAGGATATCTTTGAAAAAATCGCGGGTGATGGCCAGGTCCCTTACGGCCAGGCCGACGTGATCCACTCCTGAAGTGACAGCCATAGAATTACCTCGTTGCTTTATTCAGTTCGCCGGCTTTGCCCAGCGCATATTTGGCGAGAATCGGGCCGATGATTTCGAAGACGATGCAGGTGGCGGTGATGGTGGTGATGACTTTGGTGCCGATGAGATCACCATGCGCGATTCCGTCTTCTCCAATGGCGCCCAGTCCGGAAAACTCCGTGCCGACAATCAGGGCCAGACCAATGGCCACCCCGGCCTGAGAGAGAATTCCGAGGCCGACATATTTCTTGATTTTGTCTTCCACATGCCCAAAGACGGCGCCCAGTCGCGCCCCGCCTATCAGACCGCCGGAGCGGCCGAGAATGTAGGCGATGCCGATGATTCCAAGGCTTGGAAGCGCCGCCAGGTGCAGGTGTGCTCCGGCCAGACAGAAGAACAGTACAAAGATGAGCGGCATAATTTCGAGCAGGGGGGCTGATACTTTATGAACCAGTGCTTCACGGCGGGTGTTGATGAGTACAAAGCCGACGACCATGTTCGTAAGAATCAAAGAGAGGTGCCACATCATGGAGAGGCCGGTGCCCAGCGTGATCAGCGCGAAAACAATAATCAGCATATCGCGTGAGTTTTTGACAAATCGAACGAGCTGGGCGAGCACAAATCCGAGTACGGTGCCAACGAGGATGGAGAGAAGGATCTCGATGGTCGGGGCTTTAAGCATCAGGAAAAAGCCTTCCGAGACATGGCCCGGCGTTTCGGCCAGCAGCAGGCTTTTGGAGATGGCGGCGGCAAAACCGAAAATGATGATGGCGAGGCCGTCGTCGAAACCAACCACAGCATAGAGGGCCTGGGTGAGGCTTCCGCTGGCTTTGTACTCATGAATAATGGCCACGGTGCCGGCCGGGGCGCTGGCCGGGGCCATGGAGCCGAAGATGAGGGCCATCGGCAGATCGCGGCTGATCAGATAGATGATGCCGGTTACCACGAAAAAAGCGGCGAAGGATTCGGAGAAAATGATCCATACAATTCCATTGCCCAGCCGCTTCAACGATTTCATGCTCAGTTCGGTGCCGATGCTGAAGGCCACGAATCCGAGGGCCATCTGGGTGATGAAGGAGAGACTGTCCTGAATCGATTCGGTGAAGAGTTCCAGTCCGAACTTTTTAAAGGACGGGCCGAACAAGGCGCCCACGAGCATGTAGCCGATGAGGGAAGGCAGCGAAGTTTTTTTGACGAGCTTGCCGACATAGAAGCAGACGAGCAGCATGATGCCTACCAGCGTAAACAACTGGGGCAGGCCGGTGGCAGCTTCGGCGGCATGTTCAATAGCGGGGGCAGACATTTCGTGGTTTCTTTCCGGGGTTTGGACTTAGATATTCAGGTTTCCGGCACAATAGAAGAGTTCCTGAACCGTAAGCAGCATGTCATTACGCTCGTCCAGGGATCCGACTTCCTGTTCGATCCGGCGAATGGTTTCGTTGGTATCTTTTTTATCCACTGTAGCGAGGATCACCTTGCAGAAATCGGCATTTTTATCGCTCCAGAACCCGGCAAAAAGCGGCATCTTCTGAAGATAGTTCGCAGCGGGCTCTGCTTCGGAGACCATGACGGTGGTGGAATTGAAACCGGCAAATATTTTCACGACATCATGAAACAGGTCTTCATCCTGAATCTGGACGCGGAACAGGTTTTTATTGTCGTGCTGTTTCGGGTCGGCTTCATCGCGCACGTGGCGCAGAAAATTTTCGGCCAGTACTTCCGAGGTCGGAGCTTTCACCATTTCCTCAACATGCTGCGGCACATTGAGGACCTGGGAGATGGCGGAGAGTACCTTGATGTGTACATTCGATTTGCTGGCCGGAGCAATGATGAAAACGAACAGCTTAACCGGCTCGTTGTCCATGGCGGAAAAATCAGCTCCGCCAGGTACGGACAGTATGCCCACCACAAAATCCTGAACCCCTTCGAGCCGGCAGTGCGGAATGGCAATGCCGCCGCCGAAGCCGGTGGTGCTCAGCTCTTCGCGATCCTGCAGGCCCTTCAGAATGGCCGACTCATCCATATTAGCCAAAACGGGGGATTTGCAGGCGAGTTTTGCAATCGCTGAAAGTACCTCGGTCTGATTGCTGCAGTCGGCGTGTGCCAGCACACATTCGTTTCTTAAAACCTCGATTAGATTCATGTCATTTCTCCGCAATTTGCATAGAAGCGCAAACCGTGTACTCCGATGCCGTGTTTTGCGCAAGCACCGATGCCATAAACTTCTGCTGAATTTTTTCAGTAGCAAGATTCATGGCGAGCGATGTTGACGCAGTCTATTGATAGGACATAGTTTATGGGCGATGAATAAGTCCGTCCAGATTCTAATCCTATTAGCTCTGTTTCCAATGCTTGGAATGGCGCGCGAAGAGACGCTTGAAGAGCGTAAGCAGCGCATTGTCCGGAAATATCTGCGGGAACGGATGAG
Source organism: Pontiellaceae bacterium B12227 (assembly GCA_029432775.1). Classification (GTDB taxonomy): domain Bacteria; phylum Verrucomicrobiota; class Kiritimatiellia; order Kiritimatiellales; family Pontiellaceae; genus Pontiella. The sequence goes on along the minus strand of JAROAZ010000029.1, from coordinate 69,483 downwards.
CATTGACCAGAGCGATATGGTGGTGCCTTCCGCTCTTCCGGAAGATGAACGGATTACAGACTCCGAAAAGTTTAAAGATGCTGAAGTCGATCTGCAGCGTCAGAGCGGAACCACTGCTCCGGTTGTTCCTCCGCCTGTGCAGGCCCGGCCGGTGCCCCGCCGTACGGAAAAAAACTGGCTGCTGGACGATACGGAAGAAGTCACCGATGCATTCGGGAACCGTGTTGACCCTTACACCGCAGCTCCCATTGATTCGGGGGACGATCTCTGGTCCGCCTGGGATGGAACAGACCGACGGGAAAGCAGCATTGCCTCTGAATTTGACCGGAACGATCGCAAAAGCTACGACCCGACCCAAAACAGCCCCTACAGCCGGCAGAATGCACAAAGAAATACGGCTGAGGGCAACGCCTTATACGGGAATCAACAGAATTCAGGTACGACCCGCACCGATCTCTTTGGTCGACGGGCAAGCGAATACAACTCCAGCCTGAGTACTCCGGGCGAGCGTACCAGAACCTACGGGTCGGATCCGGAGCAGGGCATGCTTGCCTCGCCGTATCCGCAACTGAATCCTTTAAATCAAGAGCGCACAACCACCGGGGACGACCTGAGACGGCAATATAAGCCCTATCAGAGTCCTTATGAGAAGCAGCGCGAGGAACGTCGATTGAAGCAGAGCGGCACCCCTGTACAGAAAAAACAGGAATTCAAGCGTCCTGACTCCTACCAGCAGTGGAAAGAGCGCAACAAGACCTGGGATCCAACGGATGACGATGCATATATCAATGAGATGATGCAGCAGAACAAACGGTAAGGTGTTTTCGGAGGGGGCATCGGACCCGATGCCCTCCGGTTACACCGACAAGCCCTAGTCTTTCAGTTCCTTGTAATTCACCAGCTTGCCATCCATCAGTACCACTTCATACTTTGTTGTGGTTAGCGACTGGCTAAGCATTTCCGCTTTCCGATCCATGTTATCCTGTCCATAGCCGGCCGCAGTGGCAGGGGACAGATCCTCGGAATAGGAATAATACAGGTATTCGGCTCCGTCCTTATTCACGGAAGAATCAGGTTCACCAAGCGTGCCGACGACCTGTTCCCGGGTCATCCCTTCCTGTATTTCGCTTAACTGCCACGGTTTGAAAGTGGTGGCACATCCGGCGATAAAAAGGGACAAACAGGTAACAGCCAATAATGATTTCATTGTTTTCATGCAGAAAGCATAGGTTCTGCACATTTAAATGTAAATCCTTATGCTTTGTCAGATTTTGAATCAGATTCCGAAGCATCCGGCGCTTCTTCGCTCCGGGCCTCTGGTTCTGCTGCAGTCTCTTCCTCTTTGGCAGGCGCTTCTTCTTCGGCTTCAGATGTTTCAGGAAGCTTTCCGGTTTTCATGATGGAATCAACTTCGGAGAAATCCAGCACTTCGCGCTCGATCAGCAGTTCCGAAAGGGCAACCAGCTGGTCTTTATTATCCGTCAGGATTTTCATGCATCGGGTATATGCGTCGGTAAGGATCCGTTGTACTTCCTGATCAATCTTCTGGGCGGTTTCTTCGCTGTGTTCGTGTGAACCGTTGATGCCCTGACCAAGGAATACCGGTTGGTTCCGGTTGCCCAGATTCTGCGGGCCGAGCACTTTGCTCATGCCGTATTCGCAAACCATGGCGCGTGCAATGGCCGTCGACCGTTCAATATCGTTGTGAGCGCCGGTGGTAACATCGCCGAAGATCAGCTCTTCAGCCGCGCGGCCGCCCATGAAGGAGACGAGATCCGCTTCAATGCGTTTCTGCGACTGCGTGTAGCGGTCTTTTTCCGGCAGCTGCATGGTGGCACCCAAAGCGCGTCCGCGCGGAATAATGGTAACCTTATGAATCGGTTCGCATTCCGGGGTGTGATACATCGCAACGGCATGGCCGGCTTCATGATAGGCCGTCAGTTTCTTTTCTTCCGGATCCAGCACATGACTGCGGCGTTCGCGGCCCCACATGACCTTATCACGGGCTTCTTCCATGTCCTGCTGTTCAACAAAGTCCGCCTGGCGACGGGAGGCCAGCAGCGCGGCCTCGTTCACGAGGTTGGCCAAATCAGCACCGGAGAATCCGGGGGTTCCGCGAGCGGATTTTCTCAGATCCACTTGGTCGGAAAGGCGCACATTACGGGAGTGAATCTTGAGGATCTCTTCACGGCCTTCGAGGGTCGGCAGGTCCACTTCCACCTGACGGTCGAAACGGCCCGGGCGGAGCAGGGCGGGGTCGAGGACGTCGGGGCGGTTGGTGGCGGCAACAATAATGATTCCCTCCTGCGTATCAAATCCGTCCATTTCCACGAGCAGGGCGTTGAGCGTTTGTTCGCGCTCATCGTGTCCACCACCAATGCCGCTGAAACGGCTGCGGCCAACCGCATCGATTTCGTCAATAAAGATAATGCAAGGAGCATTCTTTTTGCCCTGTTCAAACATATCGCGCACACGGGATGCGCCAATGCCGACGAACATTTCAACAAAGTCGGAACCGGAAATGGTGAAGAACGGAACATCCGCTTCGCCGGCAACCGCTTTGGCCAGCAGGGTCTTACCTGTGCCCGGAGAGCCGGAAAGCAGAACACCTTTCGGCATTTTTCCGCCGAGTTTCTGGAACTGTTTCGGATCCTTCAGGAATTCAACAACTTCGTTGAGCTCTTCTTTGGCTTCGTTTACGCCGGCCACGTCTTTGAAGGTGATCTTGTTTTTATCCTGGGTCATCAGCTTGGCTTTGCTTTTGCCGAAGCTCATGGCGCCTTTTCCTGCATTTTTCATCTGCCGGATAAAGATAAAGTAAATGATACCGAAGATCAGAATGAACGGAACGATGTTGGCCAGAATGGAAACGAGCATGGTTTTCGGCCGCTTGACCTTCACCTGCACTCCGTTTTCTTCAAACAGATCCATCAGCTTTTCTGTCAGGATGATTTCCGTACGGAACTGCGTGGTTCCCGCATTCACATCTTTTGACTCGCCGGAAACATAGTGGTTGCCCGCTCCGTCATGCGCAATATCCACTTTCGTGATGCGGCCGCCTTTGACCGCTTTCACAAAATCGGAATATTCCATCTCATTCGATGTGTTCGATGAGCCGGATAAAAGCTGGAGTACAACGAGAAAGACCGCAACAGCCAGAAATGAAATGGCCAGCCCGCGCATCGGCATCGGCGGCGGCCCCTTTTTTCCGGGCTTATCTGATTTCGGGTCCTTCTTCTGATTATTTTCTGCCATGATAAATACTTCTTTCTTTAAAAAAACCGCGCAAAAACTACCACCGCCCTCGGGTGATTGCAACGCGTACAGACACAAAGTTGGAGCTATTCGGTGCGATTTCGTTCAAGTTTAAAATGAATGGCGTCATCGGAGCTCTTTTTCAGCTCCCATCCGCGCGCGATACGGTAGCCCGGAACCCAGATGATTTCCGCCCTGCATTCGACAACCGGTACGTTGTTTCTCCGTGCTTTAGGCACTTTTAAATCGGTCAGGATATCCTGTATTTTACGCGTTCCTTCCATGCCCAGCGGCCCTATCCGGTCGCCGGGCCGCCAGTTCCGGACCAACACTTCCGAATCGCCGACCTTTTCGGCACTGACTGAAGCAGAGGCCGGATACTCGCCGATCCGGCTTTCATCTTTAATCCAACCGGTACCCGGTTCGCAGGAAAGCGTCCACGAAAGTTCCAATGGTTGGAAACCGGTTGCCTCAAAACGGGGTGTTCCGTATTCCACCACCACGCGCTGGCGGCTGTTCAGTTCATAGATTGCCGATCCCTCGCCCGCTTCCATCAGCTTCAGAACCTGTTCCACCGCTTCAAACCCGACCGATTCCGCGCCCTGCTCAAACAGCCAGTTCCGGAGTTTTCTTCGTTGAGCCGCCAGAGGCAATTCGGCAATCGGCAATCGGCAATCATTAATTAAATCACTCATCCACTCATTCTCTGCGCGCAGAATATCCATGGTCCGCAGGATGGTTTCGCGAATATTCGGGTTCAGCTCGTTTCCAAGCATGGGAAGAATGGTATGGCGGACTTTATTGCGCAGAAAATTTTCATCCGAATTGCTCGAATCCTCGCGCCAGCGATGGCCGTTTTCTTCCAACCATTGGAAAATTCCAGCCCTTGGAACATTCAGCATTGGCCGGATGATCTGCAGTTTTTCCAGAGATTGGAAGAAAGGCATGCCGCACAACCCGTCGGTTCCGGCCCCGCGCGCGAGTTTCAGCACGAAGGTTTCGACCTGATCGTCCGCATGGTGGGCCAGAGCGATGACCGAGTCCTCGAATTCAGCAAAAAAATCGTGCCGTGCCTGCCGCGCCGCCATCTCGATGGATTGGCCGGTGGTTTCAGCCAGCTGTTTGACATCGACCGATTTTCCAACCATTGGAAAGTCCAGCTCTGCGGCCAACGCCCGGACAAAATGCTCGTCGGCGGCCGATTCGTCCCCGCGTAATTGATGATTAAGGTGGGCAACGGTGCATGGAATTTCCAATATCCGGAACACCCGCAACAGGGCAACCGAGTCGCCTCCGCCCGAAACTCCGACCACGACCGCCTGGTCCGGAGGAAGCAAATGGTGTTTTTGCAAATTTTCTTTGATGAGGTCCGGAAGGTTCATTGAATGGTAATTACAAATGTGCCATGGGTTTGCAAATTTAAAAAGATCTTAAAGCCTTGTGTTGACGGGGCGTTCGGCGGGGTTTGTCTTGAAAGGTAAAGACCGGAAGTGTATATCTTTCCGATTCCTGGGAGGTATGACAATGCATGATGAGGGGTCAGATTGCGTCTGTGAAATTTTTGAAGAGTGTTCCTTTTTTGACCGTAATGAGGGACTGAACAACACGATTTTAACCGTGCAGCGGATCTTCTGTTCGGGAGAATGTAAGGAGAACTGTGCCCGCTACGGGGTTTATCAGGTGCTGGGTCCGGAGCATGTTCCTTCGGACCTGCTTCCTTTTGACCATCTCACGGCGGATCATTTGATTGCCGGAAAAACAAAAGTTCCCGCCTGAGACGGGAACTTTTTCAATTTTATTCAGCTCCGCAGCATTTTTTAAATTTCCGCCCGCTGCCGCAAGGGCACGGGTCGTTGCGGCCAACATTTGCATTGGCCGCCTTGCGTACCGGAGTGGGTTTCGGAGCTTCCGGAAGGTCCATGCCCGGAGGTGGCGCGCCCATCGGCTGCGGGCGTCCCATTCCCGGAGGCGGTGCGCCTTGCGGAGGCCGTGCCTGTGCGGCCTGAGCCGTGGCGGCCGCCAGTGCCGAAGCCTGTGGGTTGTGCGACACTTTCATGCTGGAAATGGATTTGAAGAACTCTTCGATGGCTTCAACCGAGGTCGCCGAACGGAACATGGCGGTGGCGATTTCTTCATAAATCCGGTCCATCAGATCCATAAACAGGTTATAGGCTTCGCGCTTGTACTCAATCAGCGGGTCGCGCTGACCATAGGCCTGAAGACCCACCGATTCGCGCAGGCTGTCCATATTTCGCAGATACTCCTGCCAGTGTTCGTCGATCGATTGAATGATCATATGGCGCTCGAGGCGAACCAGCGATTCGTCGTCTTCGTGTGTGGCCTTCAGCTCGTAGGATTTTTTAACGGCCGCCAGAACGAAATCGATCAGGTTCTCCTCTGAGAGGTCATCGGGAAGGTTTTCTTCGCGCAGTCCCAGCGGGAAGGTGGTATTCACCCAGGCCACAAATTCGTGGCACTCTTCCTTTTTCTTCGCGAGGGCAACGGCATCGGCGGCATGTTTGGCAATGGCCTGCTCCGCTGAGTGGTAGATCAGCTCGCGCGGCGTTTCAGACGTGAGGGCATCGGAGCGGAAATCGTAGATTTCGCCACGTTGTGCATTCATTACATCGTCATATTCGAGCGTGCGTTTACGCATCATGAAGTTCTGCTGTTCCACCCGGCGCTGAGCCGTTTCAATGGATTTATTCAGCCACGGGTGCTCCAGCACTTCGCCTTCTTCGATGCCGAGTTTTTCCATGATGCTGGAAATCCGGTCGGAACCGAACAGGCGCATCAGGTTATCTTCGAGCGAGACGTAGAAGCGGGTTACGCCCGGATCGCCCTGACGGGCGGAACGTCCGCGCAACTGGCGGTCGATGCGGCGTGATTCATGACGCTCGGAAGCGATCACATAGAGTCCGCACGGCTTCTCTTCGAGCAGTTTGCGCAGGGTTTTCCCTTCAATCTTGCTATCGAGGGAGAATTGTTTGGAAAGCAGGTCTTCGCTTTTCAGGTAGACCACTTCAGTGCCGAGTTTAATGTCGGTACCGCGACCGGCCATGTTGGTGGCAATCGTAACCGCGCCCGGCTGACCGGCATTGGCAACAATTTCGGCCTCCCGTGCATGGTTTTTTGCATTGAGCACGTTGTGCACAATATTTTCACGACGCAGCATGCGGCTGAGCACTTCCGAAGTTTCAACCGCAACCGTACCAACCAGCACGGGTTGCTTGCGGACATGAGCGGCTTTAATTTCGTTAATGACGGCGCGGAATTTTTCGCGCTGCGTTTTATAAACCTGATCGTTGAGGTCGACACGCCGAACCGGCCGGTTGGTCGGGATGACCATCACGTCGAGGCCGTAAATCTGATGGAATTCGTCGGCTTCGGTTTCTGCGGTACCGGTCATGCCCGAGAGCTTGGTGTACATGCGGAAATAGTTCTGAATCGTAATGGTTGCAAGGGTCTGCGTTTCGCGTTCAATCGTCACGCCTTCCTTCGCTTCAACGGCCTGATGCAGTCCATCGGACCAGCGGCGGCCCACCATCAAACGGCCGGTATGTTCATCGACAATGTGAACCTGTCCGTCCTGTACCACGTAGTCGACATCTTTTTCATAGACGCTGTAGGCGCGAATCAGCTGGTCGACGGCGTGCACGCGTTCGTTACGCATGGCATAGTCTTCCTGAATGGAACGGCGTTTCTCCATAATCTCTTCCGGAGAGAGGTCGGTGGCACCATCGAGTTCGGCCATCATGGAGACCATGTCCGGAAGGACAAACATGTCCGGGTCGTTCGGGTTGAGCTCGGCACAGCCGATTTCACTCAGGTTGGCGTCATGCCCTTTTTCATCGATACTGAAGAATAATTCCTGGCGGAGCTCCCGCGCCTGATCCTGATTTTCCTTCTTCAGCATTTCCATCTGCGTTTTCTCGAGGAGCTTGCGGTATTTCACATCCTCGACGAGGTGCATCAGCTGCTTGTTTTTCGGCATGCCTTCAAACACCTGATACATTTTCAGGCCGGCTTCGTACTCTTCGTCTTCATCGAGCAGTTCTTTGGCTTCTTTGAGCAGGCGGGTACAGAGGTCGCGCTGGCGGCGCACCAGACGGGCGGCCGCCGGCTGCAGTTCGGAATACTGAGTGGAAGAGTAGGGGGCAGGACCGGAAATGATGAGCGGGGTACGGGCTTCATCGATCAGGATCGAGTCGATTTCGTCGACGATGGCAAAGTTGTGACCCTGCTGCTGCACCATATCTTCGGGGCTGTAGGCCATATTATCCCGCAGATAGTCGAAACCGAATTCGGAGTTGGTTCCATAGGTGATGTCGCAGAGGTATTCTTCGCGGCGCTGTGGCGGCGGCATCATATTTTTCAGACAGCCAACCGTCAGGCCGAGCCATTTATAGATATGACCCATCCATTCGGAGTCGCGCTGGGAGTGATAGTCGGACGTGGTAACCACGTGGACTCCTTTTCCGGAGAGGGCATTCAGGTAGACCGGCAGGGTGGCCACCAGCGTTTTACCTTCGCCCGTCGCCATCTCAGCAATCATGCCTTTATGAATGGCCATGCCGCCGATCAGCTGCACATCAAAGTGAACCATTTCCCATGCAATGGGATGCCCGAGGACGTCGACTTCCGTGCCGCAGAGGCGGCGGGAGGCGTTTTTGACAACGGCAAATGCTTCCAGCTCAATGTCTTCAAGCGTTTCGCCTTTTTGTACACGTTCTTTAAATTCTGCCGTTTTGGCCTGCAGCTGTTCATCGCTCAGCGCTTTAAATTCTTCGTCGAATGCGTTGATCTTCTCAACCAGCGGACGCATCTTTTTCAGGTCGCGTTCGTTCTTCGAGCCGAGTATCTTTTTTAATATCAAATTCATGTCAGTTCCTGTGTTTGCAAAAAGAGGATGAAACCTACCGCATTTGCTGTCGGCTCACAAGCCGTGATTGGTAATAAGGATGCGGCGTCAAATCGGACGGATTCTCAGAGTTTGGAAGATTTTCCGGCTTTGGAAAAACTTGAAACATTGCAACGAGGTACATAACATCCGCTTTTATGCAAATTGACGGCTCCACCCCGATTCCACTGGTCATCTATGGCGTACCGTTTCACAACGTTACGTTTGAGGAAGCCGTGGACTGGATTGTGGACCGCGTGCGCTCCGGCCGGCCGGCGAATATTGCGACGGCCAACCTCGACTTTGTGACTCAGGCCTGGCACGACCCCGAGCTGCAGCGTATTTTGATTGATGCGGATCTGGTTCTGGCCGATGGGTTTCCTGTGGTCAAGCTCTCCCCGTTTTTCGGCCCAGAGTTAAAAGGGCGGGTAACCGGGTCCGATCTTACCCCCATGCTGGCCGAACGTGCGGCGAAAGAGGGCATGAGCATCTATGGCCTCGGAGGTGCGGCCGGAGTGGCTGAAAAAGCGCTCGAACTATTGAAAGAGCGCCATCCGAACCTCAAAATTGCCGGAACCTATTCGCCGCCGTTCGCCGAGCTGTTGGAGATGGACCATCGGGAAATACTCCAGGAACTGGAAAAGACGAAGCCCGATATTCTGTTTGTGGCTTTCGGAGCGCCCAAGCAGGACAAATTCATCAGCATGCATGTGCGCGGCTGGAATGTGCCGGTGGCCATGGGCGTGGGGGCCTCGCTCGACTTTATTACCGGCGATCAGAAGCGTGCGCCGGAACTGATGCAGAAATGCTGCATGGAAGGACTCTGGCGAATCTGCTGCAATCCACGCCGTCTGTTTGCCCGCTATCTGGCGAATGTGCGTTTTCTTTTTTCCGCATCCCGCCAGATGGTTCAGATTCATAAAATGCGCGATATTCCCACGTCCTTTCAGTCGCTGGAGCCGGCCGATCTCCAGACGTTGGAGGAATGTGGAGTGGCCGTCGAGCGTTTCCAACCCTTGGAAAACGAAGCTGCAGCCGCAGAGTTTGTGAAACGGATTGATGGGTTCGCGCAGGGAAAAAACCTGCTGCTAGACGTGCACGCAGCGCCCTGGCTCAACAGTCTTGAACTCGGCGCGCTGCTGGAAGTGAATAAATTCTGCCGTCAGTGGGGGAAACGCCTGATTCTCTATGCGCCCCGCCCGAAGGTCCGGCGGTTGCTCGGTACCTGCCGCTTAAGCGATTATTTTGACACCGCCACCATGCTGGATGAGGTGAAGCATATTGCAGAAAATCTCACTGAGCATGTGGCAGGGGCAACGGCCTTTGATGAAGGTGCGCTGAAACTGGAGCTTCCGATTGAGCTGACGGCTGCAACTCTGCCCTCGTTCGAGCGGGATGCCGCCGTGGTGCATCATGAGCTCAAGGGAAAAGGTGCGCTGAAAACCGTCGAGGTCGATGCCGCCCAGCTGGACTTTATTGATAGTGCGGGCCTCGGCTTCCTGATTGCGCTGAAAAAAACGACGCAGGACGAAGGCGTATCCATGTCTATTGTCAATCTCGATTCCAGGCCCCGCCGCACCTTCGAGATCGCCCGCGTCGACCGAATTCTATTGCATGCCTGATACGCTGCTCCCGAAAACTGACCCAATGCTTTGGATTCTTTTATTTTCACTTCGTTCATCTTTCCGGCAAGAAGTGTTTGAGTTTGAGTTATGAGAATAGTGAAAAGGAAAAAATGCGCGATGCGCAGGCGGTTATTGATGCCGCCCTGGCGAAGAAAGAAGCGATCATGAAAGAATATCTTTGAGGCTGTAATGGGAGAGCAGAAAAAACGGATACGTAATTCGACCGCTGAATTCCTGGTTTTCACCGGACAGACGGGGGAGCAGTCGATCGAGGCGCGCTACGAGGACGAAACCGTCTGGCTTTCGCAGAAGCTGATGGCCACGCTTTTTGAGGTGGATGTCCGAACCGTTAACGAGCACTTGAAAAATATATATGCGTCAGGAGAGATCGAGGCGGGGGCAACTATCCGGAAATTCCGGATAGTTCAAATGGAGGGCAGCCGGGAGGTCGGCCGGAATATCGATTTCTACAACCTCGACGCCATTATTTCGGTGGGATATCGTGTTGTTAATTCTGTGCGGGCAACCCAGTTCCGTCAGTGGGCCACGCAGGTACTGCGCGATTTTGCGATCCGCGGCTATGTTCTTGATAAGCAGCGGATGGAGAACGGTTCATTTCTGGACGAGGACTATTTCGAGCGCCTTTTGGAGGAAATCCCGGAAATCCGCCTCAGCGAACGCCGATTCTATCAGAAAATCACCAACATTTATGCCTCCAGCATGGATTACAACAAAGATGCCCCAACCACCCGGACCTTTTTCGCCAAAGTGCAGAACAAATTGCATTATGCTATTCATGGGCACACCGCCGGCGAGCTGATTGCTGAGCGGGCGGATAGCGAAAAGAAGAATATGGGGCTGACTTCGTGGGAAAAAGCGCCGAACGGAAAAATTTTGAAATCAGATGTGTCGTGGCTAAAAACTATCTAACCAAGGATGAGCTCGATTCTTTGGGGCGCATTGTGAATGCCTATCTTGATTTGGCCGAGGACCGCGCTCGGCGGAAAATACCGATGACGATGGAAGATTGGGCAAAACGGCTGGATTTTTTTCTGGAATTCGATGACCGGAATGTTCTGCTGGACAGTGGCCGAGTCAGTGCCGAGTTGGCAAAAAGCCATGCGGAGAGCGAATTCGAAAAATACCGCATCGTTAAGGATCGCCTCTTTGAGAGTGACTTTGATCGTATTGTCAAAGCAGTGGACCCTAAGCCCGGGTATTCTGATTAGCCACTGGCGAGTTTATGCGCGTGGCGCGTGGTTTCGGGCAGTTTGTATTTTGTGATGCATTTCATGACGAGCTTGGGGGCGGTCTCAATGGAAACGCGGTGGCCGGGCGAAATGTACAGCGGTTTAACGTTCGCGCGGGTGCGGAGGACCACGCCGATTTGTTCGTCTTTATCCATCAGCGGAACAAAAGAACCTTTGGTTTCCGGCACCTCATCATGTGTGCCGCAGAGACGCGATTTTCCGACACCAACAGCGGGGATATCCAGCAATAGTCCAAGGTGAGCGGCGATCCCGAAACGGCGGGGGTGCGCAATGCCCTGTCCGTCGCACAACAGCAGATCGGGTTGGGCACTCAGTTTCAGCATGGCTTCCAATACGCAGGGCACTTCCCGGAAAGACAGCAGCCCCGGAATATAGGGGAAGGAGGTCGGATGATGAGCGACCGCCGATTCTAAAACTTCCAGAGTTTGGAAATCCAGTACGACAATGGCCGCGCGGGTGATGGTATTATTTTTTTCGAAGCCGACATCAACGCCGGCGACGGTTTTAATCTCGCCGAAGTCATCCTCAAGCCGAACGTGATCCTGCAGCGCGCGCTGGATCTTTACTGCTTCCTTCGGGCTGACATCCCAAGCATGCATGATGTATTTGGTCAAAGGTCTGAAGGTCGCAGGTCGAAAGTCGGCAACCTTTGACTTTGGACACTCCGACCTTCGACTAAAGGATGTCGGTTCATAAACTCGAGAATGCCTCAAGGAACATATCGACATCCGTTTCTGTATGGGCCGCGGAGACGAAGGCGACTTCGAATCCGGACGGCGGGGTGTAGAACCCGTGGTCGAGCATGTGGTGGAAATAGGCCGCGTGTGCTTTCTGGTTGCAGGCTTTGGAGTCGTCCAGATTGTGCACGGTTTCTTTGCGGAAGAACGGGGTAAACATGCCGCCGCGCTGCGCGCAGTGGATATCCATCCCCTTTTCTTCGGCAATCCGGTTGATGCCGTCGGCCAGGCGTTTGCCGAGAATTTCTATTTTCAGATAGGGCGATTCATCGCGCAGCAGCTCCAGCGTTTTCATGCCCGCCGCCACCGCAACCGGGTTTCCACTGAGGGTGCCGGCCTGATAAACCGGACCGAGCGGCGCGAGGTGCGACATGATTTCCGCACTGCCGCCAATGGCGCCGATGGGCATGCCGCCGCCGATGATTTTTCCAAGCGTGGTGATGTCGGCCTTGATGCCGATGGTGTGGCCGAAGGAGGTCGGAGCCAGGCGGAAGCCGTTGATGACCTCGTCGAAGATCAGGAGGGTTCCGGTTTCTGCCGTCGCAGCGCGCAGGCCTTCAAGGAAGCCGGGAGCCGGTTCGACCAGTCCCATGTTTCCGGCGATCGGTTCCACGATGACGGCGGCAATTTCATCGCCGTTGGCTTTCAGGATTTCCTGAACAGCCTCCAAATCGTTGTAGGGGGCCACATAAACTTCTTCGGTGGCCGCAGGGGAAACGCCGGCGGAAGAGGAGGTGCCGCCAGTGAGCAGGCCGGAGCCGGATGCGACCAAAAGATAATCGGAATGGCCATGGTAGCAACCGTCGAACTTGATGATCTTCCGCCGACCGGTCACGCCCCGCGCCAGCCGGATGGCCGTCATGACCGCCTCGGTTCCGGAGCTGACGAGACGAACCATATCCATTTCCGGAATCTGTTTGCAGATCAGTTCGGCAAACTCCGCTTCAATGGCCGTATTCGCCCCGAAGGTCAGTCCGTCGGCCGCTGCCTTGGCAACCACGTCGACAATCTCTTCACGGGCGTGACCGAGAATCAGCGGCCCCCAGGAGCCGCAGAAGTCGATCAGTTCAGTCCCGTCTTCCGTCTGCACTTTCGCGCCTTTACCTGATTTAAAATAAACCGGCGTTCCGCCGACGCCGTTAAAAGCCCGAACCGGGCTGTTCACTCCGCCGGGGATAACCTGTTGTGCGCGTTCAAACCATTGTGCTGAATTCATAACCTGCTTCCTGTTCGGTAATAATTTCGCTGAAAACCAAGCATAATGGGCTATGGCGCCCGCCGAATCCAATCCTTAAACGTGACAATGCGCGCGATAGTAAAACGACTTAACGTATAAATTTCGATATAAGATGTCGAATATTCAACAATAAACGCTTTTCAGTGGCGGTGCGTGCGTGTATATGTGTGTGCATGATCAAACGCAGCGAAGCGCTCAAAATACAGGAAAGTCTGGGTAAATTTCCGGCAGTGGGAATTCTTGGCCCGAGACAGGTGGGCAAGACCACGCTGGCGAAGCAGCTCGGCCGGCTTTTCCCTGATAGTGTCTATTTGGACTTTGAGAATCCCGATCATTTGGCACGCGTGGCGGATCCAACGATCACCTTGCGTCCGTTTCAGGATCAGCTGGTTATCCTTGATGAAGTCCAGCGCCGACCCGAACTTTTTCCGGTGCTTCGGGCGCTGATTGATGAAAACAGAATTCCGGGACGTTTTCTTATTCTGGGATCGGCATCTCCGGATTTGCTGAGGCAGTCATCCGAATCGTTGGCGGGGCGAATCCGCTATCATGAACTGCAGCCGTTCAACCTGTTTGAAACGGGCAATCAGATTTCGATGGATACGTTGTGGTTTCGGGGAGGATATCCCGCTTCATTGCTTTCGATGGATGACCCGGATGCGATGGAGTGGCTGGAAACGTTTATACGCACCTTTCTTGAGCGCGATTTGAATGATCTGGAGTTTTCGTTGCCGGCCGTTCAGCTTCGCCGGTTCTGGACGATGCTGGCGCATTCGCATGGACAGCAATTCAATGCGAGCCGACTTGGTGTTTCACTAGGGGTTAGTGATCGGACGGTCCGGAGATGGCTGGATGTTTTAACGGATACGTTTATGGTTCGACAAATCCAACCGTGGCTTCCAAACATTGGAAAGCGCGTTGTGAAGGCTCCGAAGATTTATCTTTCGGATAGCGGTATTGTTCATCGGCTTTTAGGAATTAATTCAATGGATGATCTCCTCTTTCATCCGGCTTGTGGTCATTCATGGGAAGGCTTCGTCCTACAGCAAATCATGTCGATGATGCCATTCCTCGCAGAGGTGTATCATTACCGTACGTATCGCGGGGCCGAAATCGATTTGCTGCTGAAACTGCCGGGGCGCAGTCAGCTGACAGCAGTGGAAATCAAACGATCCTTCGCGCCAAAAGTTCAGCGCGGATTCTGGAACGCGATGGAGGACACGGAATGCGACCGCGCGTTTGTCATCTATCCCGGCGACGATTCCTGGCCAATCGCGGAAAACGTGAACACGCTTCCTTTGACTCAACTTCCGCTAATCTTTGAATAGCTCGTTGTACTGGTTGGCCCAGTATGAAATTAAAATATCGGCGCCCGCTCTGGTGAGTGCCGCTGTTGATTCCTGTACCATGCCTTTGAGGTCGCCCCAGCCGCGCTGGGCGGTGGCGTGGAGCATGGAATATTCTCCGCTCACATTATAGGCCGCCAGCGGGAGATCGGTGTTGGCCCGCAGTTCCGCGAGGATGTCGAGGTAGAAGAGCGAGGGTTTGATCATGAGCATGTCGGCCCCTTCGGCTTCGTCGAACTCTGATTCGCGGATGGCGGTGCGCAGATCGCCGTAGGAAGCCTGATAGGCTTTGCGGTCGCCCTGGCCGGGTTTGGATTTTTCCGCATCGCGGAACGGGCCGTACATCGAGGAGGCAAATTTGGTGGAATAGCTCATCAGAATAGTGTCTTTCCAACCATTGGAATCGAGCCCGGCGCGGATGGCCTGAATCTGTCCGTCCATCATGGCGCTCGGGGCGACAATATCGGCCCCGGCATCGGCGTGGGATATGCAGATTTTTGCGAGATTGGCGATGGCGGCATCATTATCAACGTTGCCGGATTCGGTCAGTGGTCCGCAGTGCCCGTGGTCGGTGTAGGCACAGACGCAGGCATCGGCCGCAACGACGAGATCGGGGAATTTATTTTTCACGGCATGGATCGCGCGCTGAACGGTGCCGTTGTTATTGTACGCTTCCGAACCCTGGAAGTCTTTCTGTGAATCATCGGCCAGCCCGAACAGAAGCACGCTGGCAATACCGGAGTCGACGATCGGTTCGAGATCGAGCAACAGCTGGTCCACACTCAGGCGGCACTGGCCGGGCATGGATTCAATTTCTTCGCGTTTGCCTTCGCCATCGATCACGAAGGTGGGCCACATAAATTTTTCAGGGCCGGGCAGCGGGGCATCCAGCATTTTACGGATGCCGACACTCTGCCGCAGGCGTCTAAGTCGAACTTCGGGGAACATGAGCTTTCTCCTGATTTCCAATGATTGGAAGCCGAATGTACGGCTTTTTTTCAAGGTCTGGAAGCAAAACCTATCGCATCAGCAACAGGCTGAGGGCCATGACAAGCATGCCGCTGACGAGGCCGATGAGTGAGTCGTGTCCTTTTCCGTAGGCGCGGCTGGTGGGCAGGAGTTCGTCGAGGCTGATATAGACCATGATGCCGGCGACGCCGCCAAACAGGATGCCCATGATTTGCGGCGGGAGTACGCCGCCGTCGCCACCGACGAAGAAGCGCAGAGCTGCATAGGCAATGATGGCGCCGACGGGTTCGGCAAGTCCGCTGAGAAAGGAGTAGAAGAATGCCTTTTTGCGATTGCCGGTGGCATAGAAAATCGGAACGGAAACGCTGATCCCTTCGGGAATGTTATGCAGGGCAATGGCAATGGCAATCGGTATGCCGAGGGAGGGGTCTTCAAGCGCGGCCAGGAAGGTGGCAAGCCCTTCGGGGAAGTTGTGGATGGCAATGGCCAGTGCCGTAAAAAGGCCCATTCGCATCAGCTTGGCATTGTGCTTGGTGCTCTCTTCCTCAACAGCCGTTGTCTTCATTTTGAGTTCATTCGCTGTCGGCAGTGGAGCGTTCGGATCGCCCAGGGGCGCTACTTCGTAGCTGTCGTGGATTTCGTGGGGATTTTCAGCATGTGGAATGAGGGCGTCGATGATGCCGATCAGCGCCATGCCGCCGAAAAAGGAGGCGGCATTAATCCAGTGGCCGAGTGGATCGCCATAAGACTCGACCAGTGAATCGACCCCCTTGATAAAGATTTCAACAAAAGAGACGTAGAGCATCACGCCGGCGGAAAAACCGGTAGCGATTGAAAGAAAGCGGAAGTTGGTACGCTTGGTCAGAAAGGCCAGTGCGCTGCCAATTCCGGTGGCCATGCCGGCGAAGACTGTGAGGCCGAGGGCAAACCAGACGTTGCTCATTAAGCATTCTCCTGTTGCAGTCGTTCTGCCAGCGGAACGAAGCGGTCAACCAGCCGCATCTGCTCGTCGGTCATGTTGGTTTGCATATAACTTCGTACATATTCAATGGCTTCGCCGGTGGAGCACCCCTTGGTGTCGCGAACAATGCAACTGGTCATGACGCCAGTGCGGCCTACGCCTGCATTGCAGTGGACGGCGATGTTGGCCCCGGCGCGGAGATAGCCGACCACCTGATCGACGACCTTTGAAAAGGCGTGGAGTTCGGGGCTGGTATAGTCGGCGATCGGAAAGCGGATCGGTTCGATGCCGTTTTCCTTATAGATTTTGATCACATCCCGCTTAGCCTTTTTTGCCAGCTCAGCATCTGTTACGAGCATTACCACAAACTGGATCCTGCATTTCTTATAGATTTTAAGAAGGCCGTTACGCGGGTCATATGGACCAAACGGCATCGGGCTGACAAACAGCCGACCTTTCACATCCAGCGGGATACGTATGCAGGTCTCTTCTTTTTTGCTGAACAGGAACATCGAAAATCTCCAATAATTGGAAAGAATCTATTATAAATTTGCGCGGGCAGGAACTAAATCTATGCTTATTTAGCCTGGTCGATAATGGCCATGGTTGCTTCTTCCACTTCCTGGGCAACGGCCATAAGGTCGGGCGAGTCGGAGAGAACGGAGAGCATTGCCCCGGGTTTGATCATCCCGATTTTGGTCTGTCCGCCTTCTGAATAGACTGAGATTCGACAGGGCAGGGCAAAGTTCAGACTCATATCGGCGGTCAGCACGGCTTTGGCTTTGTGCGGATTGCAGATTTCGAGAATCTGGCAGGCATTGGGGAAGTCCACACCTTTGTTTTTCATGGTCTGCTGCAGATTGTGGATATGCAGAACGCCAAACGAATGATCCTTGGTCGCCGCTTCCACATCGGCCACGGCCTGTTCGACTGACTTATCGGTATCAACGATATACTTCATGGGATCTCCTTTGTTTCCAATGATTGGAAACCCTAGTCCTTTTTCCGGTTATTGGAAATTGAAAGTTGAAGTAATGCTGTTCACAGTGCATCCCATGGATATCACAAAGCTATTGAACAACACCTCTTTCTTTAAAGGTCTCTCCGTGGAACACCGGGGTGAACTGGCTGACATCTGTTCATCGGAAACCCTCAAGAAACGGGAATACCTTTTTCACGAGGGCGAAAAAGGGAGCAGTATGTTCCTGCTGCTCGATGGAAACATTCAACTGCACAAAAATACGGAGGATGGCCGGGAGGTCGTAATCCGTGTGGTGAAGCCCGGCGAAATGTTTGCCGAGGTGGTGCTGTTCGAAAAAGACCGGTTCCCGGTTTCTGCGCGTGCTGTGACCAATGCTGAAGTGCTGCTGTTTCCCAAGGCCGGAATCGATCGGCTATTGGCTGAAAAGAGCTTCCGGAATGATTTCATCGCGCTGCTGATGGCCAAGCAGCGCTATCTGACCGAGCGGATTCAGGAACTCACCACCAAGGACGTTGAATACCGTTTCTTTACGTTCCTGCGGGCGCAGTATGGAGAAAAGGAACTGATCCACACGCCGCTCTCCAAGAAAGATATTGCGGCGGCCATCGGTACCACGCCCGAAAGTCTGTCGCGCCTGATCCTGCGCCTGACGGACGACGAGATCATCGCCTGGAAGGGAAAGGAAATTCAGATCCTTTCCAATCCCTGGAAGTGGCTGGACTGAAACCGGTGTAGCCGGTTTCATGGTTTTAGGTTTGAAGTGTTAAGTTTTAGGTGCGATGGGAAATGGTGCTGGGGGATTCTATCTTAAATCCTGAAACTTAATACTGAGCATCATTGCTCCGAACGGATCATAGTCAGCAGCATTTTGAAGGGCTGCTCGGCGGCTTGAACATCGTGGGGGATGTTGGCGGGCATGATGATCATCCCGCCCTCTTCCACAGTCTTCATTTCGCCATCCACGATGAAGGATCCTTTTCCTTCGACCACCTGCACCACTGCATCGTACGGGGAGGTGTGTTCGCTCAGGCCCTGGCCTTTATCGAAAGAGAAGAGGGTAATGTTGCCGACCTCCTTTTTAAGCAGAATTTTACTGATCACCGCGCCGTCGGCGTAGCTGATTTCATTTTTCAGGTCTAAAGGTCTGTTAATAAAGTCGCTCATGGTTTTTCCTTATGTCGCTACGCGACAGTCTAAGGTCTGAAGGTCGCAGGTCCAGGGTCAATGGCCTTTCGACCTTGGACATTCAGACCTTTGACTTTTTATTTATCCCACCAGTTGTTTGGTGCTGAGCAGTTCGCCATCGAGACCGATGGTGACCTCTTCAACAATCAGGTCGGTGCGGCCGCTGGCGTTGTAGGCCTGCTGCGTAATCTGGGTCAGACCTCCGCAGCAGGGAACCGACATGCGTACGATGATGACTTTCGGGATGTTGTTTCCGGCCATAATACCGGCGAGCTTTTCAACATAACCTTCGGTCTTGTCGAGTTTCGGGCAGGCGACCACAAGGGAGCGGCCGCGAACATAGCGCCAATGTACGTCAGGAGAGGCAACCGGGGAACAGGTGCTCAGAATAACGAGTTCCTTGCCTTCGAAGAATGGAGCCGTCGGCGGAACGAGGTGGAGCTGAATCGGCCACTGTTCCAGATCGGATTTAATCACCTGTCCGCCGCCTTCAACGGTGGTGGTTGCCGGTTTAGCGGCCGTTGCTTTTTTTTCTGCCATACGAACCTGCATGCCGGGGCATCCGCCCATTTTCGGTTTTTCCATTTTAGACTCCTTCTCTTTTGCATCGTGTTCTGCGTTTGCTTCGTCAAATTTCTTCAGGGCTTCATCGCCCATTTTGGCCACGTGTTCGCGGGTGGCATCAATGTCATAGGCCGCCGCTTCGCGTTCGACAATCTGGAGTGCGCCGGTCGGGCAGGTGCCGATGCAGTCGCCGAAGCCGTCGCAGAAATCTTCTTTCACCATTTTGGCTTTCCCATTCACCAGCTGAAGGGCGCCTTCCGCGCAACCCACAATACAGTCGCCGCATCCGTTGCAGAGGTCTTCATCGATTTCGATAATTTTACGTTTCATGGTCAGTTCCTTGTTTAAATTGTTGAGCAGAGATTGCCCCAAAACAGGAAAGCGTTCCTTGATGGGAGTCAAGAAACGCTTTTTTCTTAGAATTTTCCAATGATTGGAAGATTCAATAGTGATCAATTTCAGGGTGGTGGCTCAGCGGGATACGAAGCTTATGCTCTGTAGGGTGGCGTTTCCTCCGCAACCTTCTGCTGTTGTTTAAGAAGGTTGTCATGCATGGCATCCGGGGCCAGATCAGCTCCGTTTGGCCAATAAACAGCACCGAAATCATCGATCCCGACTTGTGCAAACAGCTCAGGATCCTTAAGGGGCTCAAATACGGAGCCGTAGAGGGTGCCTTTACAGTTAACAATCCCTTTAACACCATCACTGAATTCCACTTGAAGTTGATAGTTTTCCAATGCTTGGACAAAGATGACTTTTTCCATGACTGTTTCCTATACTAACGGATCAATTTTATTAGGTAGCTCGTGCTGTTCGCAAAGCTTCCAGTTATTCTCCAGCTCATTTTGGTGGGCTGATGCCCATTCTACAACAAGGCCTAAAACTCGGGACGGCAGTTTACCTCTCATAACCTTCAGCCCATCAATCGCTATAGCGGCTTCGAATTCATTATATATTACGTGGAAATGAGGAGGCGCATGTTCGTCGAAATACATGCGGATTACAATTCCAAGAAATGTAGATATGGTCGGCATCGTAAGAACCCATTCATACTTTATATATGCTGTAAGTATAGAGTAATTAGGCCTTATTGAAAACAAAAGGCTTCTTTCGATTGGGGTAGGTGGTGCGGCATATTTCGCAGACGGTGCCGTCGCAGCCGCGGGCGGTGCAGTATTCCCGACCGTAGGTAATGAACTGCAGGTGCAGGTCTTCCCATTTTTCCTTAGGATAGAGTTTTTTCAGGTCCGCTTCGGTCTGTTCCACGTTTTTGCCCTTGGTCAGGCCCCAACGCTGTGCGAGGCGATGGATGTGAGTATCGACAGGGAAGGCGGGAATTTTAAAGGCATGGATCATTACAACGCTGGCGGTTTTGTGGCCGACCCCGGCGAGCCGTTCCAACTTCTCAAAATCAGCCGGAACCTCGCCGTCGTATTCATTCACCACCACATCGGCCAGTTTCTTAATATTCCGCGCTTTGCTCTTCGCCAGGCCACAGGTTTTGATGCATTCCAGAATCTCTTCTTCGGAAAGTTTCTGCATGTCGTAGGGGTTATCTGCCAAAGCAAAAAGGGCGGGCGTGACGAGGTTCACCCGTTTGTCGGTGCATTGCGCAGAAAGCAGCACGGCAATTAAGAGGGTAAAGGCATCGGTGTGGTCCAAAGGGATCGGAACCTCTGGATAGAGTTCTTCCAGTTTCCGACCAACGTATTCTGCTCGTTCTTTTCGTGTTTTCATAACGGATTATTTAACAGAAGAGCGCAAAGATCGCGAAGGACCAATAATGAATAGTTTGTCTGAGGTTCAGGCATTGCTCACAATTTTTTCTCGTAGAACAGGGCTTTCCCCATTCCGGGATTGAGCTCGTATCCCGTGAAGCCAAACTGGTGATAGGCCGAGCGGGCGATGGTGTTGCCCTCGAGCACCTCAAGGGTGATTTTACAACAGTTGGTTTCTATTGCGATTTCCTCCACTTTCGCGAGCAACTGTTTGGATAAGCCGCGGCCGCGGAAATCGGGTGCGACCGCGAGGTCATGAATATTCATGATCGGGGCGCATTGGAAAGTGGAGAAGCCTTCGAAGCAGATTGCGAGGCCCGCGGGTACGTCATCGATAAAGGCCAAAACTATCCGGCAATCGGCGCGTTTTTTTAGTTCGGTAACTAAATGCTCGCGGCTGAATTCGGATAGTTTCTCGCCGCCGCCCATGATGTCGATAGCGTATTCGTTGAGCAAATGGATGACGGCCGAGGCGTGCGAGGCATCGCATAGATCAGCCCTGACGACGCCAGTCATATCATTTCACCCCCACCACATAGGCGACCCAGCCCTGAACGTTTTCATAGGTTTTGCGCAGGCGGAAGATTTCGTCGGACTCGCCTTCGTCGTCGAAATCGTGCAGGTAGACCTCGGCTTTGGAGAAGCCGGCTTCGAGCAGGATTTCCTGCATTTCCATGAGCGTCCAGAGACGCCATTCATAGGTGAAGGCTTTTTCAATTTTTCCGAAGCCCGGAACTTTGAAGTGGATGTGGCAGGTGGTGTCGTGGTTGATCGGGTTATACTCGGCCTGATCCCAGATATATTCAAAGTCAGGAATTTTTACGCCTTCCGGGGTCGTGATGCCGGGGATTTCGCGGACATCGTCGCATTTGACCGTAACGGATTCAGTGCCGCCATAGATGTCCATGACAAAGAGGCCTTCTTTGTTCAGCGATTTATAAACGCGTTTATAATATTCGCGCAGCACATCGCGCTGTTTGAATACGCAGAACGAAAAGTTCAGTGCAAAGGCGAGGTCGACTTTGGGGGTGTTTTTTTCCAGCACATCGCCACAGATCAGGTGGAGGCGCTCTTTTTGTTTATCGGTCAGTTCCGAAACGTTGTATTTTACGCCCCAGTCGAGAGTGGGCTGATGAAAATCGATGCCCCAGGCTTGGTTCAACTTGCTGCGCTGCACCCAGCGGGCGGCGAGTTTGGCGGTTCCGCAGAAATCTTCGCGCACGGTCAGCGGTTTGCGTTTCCAATGTTTGGAATATACCCGCTTGCCGAAATCCAGATCGGTATCCACGTTCTGAACGGAGGCTTCATAGAGCCAGTGAATGTCGGGGAGGTTCTTTTTTTTCTTAGTCATGATGTGGGTTCCGTGATTTGCCATTTCGCGGTGCGTAAGCACATGCATTGGAAGAATTCATTTTTGATTGCCGATTTGTGGAATTCAAGCGGCGTTGACCTTATTTTTTCTAAGGCTGTCGCAGACCGACCAATCGGCAATCGGCAATCAGAAATCGGCAATGCTGGAGGTCGTCGCATCAGATGCACTTCGTATATATGGCCCGCAGACCTTCAATAAGATGTTCATTGGAACAGAGAACGGTTGCTCCATGGGGAACGCCGTCCCGGGGATAGGTGGCCATTAGGGCTCCGGCCTGTTCGGCAATCAGCCCGGCTGCGGCATAGTCCCATAGATAGATCCCGGTTTCAAAAAAGCCATCGCAGGTGCCGTCGGCCACGCGGCAGAGGTCAAGCGCGGCGGCTCCGTTGATGCGCACTTTTTTGCTGTTAAGCGCCAGCATACGGAACATATCCAGATGGGGCTCACGGGAGCCTTCCATCTCTTTGGAGAGGCCGGTGAAGATCATGGCCCGTTGTAATGACTCGGTTGGAGAAACCTGAATCGGCACCCCGTTGACTTTGGCAGTCTCTTCTATGTGCGCCGTATAAAACGTATTGAAGTCGGGTGCATAAACGCAACCGGCGACTACCTTCTGATTCTTCCGGACGGCAACGGAGGAGCACCAGTATTCAAAACCATGGGAAAAGTTCATGGTCCCGTCGATCGGGTCAATCACCCATTCGTAGGCGGAATTATGATTCGGAGTTTCGTCTTCCTCGCCGAGAATTCCATGGTCAGGAAACTCGGAAAGGATCATGGTCTCCGCCTTTTTCTGACTCTCCACATCGAGCACCAGTTTAACGTCGTGCGCGAAGTCTTCGTTAGTTTCCGTGCGGCGCTCTTTGTTTTCGAGCGCGTGTTTTCCTGCGGCTTCTGCTGCGCAGATGGCCACATCGAGTAGATGGCTTAACGGGATATCGTTCATATCGTTATTAAGCTAAACCGCGAAGGTCTTGGCAACTTCCAAACCCTGGAAGTCGATTATTTTACGATCGTGTTCTCAAAAGAGGCATCGAAAGCGCGCGGGGCACTGAAGACAATATTAGCCAGCACGGCCTTGCGGAGAGCCTTTTTACTTTTCAATGAAAAGTGTATGGATCCGCCAGTACTGGAATTCATGCCCGGTGAAGAGGGCAGGCGTAGACTGCCCATGCCTGATGAGATAGCAGGCATGGACGCCATGGCGGTTTTCAGGGAAGTTGTATGAATTTCCGACGGAGGAGGGGGGGCTTCCTGAACCGTTGGCAGGGGAATCATCTCAGCCACCGGCTCGGGGTTGAACGCCTCCTGCTCCGTTTCGTACTCTTCCTGTTCTGAAAGGTAGTCGGGTTTTTCATACCCTTCCGGCCAATCCGGAACCGGCGTCGGCTGGGGCTCAAGCTTTTCAGCCAGCTTCCCGAAGAAATCTTCGAGCGCCGATGGTTCGGTTCGCGAGGGCGGTTGCTTTTCATCCGTTGCCGGCGGGCTGCCTTTCGCCTTCTTTTCGAGCACGAACTTTCCAAGGTTAATCAGCGCGATAACGATGAAAACTAAGAATGGAATTAAATCATCCATTGAGCATGCGGCCCGGGTTGAACCGGGCCCTCCAGATTATTTACCAGTTTCTTCTGTTTCGTCTTCACCGCCGGCGAGCGATTCGCGCATGGAAGTGTCGGCCATAATGTTCTGCATGCGGTAGAAATCCATCACACCCAGATTACCTTTGCGGAAGGCTTCGGCCATGGCCAGCGGCACTTCGGCCTGGGCTTCGATTACTTTCGCCTGCATCTCCTGAACGCGGGCGCGCATTTCCTGCTCGGTGGCAATCGCCATGGCACGGCGACCTTCGGCCTCGGCCTGCCGCATAATCTTGTCGGCATCGGCGCGGTCGGTTTCCAGTTTGGCGCCCACGTTGGCAATCTGGCCAACCCCGGCCACGGAAACATCGGCAATATCGATGGAAACGATTTCGAAGGCGGTCTGCGCATCGAGTCCGCTTTCGAGTACTTTACGGCTGATGGAATCCGGGTTTTCGAGCACATTTTTATAGGAGGCCATGGAGCCGATGGCGCTGACAATGCCCTGGCCGACACGGGCAATAATGGTTTCTTCGGTGGCACCGCCGACGAGGCGGTCGAGGTTGGTGCGCACGGTGACCCGGGCTTTAACGAGCAGACGGATGCCGTCTTTCGCTACCGCGTCCAGCATGCCGTTGGCCGAGTTAACGCCGGGGCAGTCGATGACTTTCGGGTTTACTGAAGTCTGTACCGCATCAACGATGTTACGACCGGCGAGGTCGATGGCGGCGGCCTGCTGGAAGGTGAGGTCGATATTGGCTTTATCGGCCGCGATCAGGGCGCGTACCACATTCTGCATGCTGCCGCCGGCCAGATAGTGCGCCTCCAGGATGCTGGGATTCATCTCGATGCCGGCTTTCGCGGCTGAAATGTAGGTGAGGACCACCTGGCTCGGTGGAACGCGGCGCAGGCGCATTCCAACCAGATCGCCCCAGACTTTGACTTTCACGCCGGAAAAGGTGGCGCGAACCCACAGTCCGATGACCGGTAGTACGAATACCAGAAATGCTAAAACGAATGCTGCGAGTATAATGATCACTGGCCATGAATATGTCATGAATTGTCCTCCTCGGGATTGAATTTTTCGTCTCTCAGTTTTTCCAATTTCTTCAAATTATTCGGGACCTGCAGAATCAGTCTCCGCTTTTCAAGCAGGGAAAGGATAAGCGATCCCATGCCCAACCACAAGACCATCATTTGAATTGGTACACCAATGGAAGGGTTAATCGTGGAGGCATAGATCAAAGCCAGCCCAATGGCCATGGCCGCCAGCACTTTACCGATGGAATTTCCTTTTCCGCGAAGAATCAGCGTGCCGATGACGAGGCCCATAATAATGCGGCTCAGATAGGCCATCACGGCCCAGGTTGCGAGCAACAGGGCTCCGAGGGGCACGCCGATCAGCGAAGAAATGCACATAATTCCAAGGATTGGAAGTGCGCCGGAGGCCAGCATGCCGATCAGCAGACAGCGCCATGGAGAGCGGCGTATCAATTGCGAGGCCATGGCCGTCGTCATGGGGAAGAGGGTAATAAACGGAATTCCGGCCAGCAGGGCTGCCATGAACCAGATGCCGATTTTATAGAGACGGTTCGGGGCAAGTAGGGAGGGGGGAAGAAGTTTGTTAACGGCTCCTCCAACGATGCCCTCGTCGGGATAAAGAGTCTTCGGGGATTTATATTTCAGGTCTCCCGCCAAGCGGGCGTCGCCAGTCAGGAGTATCTCCTGTGAAGTAACGGAGGTGTTTCCGCCGATCGTGCCGGCGAGGGTGGTGATGCGGGATGCGGTGATGCTGACATCGCCTTCGATCTCACCTTCCTGCACCACGCTGTTGGCCAGCAGAAGGACATCGCCTTCAATAATGGCATTGGTTGTGATGATAATGTTGTCGGCTACCGCCATCAGGTTTCCGCCGACGGCTCCGTTGATTTTTACTGTGCCGCCAAATAATCGTAGGTTCCGCTCACAGACTCCGTTCAGGTTGGCCTCAATGGATGCGGCGCCCGTAACGTTGCCATTGTAGCGCCCATTGAGGTTCAGCGGGTTGCCGGTGATGATGTTCAGGTCGTTTTCGAATGTGCCGTCCGTGGCGGCCAGTCCGGCAATCACCCATTGCTCGGAATCGATAACCATTGACTTGCCAACGTAGTATTCATTGGTGGCAAGAAAGTCGATGGCCTGCGCCTGAATGGAAAATAGGGATAGGGCGACTAATAAGGTACGTTTAAAATTCATGGAGCTATGCTTTCACGACGGAAACATGTCCGCCGGATGTTGAAGAAACTTTTATGGCCTGACCTTCCTCAATCCATTCACCATCGGCCACCACATCGACGCGTTTCCCATCAATCGTGGCAATGCCAGAAGGGCGCAACGTGGAAAGGGCTTCGCCGGGAGTGCCGACCGGAAAGTTTTCGACCTTGTGCGATTTGAAATCGGCCCCGTCTTCCTGGAGGGACAGGGTTTTTCCCATGCGGCTTTTCGGAAAATATTTAATCCAGATCACAAACGTCAGAATGCCGCATAGCAACAGCGAGATACCGCTGATGAAGTTCCAGGGGTCGGAAAAATTACGAAAGCCGACCACGGCTGCAAAGAGCCAGGCGATGCCGCCGACAATCCCGAGAATACCGCCGGGAATAAAAATTTCCATGCCGATCAGAATAAAGCCTGTAAGCAGGAGAGTAAAATAAAGCGTTATCGGTTCCATAGGCGGGATAATAGAGGAAGGCGAACAGATTGGAAGATTGGATTAGCGGATTGTTGGACGGTCTATTTCGCGGTTTTCGAAGGGTCGGATCAGCATGGGGCCATGACCCCGGCCCACATTTGCGGGCGATTTAAGGCACTGATTCAGAAAGGTTTTCGCGGTACTCACCGCATTGGGCAGGTCCTGGCCGAGCGCAAGGGCCGAGGCCAGGGCCGATGCAAGAATGCAGCCGGTTCCGTGAGAATGCCGGGTATCGATGCGGGGACTGGAAAGCCGGAGCGACCGGGTTCCGTCGCTCCAGAAATCGGTGCATTCATCATGTTCAGCATGCCCGCCTTTGATCAGTACGGATTGTACACCGAGCGTGAGTATTCGTTCGGCCGCTTCTTCCAATGTTTGGAAATTGCCGATGAGTTTTCCAACCTCTGGAAGATTCGGCGTCAGAATTCCAACCTTTGGAAAAATCCGGGTTTTCAGGATATTCAATGCTTCGGGGTCGAGCAGGTCGGAGCCGGAGGTGGATTTCAGCACCGGATCGCAAATAATCGGAACTTCCAATGTTTGGAAAATGTCTGCGACGATGCTGCAGGAAGCCGCTGATCCGAGCATACCGGTTTTGATGGCGGCCGGTGGAAGATCGGTTTCCAATGCCTGGAACTGTACGCGCAGCATTTCAGGAGAAACAGGTTCGGAAAACAGTACGCCTTTTGTGTTCTGGGCGGTGAGGGCGGTGGTGACCGAGCATCCGTGAACGCCAAAGGCGCTCATGACTTTCAGGTCGGCCTGGATGCCGGCACCGCCGCCGGAATCGGAGCCGGCGATGGTCCAGACTATTGGATTGTCGATTTTTGATTGCTGATTGTCGATTTTTCGGTCTCCAACGGATTTCTATTTAAAGGGTATGGGCCCTGGCCATCCGAAAATCATCAATCGAAATTCGGCAATCAAAAATCAATAACTTCCGGATTCTTCCGGGAAGTGGAAGATGGTTTCGTTGGTTCGGGCATAGCCGACTTCGTGGGCTACCTTTTCCACAAACTCGGGATCGGAGTTGAAGCGGCGCTGCTTATCTTTCAGATCCTGCTCGGCGGCCAGTGTAACGTTGATACGCTGCTGCAGTTTGTCGTGCGTGGTCTGATATTCCTGCAGCTGACGCACTTTCGGCGTAAACGCCAAAACCACACCCACGCCCGCCATGATGATGATGGCGACCAGTACGATGCGGTTGATCAGGTTCCAGTATTTTTCAGTCTGTTGCATGAATAAAGTAATTCGCGATTGTTGATTCGTGAAATATAGCGGGAAACTGTTCGGGAACAAGATTGTTTTATGAGTTGTGGAGGGATGTGCTTCGTCGCGTCCGTGGCGACGACGAAGCGTCGCCCTCCATAGAGTGCCTCACAAAGAAAAAAGGCGGCCCGAAGACCGCCCTTTCACTTAACACCGAAGTGTTAGTTACGCATCGCCATAACGGCTGTCGGAACCGAGCATTTCTTCGATACGGAGCAGCTGATTGTATTTGGAGATACGGTCGGAACGGCTGAGGGATCCAGTTTTGATCTGGCCCGCATTGGTTGCAACCGCGATGTCCGCGATGGTGTTGTCGGAAGTTTCGCCTGAACGGTGAGAAACAACAGCAGTGAATCCGGCTTTGTGAGCCATTTCAATTGCGTCGAGGGTCTCAGTCAGTGTGCCGATCTGGTTCACCTTAATGAGGATCGAGTTGGCAGAACCTTCTTCGATACCGCGTGCAAGGTATTCAACGTTGGTAACGAACAGGTCGTCGCCCACGAGCTGACACTTGTCGCCGATGTTGTCGTTGAGGATTTTCCATCCGTCCCAATCTTCTTCGTTCATGCCGTCTTCGATGGAATCGATCGGGTATTTGGAGATGAGGTCAGCGAGGTAGTCGGACTGTTCTTTGGAAGAACGCTTCGCACCGTTTTCGCCTTCGAATTTCGCGTAGTTGTAGACGCCGTCTTCGAAGAACTCGGAAGCGGCGCAGTCCAGCGCGATGGTTACATCTTTCTTCGGCTCGTATCCGGCATCCTTGATGGCCTGCATGATGGAGTCGAGGGCTTCTTCTGTTCCGCCGGCGAAGTTCGGAGCAAATCCGCCTTCGTCGCCAACAGCCGTGGAGAGGCCTTTACCTTTAATGATGGCTTTCAGGGCGTGGAATACTTCAGCACCGCAACGCAGACCTTCTTTGAAGGAAGGAGCGCCAACCGGACGAATCATGAATTCCTGGAAGGCAATCGGAGCGTCGGAGTGGGATCCGCCGTTGATGATGTTCATCATCGGAACCGGCAGTGCTTTAGCATTGGTGCCGCCGATGTAACGGAACAGCGGAATACCGAGTTCGTCAGCCGCCGCGTGAGCAACGGCCAGCGAAACACCCAGCATCGCGTTAGCGCCGAGCTTGGATTTGGTTTTAGTACCATCGAGCTCGATCATCAAGTTGTCGATGCCGTTCTGGTCGATCGCGTCCATGCCGATGATGGCCGGTGCGATGGTGTCGTTTACATTGTCTACGGCTTTTTCACAGCCTTTACCGAGGTAGCGGGCTTTGTCGCCGTCGCGAAGCTCGAGGGCTTCGTTCACACCGGTGGAAGCGCCTGACGGAACTGCCGCACGGCCGGTTGCACCGGAATCCAGAACGATATCCACTTCGAGAGTAGGGTTACCGCGCGAGTCGAGAATTTCACGTGCCAATACATCAACGATTTCTGACATAACTTGTCTCCTTATAGTTGGTTAAAATTTATTACTTCCCCAAAATTGAGCGGCGAATATAGCGGGGCACCAAATGGGGGGCAACCCAATAAGGACTAGAATTCCGCGGGTCATACCGCCGGGCCACGGAGGCCTGCGATGCTTCGGCAGACGTGAGAAAATCATTTTTCCCGGGAGATATCGCGCAGGTTGCCGATAGGCTCCTACCACTTGATAACGTTCATTGTGCCGTAGGACAGCCCCTCCATGGCTTTGGCGGGAACCCAGCGTTCAGCATATTTTGGCCCCCAGCTGTCGGAAATGGCAATTTCGCCGGTCTTTTCATTGTAGCCGATGATCAGGCAGATGTGGCCGCCGGCGTTGGTATCCTCGTCCTGTCCGGACTGATTCCGCTTCAGCTTGGTCTCTTTTCCATTGCGCTCGGCGGTATTAATGGAAGCCTCCAGCTGGAATGTCGGTGTGCTGCGGAAGGTCCACATGACGGGCAATCCCTTGTCAATATACGTAGAGATCTTGTTGACCGAGGGCGTTTCACCCACCTTGCCCAGTTTCCGGCCGTTGGAAGAAATGATGTTTCGTGTGGCATCAATGATGTCCTGGGAATAGGTACCGCCGCCGGCTCCGGTGTTTGCCGCGAGGGCGAGCAGATACATATCGGCGGGAATATCGACGAAGCGCAGGTAGCGTTCCCAGGTTGCCGGCGAGCAATAGCCCTTGGGCCCCTGATTGATCATGGGGATATTCGTGATGGCGACATCGCCATTAGCGCGTCGCTCAACACAGGCAGCCATTCGCTGGCGGAGCTCGGCATCAGACAACCGGGAAATTTTTCCGCCGTTTTCTGCCCGCTCGATCGGCATGATGCGCATGGCCGTGTATTTGTTTTCCTGAACTGAAAGCAGAATGGCATGGCCGTTCCAGTCCCAACGCCAGACTTTTTCGCGCAGATCGCCACTGCCGAGGGAGTCCCTATCGGGTTTTCCAAGTAGATCCTCCAGGCGCATCTCCATCTGCTCGCCAGACTCCTCAATCTGTTTGATCAGTTTTTTGGTATTCGCATTCGGCGGAATATCGCCGAGATTCAGGAAAATCAAGGAGAGGCTTTCGGTAAACTCCGTTCCGCCGTAGAGGGCCAGGGCATAGACGGGCTGGTCGATGACGTTGCGCTGGCCGAGAGGGTAGGAGCGGTAGTTCTCCATGAAGCTGGTCTTCGATTCCTTGTATAGCTCCAGCCGTTCACCGGCCTCTGCCGTGGGGTCGTCCCAGAGGTTGGCATCCTGCCAGATGGGCATACCGAACAGCTCATTCATCGCTTCCCAGGGGACGGGATGCAGCGGTTCGCTGCTTCCCCCCGCGAGCACGTTTTCCAAATATTGGATATCGGATTCTACAAAAGTGGAAAAGGGAACGGTGAAGGTTTTGCCGCGGGGCGTTTCCAGCTCTACGGTCTTATCGGGGTTCACCTTGCAGACTGTTGCCTCAACTTCTTTGCCCTGTGTGCTGGTCCAGATTCTGGCGAGTACCGGTTGGGCCGCCGTGAGCAGGGTGATGCAGGTTAAAAGTAGTTGTTTCATGATTTCAAGCTAATGGGACGGCGGCACCTTGTAAAGACCAGGATTAAGCCGCGAGGCTGTCCAGCTTTGAAAATACGAAGAAAAATGCCACGGCACAGATCAGCATTAAAAGTCCCATGACAATATAGAAAACAGAGGTGATGTTGTTCGGCTTGATACAGTTTGCCGCATAGTACTCATTGATTCCGCCAACAATGTTTTTGATGAGGGTCTTGTTTTTGGATTTCCGGAGCTTCAATTGCCCAACGCCGGTCCAGGACTGGATGGCCACCTGCAGGTCCGCTTTTTCCTCCGTGAGGGCCACAATGGATAAGCGCTCCTCAAATTTCAGTTTATTTTTGTTGAGCGAAAAATGAAGGGCCTCCCGGAACGATTCATCGTGAATGCCGATCAGAATATAGCCTTTCATCTGAATCCAGAAAAAGATCAGCAGGCACATAAACATGACCGGATTCAGCCATAACAGGATGGAAATGCCTGAAGAGCAGGTGTCTCCCATCAGCCGGGTTGTGTTGAACAGCTGCGGAGAAAAGGCCAGTACCATAACGGCGAAGAAAAAGCGGGACGGCAGCAGCAGCGGTTTTTTTTGCAGGACAACCTTCAGGCCGATCCAAAGAAAATAGGCCGCCATTAAACCGAAGAGAAGCGGGAAGTAGATTTTCATATTTTTCCTGTGATTTGATATTCATCGGTCGGCGCCATGCGACGCCATCAAGGGGAAACATGCTGCAACCCTGATTCTTAATCAGCCGATAGTAGCGGCGCATTTATAGAAAACAAGAAGAAGTGAAATGCGGATTATGCGATCTGCCTGCCCGGTGTTGTCATTCTTGCTCGCGCTATTCGACTTCGACCTTCAGGCGATAGAATCGGTTGGATTCACCGGCGGGATCATAGAGCTGGATCAGGTCGTCGGTGCCGGTGATCCCGTTGGTAGCGTCGTTCCAGTCATTGGAAAGCAGATTATCGGACACCTCAACCGCATAGAGCCGGTTGGAGGAGGACACGAAGTTGATGCTGACGCTATTGCTCACGAGCACCGGAGAAATACTGACGCGCAGGAAGCTGTTGCTGTTCTTCGGATCAGTTCCGCAGATATATTCATCCGCATCGGTGTAGCCATCGATGTCTGTATCGACCAGCGTTCTGTCGACAAGCGGGTCGAGGTCGTTTTCGATGAGCCACCAGTCGGGCACACCATCGCCGGAGGCATCGCCGAGCGCACTGACGGTGGTGAGGCGGACGCTGGTAATCTTTTTAGTTCCGCCGCCTTCGGTCGGGGTGATGACAACGGAGTTCGCGCCCTGCTTCAGAATTCCCGCGGGTACGGGCACAGTAATCTGTTTCCAGCTGCGCACGGCGCCATCGGTAAACGAAACGTCTGGCACGTTGGTGACCACAGTGCCGTTGACGCTGACTTGCGGCGGTGCGCCGGAAAAGCCAATTTTTGAATACAGGCTGATGTTCACGCGGCCTTCGGCATTTCCGTTCAGCTGGTCGCTTGGCACATCAAAGCTGAACGCTTCGGCCTGACTTCCAACCATTGGAACCAGCGTGCCGCTGCCATAGTGGTTGTATTCTTCCCAGACGAGCAGTTGCGGGATTCCAGTGATTGGAACACGGAGCATGACGGTTTCATCAGGAACGATCAGCACATCATTCAGACTGGCGAGCGGGGCAAACGGATCGCGGGCGACATCGTCGATGCCGTTGAAGTAGATGCGTTGAATCTCAGCCGCGCCGGTAGCGGCTCCGGCCGGCAGCAGGGCAGCGAGGTCCATCCGGAACGGCGCGTTGAAATTATTTTTCATCACAACATAGAGCGTGTCGTTGTTATTCAGGAAGGCGCGGGCGGTGAGGTGCTGGTTATCGGTTTCGGAAAACAGATAGTCGCCGTCCAGATCGTGCCAGAAGCGCAGGTATTCGAAGTAGGAGGTCTTATACATCGTGGTGCCGGAATCCTCGGAAGCAAAGAACACGCGCTTCTGATTCCAGTTATAAGGCGCCTGCGACATCAGGAAGGCGCTCATTTTATCGACCACATCGGGACGATCCATCAGCGAGAGCAGGATGCCGTTGCAGCTGCGGACCTGATAGTAGGCATTGCGATCGCCATAGGGGTTTTTGTTGCCCAGCATACCGTATTCGGAAAAGACAAAGGGCAGCGTTCCTCCATGGATCAGATGATGGTCATTTTCCCAAAGGTCGATGAACGAGGCCAGCCGGCCCTGGTGCCAGATTTCGGTTACCGAGAACTGGTCATCAAAGCTGCTGGTGCTGTTGGTGACCATCTGTTCATAGGTGTGGATGGCATACGCATCCATCTTGTGGCCGGCTTTCTCGATGAATATTTTATCGGAACCCAGCCAGTTCGAAAAATCGCCGTCTTTGCCGTCGCGGAACGGATAGGCATCGGTGGGGCCGGCAATACGTACGGTGTTGGAAAATTCGGAAGCATGCATGGCATCGGCGACACCGGTATGAAGTTCGGCCAGTTTATCCCAGGCGCCGGGATCCCAGTGCCAGCCGAAGTTATTCTGAATGGAACTTTCGTTCATGACCTCGTACCAGGTGGGCATCAGGCCGCCGGCATTCTGAATGTTGGCGTGGGCAATGACCACGGCTTCGCCATGGGCGGCGTGGTTGGAAACGGTGTAAACGCCGTGGGTCTGGTTGGTGGGCCAGCACATGAAGTCGGGATAGCGGCCGTGGCCGGAGCCGGAGAAAACGGTTTTATGGTTCGGATCTATGCCCAGCGCGGTCACATAACGGCCGACGGCGCCCAGATGGTTGGTCAGCTCGGCCGGGTTAATATATCCGGGGCGGGATGGGTCTTCCGAGTAATAGGTCGTTGAGCCGTTCGCCCAGTAGCCATGGTAATCCACGGTTCCGCGGGAGGGGAGCATGCGGCCTTCTTCCAGAATCCATTCGTCAATCGACTTGCCATCGACCTCACGCGTTCCGTAGCCGGTTTCATGATAAACGCCGAACCATTGTTCGCGGTCGAGGGTCTGCACGCCGCCGATGGAGCGCTTGCGGGTGAGGTCGACGGTTACGGTGACATCGTTGGTGACCACTGCGGGGGGCGGCATGTATACAGGACGGGCGTTGGTGGAAGTGACAACCGTCCAGCGGTCAATCTCAAGCGCGGTATCCTGTGTATTTGCATAGGTCCGGAAGCTGGGGCGCATGCTCCCGCCCCACGAACCGTCATCGGTGCTCTGGTTCCAATGGTTGGAAAGGGTGCCCAGATCAGTGCCGGCGGTGACGTTCGATGCGGCAATATAGCCGGAAAACTGATCGGTGCCGGCTTCGCGGAAGATGGTCTGGGTGAGCACGACCCAATCAGTGGCCTGCGCGGAATCAACCGTAATTTTGGCATCCTCATAGCCGAACTGATAACCCCCGTCGGAAGTAATTTCAATCGATGAGCCAATGGAGGGCGTGTTGGTGCCGGCGTGTTGCGCATTTTCAGCAAAACCGATTCTGAAACTGTCGGTGGCGGAATAAATACCGTCGTGATCTGAAAGGCGTAAGATGGTTTCTATGACGACTGAGTCATCCACCGCCAGTGTGAAAGTGGCCATGTTTCGGGCGCGGTTCCAGGCATTGGAAGAAAAGGCATATCCGGTTCCGGCGGTATCTCCGGCTTTCCATCCGCCCTGCGTGTTCATCGACTGGGTGCCGTCAAGGGTTGTGCCATCTGAAAAGCCCTCGGCTGCAGTAAAGTCCAGATCCAGCACGGGCTGAGGATTCCCGGCTGCAAGCAGTGGCAGCGCGAGTGCGGCAAGTAAGATCAGTGGGTGGCGTCTTTTCAAAATAGTAGTTCCTCTTCTTTTCAGTTCGGGATGAACGGATCGTCCTTTTCTCAAACCCAGCTACTTTATTAACGGGATAAAATCTAAATGTCAACGTTAACATAAAAATCAATAGGATAGATTGGTACTTGAGGATTGGGTTGCTTTGGCGGTGAATCTCTATAAAATAATGCACTTATGTTGAGGAATTTTAAAAGAGATCTGCGGGAGAAAGGGGCCGGGCTGTTGATATTGGCTCTGTTGACCGGCTGTTCGAGTATTCCTGAGAGGGAACTGGAGAATGCTTTTAAATATCAGCGGCTGAAGCGATATGACATTGAAATCGTGAAGCCGATTGAATCCGAATATCAGGATCTGGCTTCCAAGGCCTGGAAAAATCTCGAAGCGGGCGGCACGGCGGAATATATCAGTATTCTTGAGTTGGGCGACGACGCGTTGCTGGCGCGAATTCATATGATTCGCTCCGCCACCCGTTCCATTGATGTGCAGACCTTTATCTGGAAAGATGATCCCGTAAGTCATTATGTTTTTGATGAACTCGTGAAGGCGGCCGAGCGCGGCGTGCTGGTCCGCCTGCTGATCGACGGGATGAATAGTGCCGGCTCACCGTACCAGCTGGCCCGTATGGCCCGTGCGCACCGAAATCTGGAGATCGCGCTCTATAAGCCGCTGAAGGATAATATCGAATTCGGTAGAATCGGCTTTCTTGAAAATCTGACACTCAAGACGCGCGATATGAACCGTCGTATGCACAATAAGCTGCTGCTGGTCGATGGCCGGGTGGGGATTGCCGGCGGTCGGAACTATCAGGATAAATATTTCGACCGCAATCCGAGTTTCCTGTTCCGCGATCGCGATGTGGTGGTGGCCGGACCGGCGGTGATGGATATGCAGGATTCATTCGAGCTCTTCTGGCAGGATAAGTATGCCGTCTTTCTGACCCAGATGAATGATGTCCGGCTGGAATTTGAGAAAATGACCAACGGCGGCGATCCGCTGCTCAGCCCGGAACACAAGTGGATGTTCGAAGAGGTCGATGCGCTGGCCGACACCTATGCACTTTCCTCGGTCCGGAAAACGCTCAGGATTTATGAGGCCGATAAGCTCCAGTTTATTTACGACACACCCCGGAAATTTAACGGCAGCAAGGAGGTTATGGATTTCGAAGAGTGGTTCGATTTTCTCATCATGAGCAGTGAGGAGCGTCTGGTCATCCAGACGCCGTATCTGATCTACAGCCGATCCGCCCGCAAAGGGTTTAAGGAAATCAGAAAAGATCATCCGGAATATCGCATCATTGCCTCCAGCAACAGTCTGGCTGCTGCGGATCATCTTTCGGTCTATGCCATCTCGTTCAAGCATCGCAAAGAGCTCTACAAAAAAACCGGCATCGATATCTACGAAACCAAACCCTATCCCGCCGACCAGCACGACTATGTGCACAATCTCGATGCACTGGTTGATCTTGCCATCAAAAACGAGGGGATTACAAATCGGGAGGATATCGCAGAAATTCGCCGCGCCGGCCCGCTGCTCTGTATCCACGCGAAGTCCTTTGTACTCGATGGTGAAATTGCCCTCATCGGCTCGCACAACTTCGATCCCCGCTCTTCCAAGCTGAATACCGAGTGCGGCGTCTTTATCTACGATGAAGAAGTTGCTCTTGAACTGGAAAAGCGCATCCTGACCGCCTGCAAGCCGCGCAATGCCTGGACCGTCAGTAAAGGCCCGACCACGCCGGTCATCTCTCACTTCAGCGGATTCATCGGTGCCATTTCCACTGCGCTTCCGGTGTTCGATGTCTGGCCCTATCGGTACACCACCAATTATGAGCTGAATCAGGAAGCCGTACCGCTGTCTCCGCGCGATCCCGACTTCCAGAAAAACTACACAGATGTTGGCTATTTCCCCGAAGTTCCCGAAACATCCAGAGTCATCCAGACTCGTCTGATGAAAGGTTTCTTCGGTTGGGCGCGCCCTCTGATGTAGTAGACAAACGGAGTATACAAAATGCCCAGGAAAAAATGGACTTCCCGTCGTATTGGCCGGGATATTATTATTTTACTGTTGGTGATTACGGTCGCCGTACTCACCCCTGTGGCCTATCTGGCATCGCAGGCCCGCAAGGATATATCGGAAGAATACATTCATCGGGCGGCCGACCAGGCCGTCAGTCAGTTCTTAACCATGAGCGGTTCCATGGAAGCTACGCTCGGCCTCGTAAGGGATTGGGGCGCCTCGGAGGCGTTTTCGGTTTCCAAAACAGATGAGCTCACCCGGTTGCTCTTTCCAATCTTTGGAAGAGAAAAACTGCTCAACGGGATCTCCATAGCCGACATTGATGGGGGCAGTTTTTATATTCATCATACCGTAGAGGGCTATCGCTCGAGCCGGGTCAGTGCATCGGGTTCGGATCGGGTATCGGAGGAAATCTACTGGACGCCTGAGTTTAAGCCGGCAGAGACCTTTAAAACCAATTCGGTGTACGATGCTCGAAACCGCCCGTGGTTTGCGCCGTCCTTAACCAGCGATCGGATCTTCTGGACGGAGCCCTATAAATTTTTCACCTCCGGCGATATCGGTATCACGGCATCCACTTCATACCAGCGTAAAAAGGATGACAAGCCGGTCGTCATCGCTTTCGATATTCTGCTCGACAGCCTTTTCGAAGAGATGCACCAGCTTGCTCCCAGCGAAAGCAGTCGGATCTTTCTTTTCCGTCGTGATGCGCGAATGTATGTGCCGCGTACGGAAAGTTTAAAAGCGGAATTTGTCCCCATTGATGATGCAGGGAATGAGCTGGCCAACAAGGTGCACACCTCCTGGTACGGCGACCAGGCGCTCATCGATAAAGTCGTGTCCGTGATGCATGAGGGGCGGGTCTGGTGGTGTGGCTTCCGCCCGCTCGATCACGAAACCAAATACACATGGATCTGTGTCATGGTGCCGGAAGACGATATTATTCCCATCGCCGGTAAGCGTTCCAAACGCCTCTGGTTGATCGGGATTCTTTCCATCCTCGTGGCTACCGGTCTGGCCGTTTGGATGATCCGTCGTTATGGCCGTCCCAACGATTCAACCGCTGTGTTCAGCCGCGAAGATCCGGAAGGCAGTGTGCGCAGTATTATTGCCGATGGTGAAAACCGCTATGTCGAATTCAAATCCACCATGCGGATGAACCTGCACACCAAAAAACCGGGTAAAGAAATTGAGATGGCCTGGATGAAAGGGGTCGCCGGCTTCCTGAACACCGACGGCGGCATCCTGCTCATCGGCGTCACCGACGATGGGGAAATCACCGGGCTCGAACGCGATGTCTTTGAAAACGAAGACAAATGCCGCCTCCACTTTAAAAACCTGATCTCCAAACACATCGGAGCCGACCTTTCGAAATATGTTCGCTTCATCATTGTTCCCATGGAGGGGAAAACGGTGGGCGTGGTCCGGTGCGACCGTGCCGAAGAGCCGGTCTTTGTAAAAGATGGCAACAAAGAACACTTTTACATCCGCAACGGACCGTCCTCCGACGAGCTGCCCGTCAGCCAGGCCCTCAACTATATCAAACATCGCGGATAACAGATGGAACAGGTAGGTAAGGGCATATCATCTGCATGTACGATCGTGAAATCAGATGATACGCCTGTGGAGGTTTGAACATGGAACTCTTCGATGCCCATAACCACGTGCAGGACGATCGGCTGTTTCCAGACCTTGGAAAGGTGATGAAGCGTGCCGCAGATGCCGGCGTGGTCAAAATGGGGGTGAAGGGCTGTTGTGAAGACGATTGGCCCAGAGTTATCCAGATCATGGAAACCTACCCCGGAACCTATCCCTCGTTCGGCCTGCATCCGTGGTTTATTGCCGACCGCTCAGCCGGCTGGTTCCAGACATTGGAAACACTCCTGACCGAATATCCCTCCGCCGCTGTCGGCGAAATCGGAATCGACCACGCCATTGAGGAGCGCGACGATGCCGATCAGGAAAAGGTGTTTCTGCAGCAGATGGAACTCGCCCGAAAGCTCGACCGCCCGGCCTCCATCCATTGCCGCCGCGCGTGGGGGCGTTTAATTGAACTGCTTGATCAGTTCGGTGAGCTGCCGCGCGGTATGCTCATTCATTGCTTCGGCGGTTCCGCCGAGATTGCCACCGAGCTCGTAAAGCGCGGGGCCTACATTTCCTTTTCCGGATCCATCACCCGGCCCAATGCGCGCAAAGCCGGTCCCGCCATCCGCGCCGTGCCCGACGACCGGATCCTCATCGAAACCGATGCACCCGATATTCTTCCGCACAATGTAGACGCAGCTTCCAGCTCCGTTGAGAATGAGCAAGGCGTATTGATCGATCAAACGAAGCAGGATGCTTCGTCTACGCCACTGAACGAACCGGCCAACGTCCGCCTCGTTCTCGCGAAGGCCGCCGAATTCCGCGGCATTTCAGAAGAGGCCCTTGCCGAGCTAACGTTCGCCAACGCCGTGCGGTTCTTCAGTTTCTAGTGACCAATGTAGACGGAGCTTCCAGCTCCGTTAGGAATGAGCAAGGCGTATTGATCAATCAAGCGAAGCAGGATGCTTCGTCTACGCCACGGACTGCGCTATATCTAAGGCGGGCACGGCTTCGAAGAGTGTTTCCACCGTGTTCCATTCGCCGTCGTCTGTCGCCTGAACAGTTTCGAGACGCTGGATTCCAAGGGTTGGAAGCGGGGTGTTGAGCAGGAGCGCGAGGGGGCGCGGATCGGTGTGGATCTCAACGCAGGTTTCGTCGTTCTGCTGATATTCGATTCGGTAGGCCGACTCGGTTTCGGGATCCAGTTTGCGCACGCGCAGCGGGGCGGCCTTTTTCGGGGCCGCTTTACGCTTGGGCTTCTTCCGCTTCTGTCGCGAGGGCAGGGTATCCGGCGGCGCGAGCGGATAGGGCTCGCCGCCAAGGATGCCGTTGATCTGCCGTTCCAGGTCGAATATTTCGACCAGGCGATCTTCGCGCTCCATGAGCTTCTGATTAATCTGGATCTGGTTGTTCATAGGGAGTGAAGAGTGACGATTGAGGCGTGATAATCACGACTCACGTTTCACGGCTCACTTTTCCTTGGTTTCTTCTTCAGCCGTTTCTTCGGCTTCCGCTTCGACGGCTTCTTCAACCTCTTCCTCAACGATCTCTTCTTCGATCACTTCCGGTTCCGGCTTGGCCACCTTGGGCTTCGGGCGGGATGCGGGAGCCGGCTTGCTGAATCCAGCAACGGGGACGGGCGGTTCCGGATAAACGAATGCGCCTTCTTCGCCAACGAGACCTTCCACCTGTAGCTCGATCTCTTCGATCTGGCGGTAGGCTTCCTCGCGTTTTACGAGCAGTTCGTCGATCTTAACGCGCGCTTCGAACGCTTCGCGGATCGTTTCAGCATCGGCCTGCAGAATAATATCGCGGGCGGTCAGTTGTATGAGTTTCTTTGCCATGGTTATTACCTCACTACTTCATTACTTAAAAAATTTAACGATTTTGGAAACGAGACCACTGTCCTCGTCTCCTTCTTCTGATTCCGTTTCTTCGGCCGGTTCGTCCTCCGGCATGCTTTCGAATCGTTTCAATGCCTTTTCGGCGACGGCGGGGTTCCAGTCTTTGGAAAGTTCGTTCATCGCCATGCGCGTCAGGATCGGGTTATCGCAAAGGGCCAGCCGCACCGAGGGGGCATTATCGCGCATCAGCTTGCGGACCTGTGCATCCGACAGTTGTGCCGCTCCGGCTGCAAACGTGTGCAGCGACGGGCGCTTCAGTTTAAACAACTGCTCCAGCAGTTCCGGTTTCGTCCCTTCAAAAACTATTCCGCGAAGCGCCAGATGACCGATCAAATTCAGATCTTCATTCTGGTTTACCAGAATATCGAGTAGCTCATCGGTCAGGTCGTCGCGATAGGCCATGCAGAGACGGACCGAATCCGACTCATGGTGGCAGAGCTCGACTTTTCCAGCGTCCGGCAGTTTCGGGTTTCCGGCCAGCGCTTCACAGGCGGGGGCATCGTTTGATGCGGCGATCAGCAGCGCAACCTCTTCATCGATGCCGGGATTGGCCGCCAGAGCAACGCGGACTTCTTCAATTGCGTCGCTCGCCAGCACGTGCTGGATTTCCGCAGGGAGGGTTTCAAGTTTTGCGGTTTCCAGCCGCTGGGACTCGTCGTCCGATTCCGCGCGGGCCAGAAGGTCGGCCGCGGTGGGTTCGTATAAATCCTTGATGGCATCCTGCACAAATCCATCGGGGCTCAGGCGCAGGGCCTGCACCACCTCGGGCCTGGGCTTGTTGCGGGCCAGCATCAGGCGCTGCGCTTCGAGGTCATCCGATGCCGCCCAGCTCAGCAGTACCTCCGGGGTCACCTTGCCATATCCATACAGGTTGGCGCGAACGACGGCGCTTTGGTCGGCCGAAAGCGTATGAATGACTTCGTCCGAAAGTTTGGCCGTGCCGGAAAGGGCGGTGCGAACCGCCGGTTCCGGGTCGAGTGCGAGTGCCGTGCGGTAGGACTCGCCAATCGAGCCGTTACCCGCCAGGGCGACGCGTACAAACAGGTTGGAATCGTTCAGCAGGCCGGCGGTGATTTTGGCGTTCTGCAGTTTGTTGGCGGCCAGTGCGGCTCGTACCGGGGCACCGCCTTCGCGGGCCATACGAATTAGAAGCAAATGGGTACAGCGCGGGTTGGTGGCCGCGGCCGCCTGAATTTCGGGGTCCACGCACGCTTCGGCCAGATCTTCAAGCACCTGGCTCGGAACGGTGGGGTAGAGTGCGAGAAAGAGCAGGATATCGCGTTCCGGATGCTCGCTGTAGAGATCAATCAGAACACGGCTCGGCAGCAGGTTGTGGCGGTATTGCTGCACAACCTTGCGCGGACCGTCCTTCCGGATGGCCTCGAGCAGTTCTTCTAATTTAATTTCAGCAGGCATGGGGGGCGTGATGAGTGACGATTGAAACGTGACTGTTCTAAATCACGGCTCACGTTTCACTCGTCACGTTCTCTGTTTTCTCATTGGGTTCCTGTTCTAATACGAATCTATTAAAATCTCTCTCGGGGTGCTTCCAATCTGAGGACCGACAATACCTTTGGCTTCCATCTCTTCAATCAGATTCGCCGCACGATTGTAACCGACGCGCAGGCAGCGCTGCAGATAGG
This sequence comes from Pontiellaceae bacterium B12227, assembly GCA_029432775.1. Classification (GTDB taxonomy): domain Bacteria; phylum Verrucomicrobiota; class Kiritimatiellia; order Kiritimatiellales; family Pontiellaceae; genus Pontiella. The sequence goes on along the minus strand of JAROAZ010000029.1, from coordinate 27,739 downwards.
AGGTGGAAGCGCGTTGGTCGCGCAGGATAATTTCAATGGCCTGGTCCAGCATCGGGTCCGCATCTTCGGCATCCTTGAGGGCATAACTTTCGTCGCCTTCGCAGGGCGAAAGATCGGTGATCGAGGTTTTAAAGTGCTGTTCACGCTGTTCGGCGCAGAATTCCACGGCGCGGGCAATTTCCGCATCGTTCACCCACGGGCCCTGAACACGCTGAAGGATACCGATCCCCGGCGGGCTGAAGAGCATATCGCCCTGACCGCGCAGGGCTTCGGCACCGCGGCCGTCGAGAATGGTGCGGGAATCGATCTGCGAGGATACCTTGAAGGCCACGCGGGTCGGGAAGTTGGCTTTGATCATGCCGGTAATAACGTTCACGCTCGGGCGCTGAGTGGCAATGATGGTATGAATGCCGACGGCGCGGGAAAGCTGGGCAATGCGGGCGAGCGCGGTTTCCACCTCGGCACCGGTGGTGAGCATGATATCGGCCAGCTCGTCGATGATGAGCACGAGGAAGGGCATACGTTTCATGCCAAGTTCGTCCATCTTTTCGTTGTAGCCGGCAATATTACGAGAGCCGACCTGGGCCATCGTTTTGTAGCGTTCTTCCATCTCGCGAACGGCCCATTGCAGGGCAGGCACCACGAGCTTGGCTTCGGTGATGACCGGGCGCACGAGATGCGGTAGCTTTTCATAGGCCCCGAACTCGACGCGTTTCGGATCGATCAGGATCAATTCGAGTTCGTCGGGCGAGAAACGGCTCATCAGGCACATCAGAATGGTATTCATGCAGACGGACTTACCGCTGCCGGTGGCACCGGCGATCAGCATGTGCGGTGCGGCGGCGAGGTCGGTAATACACAGGTTTCCACCCAGTTCCATACCCATCATCAGCGGGATGGCCGCCTTGGAATTTTTCCAATCTTTGGAACTCATCAGCAGACCGAGGTTCAGCGGAGCGGAGTTGCCGTTGGGAATTTCGAGGCCGACATACGGTTTTCCAGGGATTGGAGCCTGAATACGAATGCTTTCGGCCGCGAGGGCCAGGGCCAGGTTGTTGCTGAGCGAGCTGATGGCTTCCACGCGCACGCCAAGGCCGGGCTTGAGCCGGAGCTGCGTCACACGCGGGCCGACCACAGCGTCCCAGACGGTGGCATCGACCGCAAAGTTGTCGAGCGTATCCTGAACCGCCTTTTTCTGGCGCTCCAGCTCCTCGGGGTCGATGAAAATAAATTCCGTGCTCTCGGGTTTGTCGTAGAGGTCCGGTCCGGGGCGGTTATAATCGTCGTCCACGGCGGCAATCTGTTCGTGAACTTCGTGTTCCGGGGTTTCCGGTTCTGCAAGTTCGATCGGCTCCGGCTCCACAATCGGTTCGGCAGAAACCGGCTCGTTGGTGGTCTGGTCGAGTTTCTGCCGGATGGTTTCCGCCTGTTTCTGAACATGTTCGGCCGCGCGGGTCCGGATGGCCGCAAAGCGTTCCTGGGCGACTTTACGTTTTTCCAGGGCCTGGATATGTTCGGCGCGCCATGCTTCCAGCTGTTCTTCGCGCAGAATCCGCGCTTCTTCCGCAGCTTCTTCGGCGGGATCGATGTATTCCTCGAAAACTTCTTCTTGTTCCTCTTCTTCCGCCCGTTCAAAGCCGGATGCGGAGAGCAGGCCGTTGCCGATTTTCGACATGAAGGAGCGTACCGCCCGAACTGAAAAGGGGTCTGATCCCTTGGCGTTCAACGGCTTCCGTGTTTTGGATTCGAGGTCTTCTGATGTGGCTTGCGACATGCGTTCTTTCGGGTAGTTCAAAAGCATATCTGTATACAAAAAACGACACCGTTGGGCGAGCGAATTTAGTGACCATTGAGGCCGAAAGCCGTTTTCTCCAATCGGTGGAAAACACTTTAAACCGCCGCGGGTTTCGGGTTAGTCTGCCGGCTCACAACAACAGGAATCCAGATATGAACCAATATGCACAGAATTTAGCAGTTGCTCAGGCGCAACCTTCCGAGCGCGCGGCTTTTATCCGTAGAACCTATGGCCATCTCGCCGGTGCCATCCTGCTGTTTGTTGGACTGACCGCCTATATGGTGAATTCGCCGATTGCCGAAATGATGCTGGGTGTTTTGGGCTCGCGCTTCGGCTGGCTGTTGATTCTAGGGGCGTTTATGATTGTCGGCCGTCTGGCCACTGGGCTCGCAACGAGCACGGCTAATCAGAACATGCAGTATCTCGGGCTTACGCTGTATGTGATTATTGAAGCGGTCATTTTTACACCGATCCTGTTTATTGCCGCCTACTACAGTTCCCCCGAGGTGCTTCCCACGGCCGGAATTTTAACGCTGGGCATTTTCGGCGGCCTGACGCTGATTGTTTTCACTACGAAGAAGGATTTTTCGTTCCTGCGCGGCATTCTGATGATTGGATCCATGGTTGCGCTGGGGCTGATTGTTTGCGCGATCCTTTTCGGCTTTAATCTGGGGCTGGTTTTCTCGTTTGCGATGGTCCTGCTGGCGAGCGGGGCGATTCTGTACGACACCTCGCGGGTGATGAACCACTACAGCACGGACATGCACGTGGCGGCTTCGCTGCAGCTGTTTGCCTCGGTGGCCCTGCTTTTCTGGTACATTCTTCAGATTGTGATGAGCTTCAGCCGGCGGTAGTCGATGAAGCTCTCGACGCATGCGGACCATAGTGAAGAGCAGGTAGGTATCCGTGCCGAAGATATCCACAAGTGGATTGATGGATTTTTCGATGCGGAGAGTTTTGACCACTTTGTAAAAACGGGCAGTAAGCGCGGGTTTAATCCATATAACCACCGCAAATACCGCCACTGCGCCGAGGCCCTTGAAGATGCCTACCACGAGTTTGAGGGCAAATATACCCGCGAACAGATCAAGGCGGTTTTCGAATGCCATTTGCGCGATGACTACGACGGCTTTATTCCGCTGCAGGAGGATTTCGAAAGCGGCATGTTCACGGAGAAATATCACGAATCCGACGAGCCGGAGGAGCTGGAAAAGATTCTGAGCGAAGCGGAGCTTTCGGAATATTTCAAGGGGCAGGCCTACTACGGCCAGAACAAGCACAATAACCGGACTAAACTTTCGGCGGGTTTCTATTGGCGCGTCGTCTGGCCGACAGTCATTGCGGCCGTCCTTTTCGCATCGTCTGCTTTTACCATCATTGTTCCGGTCTTCCGCGACAGCATGATGAAGCAGAAGCAGGGCATGATTAAAGAGCTGGTTTCCACGGCAACCAGTGCCATTGAGTTTTACCTTCATCAGGAACAGTCCGGCGAATTGACGCGTGCCGAGGCCCAGCGGCTGGCAGCGGCCGAGGTTTCGGAACTGCGCTACGGGATTGATAACAAAGACTATTTCTGGATAACCGATATGACACCGGTGATGGTGATGCATCCGTATCGTCCGGAGCTGGTGGGTAAAGATCTTTCGGATTATTCCGACAGCGAGAATAAAAGCGGCATCAAACTCTTTGCCGAATCGGTGGAACTGGTGAAGGCCGGGAATGAGGGCTATCTCGAATATCTCTGGCAGTGGATGGATGATCCGGGTCGGGCTGAGCCCAAGCTCTCCTTCGTGCAGGGCGTGCCCGAATGGGACTGGGTTGTGGGTACCGGGGTGTATATTCACGATGTGAAAGAAGAAATTGACCGTCTTTCGCGTAACCTGCTGATTGCGGACGGTGTGATTGCCATGGCCATGCTGGGGTTGATGGCGAGCGTGCTCCTGCAGAGCCGCCGGATTGAAATCGACCGGGCCCGAGCCGAAACCGGCTTGCGGGAAGCAAAGGATCGATACCGGGCGCTGGTGGAAGGATCGAACGAAGGCTATGTACTGGTGATCGATGGCGATACCGTTTTTTCCAACCACACGATGCGGCGGATGACCGGTTTTGGCGAAGAGGAGCTGGCCGGAATGAAGATCTGGCATTTGCTGGAGCCGGATAATGAGGTGAACCGCTTTGCGGATGAGCATCTCAAACAGCTGTACGATCATACCGCCGCTGCGGCGGAATTTGAGGCGCGGCTGCGCACGAAGGGCGACGAACCGTTGGACGTGCTGGTGTCCACCTCCCGCATTTTCTTCTCTGAAAAGAACGGGCATGTGATTTCATTCACTGAAATAAGCCGGGGCCGGCGAGATACGCTTAAGGCCTTTTCGGCACCCTCGGCGGCTCAGGGGTTTCCCATTCCTGAAATTCAGCAGGATATCGCGGCTGCGAAAACCGCCGGGCAGGTGGTGCGGGCGCTGAAACAGCTTCCTGATCTGGTGCGGGCGCTGACCGACAGCGGAGTGAAGCCGGCGATTCTTCGGGAGACGATCGGCGCGGCTTATGACGCGGCAATCGAGCGCTTTATTTTCCAGTCATTGGAAGAATCCGGCCGGCCGGCCACGCCCTTTGCTTTTGTTTCGCTGGGCAGTAATGCCCGGCATGAAATGACGATGTTTTCGGATCAGGACAATGCACTGATCTTTGCCGATGTACCGAAAGAGCGGTTAACCGAAATCCGGCGCGAGTTTCTGGTGCTGGCCGATGAGGTGTGCGGGAAACTGAGGCAGGCGGGCTATCCCTACTGCCCGGGCGGCATTATGGCGGCCAACCCGAAATGGTGTCTCTCGGTCTCCGAGTGGAAAAAGAAATTCAACCAGTGGATTCTGAAAGCAACGTCGGAAACCATTCTGGAAGTGAACGTCTTTTTTGACATCCGCAATGCGTTCGGTTCCGATGAGCAGGTCGATGAACTGCGGGCGCATGTGCGTGCCTGCACGGAGGCCAATCCGGAGTTCTTCATTTTTTATGCAAAAAACTGCCTGGGCTATAAAGCGCCGCTCGGCCTGCTAGGTCGCATCCGCACCGAGCGAAAAGGCACTGAAAAGACGATCAACCTGAAGGAGTGCCTGAAGCCGCTCGAAACCTTTGGCCGGATCTATGCTCTGAAACACGGGCTTCCAACGCCTGGAACATTGAACCGCATCTCGGAGCTGCAGCACACCGGAATTCTGAAGGATGAAACCTATCGGGAACTGGTATATGTTTTTGACTATCTTTGGCAACTGCGCTTCTTCAACCAGATTTCCGCGAATGCGGCCCTCAGCTCGAATTCGGATGATCTTGATGTTTCGACCCTCACCGATCTGGAGCGCGACAACCTGCAGTCGGTCCTTGCCCGTATTCCCGTTTTCCAAAGCCGCCTCGGTTACGATTTCCTCGGCAGCATGCAGGTGTAAAATGAACCGGCAAGCCATCATGGAAAGAATGCATTGCGGATGAGGGAATGGGCCGGGCACAAAAAAAGGGCGGTCGTTTTGACCGCCCGGTGTTTCCAAGGTTTGGAATCTTTTAGAAGGCGTAGGTGATGAAGAGGCGTGCGTCGGTGGCGGTGGTGTTCGCTCCGATGCTGTTCTTGTCGAGGCGATAACCGATGCCGCCTTTGAATGCGACCGTCAGGTTTTCAGTCACCGGTTGCTTGATGACGATGTTCAGCTCCTGTCCGTCCCAGAGTTTTTGCTGCCAGGTATAGTTGTACAGTGCATAAAGAACGGTCTTGGTGCTTTCGAGTTTAGTCACGGCCTTGAGATAGGCCGTGTCGGCCCCGCCGGCAAACTGTTGAGCGTAGATCATCATGGAAGCTCCGAGGGCATGATTGATACCGGTGGTGGTTTCCTGGAATCGCAGATTATCTCCATATACTCCGAAGTAGCCGCCTTCCAGTTTCCAGGCGCCTAATTTCTGAGTGATGGAAAGGCCGAGCACATTCGCATGGTGTCCGGAGGAACTGCCAATGCTGCTTTCGTTGCGGAGGTAGGCCAGAATGGCGGTTTCTTCCGAAATGTCATATTTTGCGCGTGTACCGATCAGATTTACGGAATCCCATCCAATGGCATCAAACACGGCAAGTTCGAGTTCATTTATGCCCGAGTAGACCGCTTCTGCCCAGGTAATGCCGTCGTTGTTGTTGAGGTCATTAAAGTCGGCACGATCTCCGACCTGGATCCAGTTGCTCATGCGGAACGCGTGTCCGATCGTGAGCCGGGTGTTGGAAATATCTTTGGATTCGACCATGACGGTTTCGAGGGAGCGCGCCTTCTGCCGAAAGTCATCGGCGCGGAAAACCTCGCCGTTAACAATTTTACGGCCTGCCAGAAGTGTTGTGTTAGTGAGGTTGAGGCTGTAGAAGTTGTACCGCACCCAGCCTTCGTTGAGCACGTTGATGGCATCGTTGGCCAGCAGGGCGGAGTTGTTGTTTTCGTAGATTTCGCCGGCGTAGTTGTAGCCCAGCCCGGCATCGAATCCGGAGAAGACGGGGGAGGTGTAGTTGACGACGGCACCGAGCGTGGAGTTGGCGCCGTTGCCGGTGCCTTCATAGTCGCGGTACATGGTGAGGGACTGGATGCGGCCGGAGATGGTGCCCTGTCCTTTGTCATTGAACAACCTCATGATGCTTTCGGCCGAAGCCAGTGAGGCGGTCAGCGCCGTGGCCAGAATGAGCGTAGTTTTTTTCATAAATTTTTCCGTATAGATTAAATAGAGACGGGCCGGAAAAATCCGGCCCGACCATGTTCCAATGATTGGAATTTACGGGGCTTCTGTTGAGAGGCCTTCGTTATCCTTCTGGGTCATCAGCGACACCACCACCAGCGTAATGAAGCTGAGCGGAATCGAGATGATGCCCGGATTGTCGAGTTTATGGAGAGCAGAAGCCGGATCGAGTCCGTACTGCCCATACATGCTCGGGGAAGAGAGAATGATCGCCAGCGCGGAAACCATACCGACGCCGATGGAGTAGGCGATGCCTTTGGCGGTGGTCTTCTTCCAGAACAGCAGCATGATGATTGAAGGCAGGTTGGCGGAAGCCGCAACTGCAAACGCCCAACCCACGAGGAAGGCCACGTTCATGCCCTTGAAGGCAATGCCGAGGATGATGGCGATGATGCCGACTGCGAAGGCAGCGATCTTACCGGCCATGACCTTCTGCTTATCGTTCATCTGGACATTCATGTAGTTATCCATCAAGTCGTGTGCAATCGCGCCGGACGTTGCCACAATCAAACCGGAAACGGTGCCGAGTACGGTTGCGAAGGCAATGGCTGAAATGGTGGAGAACAGGAAGATGTTAAACGCTTTGGCGAGCAGCGGAGCGGACATGTTGCCGCTTTCCACATCGATCACACCCAGCGTCATGGCGCCGAACCCGATGAAGAGGGTCAGCACGTAGAAAAAGCCGATTCCGCAAATGGCCACGATGGTGGACTTACGTGCATCGCGCTGAGACGGAACGGTGTAGTAGCGAATCAGAACGTGCGGCAGGGAAGCGGTGCCCAGGAAGAGCGCGAGCATGAGCGAGATAAAGTTCATCTTACCAACGCCGTCTTTCAGTTTGAATTTCTGGCCGGGGATCATGAGATCCGCACCGGCGGTGATTTCCGGAACGAACACTTTCACGTGGTCACCTTCGTGATCAAACTTGGCAACTTTCCCTTTTGGATAACGGACGATTTCGGATTCCTGAATGGTGGCAAAATAGTTCAGTGGTCCGATGCTTCCGGTTTCGGTCTGACCGTCCGGCAGTTTGGTTACCAAACCTACAGACTGGAATTTGTTATCGGTTTTCGGTGCGCCGTTATAGAGCGTTTCGCCGGAATGCATTTCCACTTTGGACTGCGCCTGTTCAAGGTTGTCGCCGCGAACGATCCACCAGTTGGCGACGCCTTCTTCGACAATCTTCACAAACGTGAGGCCGGTCTTGGCTTCGGTGACCCGAATCGTCGTGTCGGCGTCCGCTGCAGCGATCATCTTCGGGTTAAAGGTGTCCGGACGGGATTCCGTCGAGAGGCCCCGGCTCAATACCATTACCGTGATAACAGTAGAGAAGATGATCAGCAGGCCGCCTTTAAGGAACTGTACGTAGGTGGTGGAGGTCATGCCGGCGGTGGCAACAATCGTAATCACGATGGCACCGACCATGCAGACACCCATCCAGTGGGGCAGTCCGAGCAGCGGAGTAACAAGCACCCCGGCACCGACCATCTGCGGAATCAGGTAGAACATGGAAACCGCGAGCGTGCTGATGGCTGCCATCAACTGAATGGCTTTGGAATTGAACTTGGAGTCCAGCGCATCGGTGAAGGTATATTTGCCGAGACGTTTCATCGGTTCAGCAACTACAAAGAGAGCCACAATCCAGCCGGCGAGATAGCCGATGGAATAGAGGAACCCGTCGTAGCCCATCGTGGCGATGAGGCCGCAGATACCGAGGAACGAGGCTGCGGAAAGATAGTCACCGGCAAAGGCGACCCCGTTCACAAACCAGTGAATATTTCCGCCGGCGGCGAAGTAGCCCTCAGCCGACTTGGCTTTTCGGGCGAAGTAGAAGGAGATGCCGAGAACGAATCCGACAAAGGCCAGAAAAATGGCGACCGCGATGGGGTTGGCTTCATAATTCATTATTCAGCCTCCTCTGCTTTGGCGTTTAACTCATCTTCTTTTTTGGTGCAGAGATAGTTGTAAATAAGCCCGAGGATGATCGCGAAGATGATCAGGGCCATGCCGTAGATAATGGCAAGATTGACGCCGGCAAGTACCGGTAGTTTCATGGATTCGGTGGCGAAGACCGCGGTGCCGACAAATCCCATATAAATAACACAATAAAGCCAGAACAACTTGATGCCGAGCTTGGCTTTCCAATCGGACGCAGCGTCCTTTTCCACCTTCGTGGCTGGTTCATGTAACATATTTCCCCCTATGGTTCCTTTTGTATAAAGGGACAGTGCTTACCAGAACCGTGGATGATCTCAATACATTAAATAAATAGTCATATATTAAGATTTTGTGTAAATAGCTGATTTGCAATGGATGTAAAAGTATCGATTGGATATGTGACAGGAATAGTAGTATATGCTTCGGGTGTATCAGGAGAGATTCGGTTTTATGTTCGTCCGGTTTCCTGCAGCGGTTACGTCTTGTGAACAGCAGCTGGAAATGGTTGAAATTTCTTTTTCTGATTGGGTTGATTTGAGGAGTGTATATAAATGAAGTTTATGCGCGGTTTTTTTATTTTTTTAGGGGTTTTGGCCCTGACGGTTGCCATTGCGGTGGGTATTTCTTTTCTCGCGAAACCCAGTGAGGTGCCGCTTGGTGAGGGCGCCGGGGCCATCAGTCCCGAGATGGTGGAACAGGCCCGTGCGGTTGCGCACCGGGTAGGTCAGCGGATGGCCTGGACCATGGTGCTGATTTCCGCCGTATTGCAGATTTTTGCGTGGGTCGCCGCACTGGCGAAAACGAAGTCGGTAAAAAATGCAGGCTACGATGCCGCTAAAACTCTGGAGCTGCTCGACGCCATCGATATCTATTATGATCTCCCGCTCTATTTCGGCCTGCTTGGTTCGGTCGGCAGTTTTATTGTGATCACCTTCTATCCCGATGCCGGGCTGATGTTTGCCTATGCTTCAACGGCGATGGGCATCATTGTTTCCGTGATCCTGCGCCTCGGCTATCATACGCCTTTGCGGCAGGAACTGCTGACAAGCCAGGTCGAAACCAAGTAGGGGCAAACGATGCGACGATCAATTTTAGTCGTGATGCTCGACGTCATGGTGCTCTCGGTGCTCGCGCTCACTTCGCGTAACCTGAGAGACGGGCAGTCCAACATTCCCGTTCCGGCCAGCGGCCTTTCGCGCGTGCTGGAGGAAGGTCTGCGCAATGAAGCGGGCTATCGCAGTGAAATTGCCCGTCTGGAGGCGCAGCTTAAAGAGTCGTCCGAAGTGGCCCGAAAGGCGTTGGAGCAGGCCGCTCTGGCCGAAGCCAAAGCGGACCGTGAACGGGCTGAAGGGGCAGATGCTTTGACGAAGTTGCGGGAAGCCGAACTGGCCGCTGAACGGGCCCGGTCGAAAGCCGCACTTGCCGCCCGTGAGGCGGAACTGGTGAATCAGCAGGCGGATCTCGCCAAGGTGCGGACCCGCGAACTCGAGCAGCGCGAACGCGAAGCCAAGGCCCGGGCCGATGCCGCCCACGCCCGGGTGAAACTGGCTGAGCAAAAGGCCGAAGAGGCTGAACGGCTCGCCCGCGAGGCCGAGCGCTCGGCCGGCGACCGCGATTCCGAAATCCTTGCTCTGAGGCAGGAGGCGCTGAACGCCCGTGCTGCAAAAGAGCTCGCCGAGAAGCGGGCGAACGAACTTTCCGGCAAGCTGGCAAGCCGGGAGGCGGATCTGCTTTCAGCAAAGTCGGCCGAGGCCGAAGCGGTTGCAAAGGCCCGGGTTGCCTTGAACGAGCGCGAGCGGCTGGAGACCAAAACCGAACAGGTCGCCGAAAAGCTGGTCGAAGCCCGCGAATCGGTGGCGGTGCTGAAAGAGCGCGAGAAAACCGATGCTGAAAAACTTGCTCAGCTGGAGCAGGAAAAGAAAGCCGCCGCCGAAGAGCGGAATAAATCCGTATGGGTGCGACGCGATGAAGCGATGCGCCGGGTGATGATCAGCTACACGGAGCACTCCGCCAACGGAAAGACTTACCGCACTGAAAAACAGCTTGCGATGCCGCTGGTGGATGTGGGCGGTTTTATGGTGGTGCCGGCCGAATTTAAGTCGCTCGGTCTGAGAAAATCCTTTTTCGGAGGCTTGTCCGAGCGGGTCACTGATGTGCGCGGCGTTGCCGCTCCAATGGTCGGCGAGCCGCAGGCCGGTTCCCTGCGCGCGCTGATTGTGCCGGCATCCGAGCCCCAGGTATGTCTGGCGCATGTGAATTCGGCCACGGAAGGTGCGCTGAAGCCGGTTACGATGCAGGGGGTGAAAAACCGGCGCCTGCGCACGGCCATGCTTTTCAGCGCCAAAGATGTGAATGCATACGGTTTGGTGGAGATTGTTCCAATGCTTGGAAGAGACTACCTCAGCGTCCGCACACTCAGCGGCTCCCGCCCGAAGGTCGGCGACTATCTGCTGACCGATCGTGGCGAGTTTGTGGGCGTGATGGTGAAAAGCGATGTCTGCCACGTGATGCCCGCCGAGCTGATCTCCAATCCCCGGCCGGTCATTATCCCGCTGCGGGCCTATGGCAAAAAAGAGGTCTATCTGAGCAACTTCGTGAAAAACCTCAATCTCGCCCGCGACTTGTTTGAGCAGGGCCAGGATACGCGCGGGTTTTAGGTAACTTTTTCCAGGCGGATGTCGAAGATGAGAGCGGCGTAGGGGCCGATCTTGTCACCGGCGCCGCGCTTGCCCCAGGCCAGATCCGGCGGAACCACAAAGCGGAACTTGCCGCCTTCTTTCATGAGCGGCAGGCCTTCTTTCAGCCCGTCAATGGCTTCGGCCATCGTAAACGTGTCGGTCTCGGTGCCGTGGTAGGTATCTTTCAGCACGGTGCCGTCGACCAGCAGGATACGCTGGTTCACTTCCACCGTGCTCCATTCATCCGGACTTTTTCCAATGCCTGGATCTTTAATGGTGTACTGCAGCCCGCTGGGTGTTTCGATGACGTCCGGTTTGGATCCGTTCTTCTTCAGATACGCTTCCGACTCGGCCCGGTTCTGTCCCGCGCCGCCGCGCCCGCGTTTCTTTCCGGCGTTCTTATTGTTGTTCTTTTGTCTGCCCATGATTAATCAATACAGCCATACGTGAGGTGAAAAGTCGAGTTGCAGCTGATGGGTTGTGCGGACTGGCAACCTCCGGTGAGTGGACTTCAGTGATGACATCCGCTACAAAAAAAGTATGAAGATCTATTTATCCAGTGTTTTTCTTTGCTATTTGCTGTGTTCTGCAGGGGCAAAGCCCGGGGATTCCTATGTGTTGACCGGCCGTGAGAAGTCGGTTTTCGGGATTTATCAGGCTGATATGAAATCATTCCCGGAACTCTATGAGGGCGTGGATGTGAATGCATATTACACAGAGTTTAAAGCGCTCAACGGTCTGGATGGAAGAAAGCTCCGGCTCGGGGAGGAACTGAAGTTTCCGCATACTCCGAAGAGCAGGCAGATCGAGCAGGAGAAGCGGGCCGAAGCGGCCCGGGCGGCAAGAGCCGCTGAAGCGGCCACCGAGAGAGTCCGGGCAAAGGAAGCTGCTGCTGCTGCGAATCCAGGAAAAACGGAGAAAGAGATTTCTCTTTTTGGATCAGATACGCGTTCCCGTCCAGGCCGGATCAGCCCGGAAGCAGAGCGAAAGAATGCCCGCCAAAAGGCGGTGTATTATTTCCAGCGCACCTTCCTGCCGCAGTGGCTGAGAAATCATAGCAATGAAATTCTTGAGAATGGACCTGTTGACGGGCTGATCACCAGTGCGCGTACATGGGTCGATAAGGATTTTGCTGCTTCGCTTGTTTTGTACCGTTATCCGGACAAACGCATTTATATCCTCGAGTTCGAGAAACCTAAAAATGTGAGCGAGTTTTTTTTCGTTGCGATTAAGGCGGATGAGAGTGGCGGGTCGTATTTTTATTATCTGGAAAAAGGGATCAGTTTTTTCGGTGCTGGGGAGGAAAGCGTGCTTCATGAGTGGCGATCCGGAGGGGATGTCTCCAACCTGGGAGGAAGGGACTACACCGACCTTGCCAGCTTCCTTCAGGAGCTTGAGGGTGGCCGTCCGGTGAGTTCCAACGCTGAATAGTCTGCCGGGCAATGTCTTATATCCAGCCGTAAGTAGGTTTTAAAACGAGTTATGGCTGGGTATAAATAGAGTGCGTGATTCATTTTTTGGGTCAAGACTCGAAGAGCGATCCAATTTCTAAGCGGCTATTTACGAGTTCCTGACTGTAAGCATTGTCCGCGAGGCCATTGGTGGTGACCATGGTCAGGAACAGCGCCTTTCGCGTTTTGGTGGCGGATTGAAAAACCTGCAGCTTGTTGCGGAGCTCTTCCGCGTATTTCTTTGTAATGGCGAAAGGGGCTGCTGAGTATTTCATTTCGCAGAGGTTGACCACGCCATCAGCGCGGTCGATAAGCAAGTCGATCTGCGCGCCCTTTTCTTGGGTTGATTTTGGCTGGTGGCGCCATGCGGACGATTCGGTCTGTAGGGAGGCAATGCCGAGTGCGGCCTTGATTTGGCGTACGTGCTTGAGGCAAACATTCTCGAACGCAAATCCGCTCCAGGTATTCCAGCGCGGGGTGGGGCGTAGCTGCAGCCAATGGTTGCCGCCGCCTTCGGGCTGCTTTTTCCCGTGGATCCAGCGCTGGTGGAAGAGGGAGAATTCATCGGTCAGGCGATAAAGGGCGTCGCGCTGGGTGCGTCCGAAGGGGATTGTGATGCCGATGAAGCCCGAACGGTTTAGCTCTTCCAGAGTCTGGGTCAGCGTTCCGCCCGTTCTCAACTTTGTCTTTTTCTGGATTTCGACGCGGGACAGTCCTTGCTGCACCTTGGCGAGTGCCCGGATGATTTGCAGGTGGCGTTCATGGTTTTCGAATAGCGATGCGTAGATTTCGTTGAACTCGTCGCGCAATGGCGCGCCTGGTTCAAAGCAAAGCGCGTCGATGTTCTGGGCGGCGGAAAGGTGGGGCTGCGCCTGATGCAGATAGTGCGGAATGCCGCCCATCGCCATATAGAGTTCCAAGGTCTGGAATGGGTTGTCCGGGAAGCCCCGCCGGCGGAGGTATTCGTGGGTTTCGTGAAGATTGAAGGGGGCCAATTGCATGGTACGGGTAACGCGCCCGTGGAGGCCGCCTTTGTCGTGGATAACCCGTTTGATCATCCATGCCGCCGCTGACCCGCAGATAATGAAAAGCAGGTTGCTTTGGCGGGAACCCCAGCTGTTCCAGAAATGCTCGAAGGCCGGGAGGAAGCCGGAACGGCGTGACGCAATCCACGGAAGTTCGTCAAAAAAAACCACCTGTTTCCGTCGGGACTTGGATTTCTCCAGCTTTTTGCGAAGAAGTAGAAACGCCGCTTGCCAGTTGGGGGGAGTTTCTTTGCAGCCAAAGGCGCTGGCAAAGTTGGCCAGCTGCTGTTTTACAGGAAGGTCTTTGGTGCCCGTGAACTCAAAGGCAAACTTGCTGAAATAGCGCGTGATGAGAAAGGTTTTCCCCACGCGCCTGCGACCATAAACCGCCAGCAACTCGGCATCCGCCGACTCCGTAAGTTGTTGGAGAATCGCCTTTTCCCTGCCTCTTCCCGCAATGTAGTCCGTGTTTTTCATAAATTATATCCAGCCGTAACTAGGGTTTAAACAGTAGTTGTGGCTGGATATAAGTCAAGATTGAATTGGTGAAGAAGAATTTATATCCAGCCGTAAGTGGGGTAAAAAACCGAGTTGTGGCTGGATATAATGCGTACGACGATTTCGATTTCCGGATGAGATGCCGTAGCGCCGGATTCCAGGCTGGTGTTTCCGTACATGAGGGAAACGCGGATCGGATATCCGCGCTACGCCCCAAAAAGGCGTGATCCCGGATGGAGTCACGCTCCGCGTTGCTATGGCTCTCTTTCGGTTGGGTAGATCCACAGTTTCAAGTCTTGCAATGGCGGGAACGTATAGGGAAGGCGCTCCAGCGAGAAAGGCAGATTGGTTTTCAAAACCTCTTCTAGTTTTTCGTCGAGCAGGTTCTTGCTTTCACAATAACGGGCAACGAGTTTGATGTACCGTCTAAGAAGAAGGATCGAAGGGAAATCATCCTTGTCGAGCAACCAGCTGAGCATGTCCTTATCTCGTTTTGAACTATTGCAGGAACGACATGCCCAAATCAGGTTGTCGGCTTCGTCCCGGCCGCCCTTGATTCGCGGGATCAGGTGATCCACTGCCAGATTCTCATCATCACCGCAATAGTAGCATGCTTGAGGAAGCGTCATCTTCAGGCGTTCATCCTTGTAGATCGACGACATTTGCATCGTTTGTTCCCTTAGCCCTTTAAAGAGCTTGGCTCGAATCATGTGATGCAACCGGCTGTATTTTTCAGCCCCCTTGCTCAGTGCGGCATCAGCTCTCGCCAAGTTTGCGTATGACCACGCGATGTGATCCCTGACCGTTATGATTTCTGTCTTTGGTGGCATTTTTCGGAACCTGTTTTTCATGCGCAACGAGGCAGGAGGCGTGCATCTACATTGAAATGAGCCGTGAGGTGTGAGCTAATCACGCCTCACATCTCGCTAAGCGAGGGCTTGGTTAACGATCTCTTTCGCTTCGGCCTGGATCTGTTTGAGGTGATCCTCACCCTTGAAGCTTTCGGCGTAGATCTTATATACGTCTTCGGTGCCGGACGGGCGGGCGGCGAACCAGCCGTTTTCGGTGCAAACCTTGAGGCCGCCGATGGCCGCGCCGTTGGCGGGGGCGTGGGTCAGCTTGGCGGTGATCGGTTCGCCGGCGAGTGTTTCGGCGGTGACCTGTTCCGGCGAGAGGGCGGCCAGTTTGGCTTTCTCTTCGCGGTTGGCCGGCGCATCGACGCGGTCGTAAACCGGCGCGCCGAACTTGGCAACGAGTTCGGCATAGTGCTCGCCCGGGTCTTTACCGGTGACGGCGAGGATTTCGCAGGCCAGCAGGCAGAGGATGATGCCGTCTTTGTCGGTGGTCCAAACGGTGCCGTCCTTGCGGAGGAACGAGGCGCCGGCAGATTCTTCGCCGCCGAAGCCGTAGGATCCGTCGACGAGGCCGTTTACAAACCATTTAAAGCCGACGGGCACTTCCTGCAGGTCGCGGCCGAGGTCGGCAGCCACGCGGTCGATCATGGAAGAGGAGACGAGCGTCTTGCCGACAGCGGCATCTTTGTTCCAGCCTTCGCGCTGGGAATAGAGGTAATTGATGGCAACGGCGAGATAGTGGTTCGGGTTCATCAGGCCGGCGGATTTGGTGACGATGCCGTGGCGGTCGTAGTCGGGATCGTTACCGAAGGCAATGTCGAAGTCATCCTTGAGGGCCACGAGGCTGGCCATGGCGTAGGGCGAGGAGCAGTCCATGCGGACTTTGCCGTCGCGATCGACGGTCATGAAGCTGAAGGTGTAGTCCACGGTGTCGTTACGGGTGGTGATGTCGAGGCCGTATTGCTCGGCGATCGGCTTCCAGTAGCGCAGGCCGGAGCCGCCCATGGCGTCGGCACAGATTTTCAAGCCGGCGTTTTTGATGGCTTCCATATCAATGACGTTACCGAGATCTTCAACATACGGGGTGATGAAGTCGTAGGCAACGGTGGTGTCGGCCGCGAGGGCTTCCGGATAGTAGAGGCTTTCGACTTCGTCGTTGCCTTCGGCCATCAGTTCGTTGGCGCGGTTGGCAATCCAGCCGGTGGCGTCGGTGTCGGCCGGTCCGCCGTTCGGCGGGTTGTATTTAAAGCCGCCGTTGTCGGGCGGGTTGTGGGATGGGGTGATGACGACGCCGTCGGCCAGCCCATCGGTTTTGCCTTTGTTGTAGGCGAGGATGGCGTGGGAAATGACCGGTGTCGGGGTGTAGCCACCATCCTGATCAATCATCACGGTGACGCCGTTGGCGGCAAAAACCTGCAGGGCGGTTTTTTCGGCCGGGATGGAAAGAGCGTGGGTGTCTTTTCCCATAAAGAGCGGGCCGGTGATGCCCTGGCCGGCGCGGTATTCGCAGATGGCCTGGGAAATTGCCATGATGTGGTCTTCGGTAAAGCTCTTCTTCAACGAGGAGCCGCGATGACCGGAGGTGCCGAAGGCGACCTTTTCGTCTGGGTTGGTGGCGTCGGGCTGCGTTTCGTAGTAGAGGCTGATGAGTTCAGCAACGTCGGTCAGGTTTTCTTTTGCGACAGGTTTTCCTGCTTCTGGATGAATGGCCATAATTTAAATTCCTTTCAATAAGGTGAAATTGAGCCGCGCTTATTAGCAAACGCGGCTCTTCGGCTCAATGATAAAGAGTATCTCTAAACTCAGGCCGGTGCGCTGAATGGATACTTACTCCTGCAGCTTTTTCGGATCTTTTGCGGTTTTGACTTCGGGAATCACGACGCCTGTCTCGGCGGCCTGCGTGGCTTCCGGAACATGGCGCACTTCGGTGATGTAGCGGTGCAGCATACGTTTTTGTTCACCGCTCAGCCGCGGGAAGCTGTAGAGACCATCTGTTTCCCATGTTTTGGTTCCTTCAATAATGCCGAGGCGGCTGATGAAGGTTTGCAGGAGCTGATCGTGGGGGTAGCGGTAGGTGGTGTCATCTTCGGTGAAGGTGATCCATACATCGTAGCCCAGCCATTCTTTTTTGAAGATCAGGCGGGTGGCATGCTGTTCTGATTCAACCATGTCATCCTGATGCGTGGCTTCCCATTCCGCTTTCACCTCGGCAAAGACGGCTTTCGATTGTCCGCAATGCGGACAGGAGCGGATGCCCCGGTTCAGGAAGCTGGAGACGAGATACGCTTTGTTGCAGGCCGGGCAAATGACGGCGCAGTTATTGCCGTGGCAGTCGGCCACTTCGACTTTCGGGAGGATGGAAACGGTGGGGTCTTTGTCGGCTTCATCGGAATTCACGAATTCCTGCACAGCGGCCTGGAGCACTTTCCCTTTGGTAATAATGTCGGGCGAGGCCATCAGGTCGGGGTGCAGTTCGGCGGGGGTGTGACCGTCCGGAACGCCGGTTCTTCTATGCACGACCCAGGAGGTGTATTGGCGCGGGGGCCCCAGAATTTCTTTCCAGTCGACCTTGTCGAATGGGCCGAATCCCAGGCAGCTCTGCACAGACGAATAGTTTGCGCGCACCTTGTTTGCATTCAGATAATCAAGAATCTGTCGAATATCGCCTTTCATATATAAAACCTCCGTTGTCCTGCTATAAAAGACTATGTCCTTCTAGTATGACAACGAAAAAATACAGGATTTAAGCCGGATTCAATAAAAAAGGGAATCCGGCATGTGCCGAATTCCCATTGCAGAAAGGTGTTCCAGAGGTTGGAAATCTACATCCAGCGGTCGCGATCGTGGAGCTTTGCGTGCGCGGTTACAAAGCGGCCGAACTTTTTCAGTTCAAGTGCCCGCCATTTGAACTGGATACGCAGATATTTGGTAATGGTTTTATCCTCGCAAAGGAATTCGAGGTTTCTGGCTTTCGCCTCGCAGACCCGGGTCAGTTCATCGCAGCTTTCCTTGAATCGCTTCTGGATCTTTTCATTGGGGCTGGCTCCGCTGCCTTTGCTCTTTGTTTTGGAGAGGTCGCTGATCATGTTGTTGTATTCTTTTACCCATCGGTCGAAATCGATGCTGAGGCCGCCCTCAAACTCGATTTCAGCTTTGGGCCTCTTGATCCATTTCTGGGCAATCGCATAAACGGTGTTTCTGAATTCATCGATTTCCCGCAGACTTTTTCCGTAGGTTTTGTTGTATTTTCCCCAATTGGCCGAATACCAGGCGGCATCGTCGAGTTTGTAGCCGAAGGTGCGCGGGGTGCCGATCCAGTTGGGGCCGTTGGCTTTGTAATAAACCAGATGGTTGGCAATGCCGCGGACGCCGAATTGTCCATCGAGCAGGGGGCTTCCGCTGCATTCCTTTTCAAAGGCAACGTTGATTTCGATCATATCCTTACTGGAGCCGGTAATGATGCCTCCATGGTTCTGAGTTGCGCCTCGAAAGTAGTCGAGGACGCCAATGACCTCGTCAGCAACGATTTCCGGATTCAGTTTCAGCGCTTTTTCTTCGCTGACCAGCAGGCGGACGAGATCCCGCGTGGCGGAAAGTTCAATTTTTTTCGGGTGTACTGCTTTGTTGTCCAGCGTTTGAATCACAAGTTTATTATGACCGGAGATGACACTGGCGTTGGTGAAGACATATTGCCGTCCATCCTGTTCGGCAATGAAGCCGATGCCCACCAATCGATCGCCGGAGATACGGACCAGAGAATTTTTGAGAGAGTCGAGATCGCCGGCAAACGATGCTCCGTCCGCCGCCTGTACCCATCCGTTGCGGGCCGCCAAAAGGCCGGCGAGAAAAGCGGTGTTCAGTTTGAGGTGCTTGCGGCGCGATACTCCTGGCTGATTCATTCCTGTCCCCTGTATGTTTGATTCCGATTCACTGGAAAGCTGTTTGTATCCATATGTACAATTCCCGGGACACAACGCCAAGCGGAATTACACACTGGGTGGATAAAGAAAGGAATCTTACCCGCTGATCTGCATCACCTCAAACACACTGGCCTGAACGGCTTCCGGGGCATAGGTGGGCAGGTTTCCGGGGGCGGAGTAGAAGGGGATTTTCTGTTCCTGCAGGTATTCGATGGCCGGCCGGGTTTTGGTTTGAAACTCCTGCAGACGGGCTTCCAGGCTTCGGACGGTATCATCGCTACGCTGAATGATTTTGCATTTCGGCGATTCAAACTCGCAGTTTCCAGGCATTGGAGGAGGGCGGTGTTCAACATGGTAGAGTTCGCCGCAGGTCCGGCAAATCCGCCGCCCGACGGTTCGGGCAATGATGAGTTCATCCTCGTTTTCGATCAACAGGATCGCATCGATCTTTATGCCTTCACGCTCGATCATCTCGACCAGGAACCGGGCCTGATCTATCGTCCTTGGAAAACCATCGAGCACAGCGCCGCGAAAACCCAGTGCCTGGAAGGCAGACTCGAAAAGGGCATTGGTGATGTGGTCCGGCACGAAGAGGCCCTGGTTGACATAATATTTTGCCTTCAGTCCGAGTACGATGGCGTCGGCATCCTCCCAATGGCTGATATTGAGTTTGTTTTTGATCGCCTCATCCGGAATGAAGTTGTCGGAAGCTGAATCGTAAAATGAGTTAAGATCGCTCTCGTCGCCCAGTTCATTGAACAGACCAAGATACGTTCTGAAGATATCGCCTGTGGAGAGCTGCTTCAGGCCGAACCTGCGTATCAGAACATCAACCCGTGGTTGTTTTCCCGCCCCGCTCTTACCCATTACAATAATATTGTCGGCCTGATTCATTTTACCCCTTTTTGATTTCTTAGAGGCTAGAGAGTGGGGCTGAACATTGCAATTTACTAATCCGTCAAATAAGAGGGCCGATTATAATTTTCAGAGGAATTAATAGTGGCGGCCTGAAAGGGGCGTGCTAACCTTTTTTCCAATCCTTGGAAACAAAATAACAGGAGGTTGGGGATGAGTGATCATATAGATTTTAAACCGCCGCAGGTGAAGCTGAATATTCCGTTGCTCACATCACTGCCGGTTTTGATTGTCGGGGGCGTTATTGCAGCCTTCGTCTTTTTCTGGTTTTTCTGCCGGATCGAACCCGGAGCGGGGGAAATTGCGGTGCTGATCCGTAAAACCGGCGACAACCTGCCTCCCGGTCAGGTGATCGCGTTGGAAGCAGGACAGAAGGGCATCCAACTCGATGTCCTTTCAGAAGGGCGCTATTTCCGGAATCCCTATACGTGGAGCTGGCGGAAGCAGCGGATTCTCGACGTACCGGCCGGAAAGCTTGGTGTGATGACCCGTCTCTACGGCCGGGAACTTCAGCCCGGCAGGATTATGGCGGTTGAAAATGAAAAAGGGATCGTGGAGGAAATTCTGCGTCCCGGTAAATACCGCATCAACCCATACGCCTATCACGTTGCGTTGTTCGATGCCATTAACATCCGACCCGGGCATGTGGGCGTGGTGACGGCCCTGACCGGTCAGGATGTGCTCAATCACGATGTCCCGAAGGAAAAGCGCAACACGTTTCTGGTGGAGAAGGGGCTGAAAGGGGTCGACGGCATGCTGCTCGATCCGGGGACGCACTATCTGAATCCGTACATCTATAACTCAGTGGAAGTAAACTTGCAGAGTCAGCGTTTTGAGATGTCGGGTAAAGACGTGATCAACTTCCTGACCCTGGACGGTTTTACGGTGACGGTTGAAGGCACGATCGAGTTCGGCATCCAGCGCGGCGAGGCCGCTTTCCTGACGCACCGCGTAGGGGATATGGACGACATTATTAAAAAACTGATTCTTCCGAGGGCGCGCGGTTTCAGCCGCATTGAAGGCAGCAAGCATCCGGCGGTGAATTTCATCGTTGGTGAAACGCGGCAGAAATTCCAGAACGAGCTGGAAGAACATTTGCACAGCAAGTCGAAGGGCTGGGGTGTTGATATTAAATCGGTGCTGGTTCGGAAAATTATCGTGCCGGACGAAATTGCCAGTATTAACCGCGACCGCGAGCTGGCGGTACAGGATGCGGCCAAATATGAGCAACAGATTGTACAGGCCAAATCGAAGGCTGAACTGACGAAGCAGGAAATGCTGGCCATTCAGAGCCGTGAAAAGGTGGAGGCCGATACCAAGCGTATCCGCGCTGTGATTGATGCCGAGCAGGACCAGAGCGTACGCCTGATCTCCGCGCAGAAGGAGCTGGATGTGGCGAAGGTGGAATATGAAGCCGCACTGTTTCAGGCGGAAGCCATTCTGCTGACGGCCGACGGTAAAAAGGACGCCATCACTGCTCAGAACGAAGCGGAAGCTTCGGTTATTGGAAATAAAGTCAACGCGTTCGGTACTGGCGAAAACTTTGCGCGGTACACGCTCTACGAAAGACTGGCTCCGAGTATTCTCTCGGTGCTCAGTTCAGATTCTGATGGAGGGGTAGGCAGCATATTCAGCACCTACGCTCCGGCGAAGGGAGGTGCAGAATGAAAATCTCTACCAAAGCAATTATAGGTTTATTACTTACGGTCCTGTTTGTCGGCGGGGGACTGACCACCATGTTTGTCTGGGGCTTCTGCCGTTTCTATGTGGGCCCCAATGAAATGGCCATCATTACCGCCAAAGTCGGCGATCCGCTGGATGAGGGACAGATTCTGGCCCGTGAGGGGCAAAAGGGTATTCTCGAGGAACCGCTGGGTGAAGGCCGTCATTTCCGTTTCCCGCTCTTTTATGAGTGGAAAATCGAAGATGCCATCATCATTGATCCGGGAAAAGTCGGCATCGTCACCTCAAAGGTCGGCGACAAACTGGCGACCGGTGAGTTCATTGCTGAACGCGGACAGAAAGGCATCTGGCGCGATGTGCTGGGACCGGGAAAATACCGGATGAATCGCTATGGCTACAACGTGGAGATCGTGGATGCCATCAGCATTCCGATTGGCTATGCCGGCGTGATTACCTCCCGCTCCGGAACACAGGCGCCGGATGGCCAGTTCGCCAACGATCAACAGAAAGGCGTTCGTAAAGATGTGCTGCATCCCGGGCTCTACTATGTCAATCCGCAGGCTTATAAAGTGGATGTGCTGGAAATCGGGATCAATCAGGTTTCGCTGCTCGGACAGGGCGGCAGCAAGGTGGTTACCAAAGCGCGTCAGCTGGGCCAGAGCCAGGCGCTGAATGTGCTCCAGAACAACATGCTGCAGAAGCAGGAAAAGAAACGCGCGGACTATTTCAGCAAACGCACCAGTTCGTGGGCTCCTCAGTCCCAACGCGGTCAGCAGGTTGATTTCAAGGCCGGCAAGAAGTTGCATGACATCGCTCCGGCCTCATTGGAAGAGGGCGAAATGAACCTGATGGAACTCGTCAGCTTTCCATCGCGCGACGGGTTTGAGATCAGCCTGGATATGACACTGGAGTTCGAACTCGATCCCGGCGATATTGCAGGGATCTATCGGCGTTACGGCGACCTGCCGGCGGTGGTGGATAAAATCATTATGCCGCAGATTACCTCGATCTCCCGGAACAAAGGGTCTGAGTATCGGGCGAAAGATTTCATCGTGGGCGAAGGCCGCGAGCAGTTTCAGGAGGACCTGACCGAATCGCTCGAAGAAACGCTGGGGGAAAAAGATATTCGCGTCTACAACGCACTGATCCGGCACGTCGAAGTGCCGAATCAAATCCGCACCCCGATCCAGCAGGCCAGTATTGCCGTGGAGCAGGATCTGACGAATAAAGAGCGTCAGAACACGGCTCGTAAGGAAGCTGAGCTCAACACCGAGGTTTCGCTGATTGAGCAGCGCGGTGAGCAGGTCATGCAGGAGACCGAAAAACTGAAGGCCGAGATTGCCGCGGATCTGGATAAGCAGGTGGCCACCATTCAGGCGGAAACGCTCAGGAAGGAAGCCGAAATTCGTAAAGCGACCGCATCCATCAATGCGGACAAGGTGCGTGTGATTGGCGTAGCCGATGCATCGGCACTGGAAAAAGTGGAAGGTGAGATAGCCAAAGGACTGCAGCTGAAAACGGCGGCCTTCGGCGATCCGGTGGCGTATTCTAAATGGGTCTTTGCGGATAAGCTGAACCCGAAAATGAAACTGAACATTATTCACGCGGGGGAAGGTACACTCTGGACGGATCTGGAAAAAACCGGCTTTGCTGAACTCGGGGGAGCGACGCAGCTGAAGAATAGAAAGAAATAACCACAGGGGGTGGGAATGAAGAAATGTGCTATTGCCGTGATCGCGATCGGATTCATCTGTTCGGCTCAGGGACGCGTCTGGACGAATACCGAAGGAAAAACGCTTGAAGCGAAACTCATCCGGGTTTCAGGGGATAAGGTTTTTCTGGAGGTCGGGCGTGCCCGTAAAGTGCATGCGTTGGATATTTCCTATTTTGCGCAGGCCGATCAGGACTTTATCGCTGAATATAAGCGCGGGATTGAGGAGCGGCTCAAACTGCAGGCGATAAAAGATCGTTCGCTGCGTTGGCATTCGGATTTTTCGAAAGCCCAGGCCGAAGCAAAAGAGCTGGGCTACCCGATTCTGTTTCTCTACACCGCCCCTTCCTGGTGCGGATGGTGCCGGGTGCTGGAGGATAATGTGCTCGATCAGTCTGAATTCAAAGCCTATGCCAAGGAGAATCTGGTCTTCTATATTGCTGACTTTTCCGATCGGGACGAGGGCGAGGAGTGGAAGGAAGAAAACGCCGAACTCTATAAAAAGTTTCCATGCAAGGGCTTCCCCTGCACCTACCTTGTTTCCCCATCCGGGAAAAAGCTGGGAAAGATTGGTGGAGCCGAGAAGGATTGGGGCCCGCCGGAATTCATTAAGAAGATCGAAAAGTTCACGAAAAAATAGCTCAACCATGGCCCGTCCGCTCATTCCGATCCTGTTTGTTCTGCTTCATGCCCTGCCGCCGGTTTTCGGGCGCGGGGGAGGAGGCGGAGCCGGCGGCGGTGCGGGTGGGGCCGGCGGTGGTTATACCGGTGGTGGCTACATATACGGGCAGGGTGGGAGTGGATCCGCAATTCCAATCTTTGGAGACGGGGCCTGGGCTTTTTGGCTGATTGTTATGATCTTGCTGAGTACGCCCTGCTTCTTCTGGATCCGGAAGCTGCGCCATCGACGGAAGCGCAACCGGACCCGCAGACTGTTAAAGCATCTCATGACCATTGATCCGGTTTGGGAAGAGCGCCGGCTCAAGGAACACGTCGAGTCCAGTTTCCATGAAATTCAGCAGGCGTGGTGCGCCCAGGATCTGGAAACGCTCGATGCACTGCTGACCTCGTCCCTTTTCAGGGATTGGAGCAAGAAGATCCGCAAGGCAAAGAAGCGGGGGCATCGCGACACCATGGCCGATACCCGCATTCTCCGTTGCAATGTGATGCAGGTGCAGGACTATCTGGACGATGACCGCGATAATTTTACGGTTGAGCTGCATGTTTTTTCCAATGACTGGACCGTCGACCGGGATGAAAAAATTATTGATAAGCGCGATCCGTTATTTACCGAATTCTGGACCTATCGCCGCAAAGGCGATGACTGGCTGCTCGATCTGGTACGCCAGCGTGGAGAGGAGCGGCAGGTATTCTCGCCCAATATCGTGGAGGTCTGAAGGCTTGCCATCATTCCATTTTCCCTTCATCTTCCGATCTTTAATTCAAACCAAGGAGAGACCCTATGGCCTCAGCAGCAGCTCGACATATTCTAGTGGCATCCGAAGCGGATTGCCTGACCCTGAAAAAACAGATTGATGAAGGTGCCGATTTCGGAGAACTGGCAAAAGCACATTCCAAATGCCCGTCCGGCGGCGACGGCGGAGCGCTCGGTACATTCGGACCTGGCCAGATGGTTCGCGAGTTCGACGAAGTCGTATTCAGCGCTCCGATCGGCGAAGTACAGGGCCCGGTTAAAACCCAGTTCGGCTACCACCTCCTGGAAGTCACAGCCCGCGTGGACTAACACGGAAGAAGCGTGATTGCGCCTGGCCGGCGCAATCGCCATCCGAATTGCGCCGGCCTGGTTCCGTTGGCAGGCGTTTATCAACTCAATACGGGAGAGCAGTATGGCCTCAGCAGCAGCACGGCATATTTTGGTGGAAACAGAGAGGAAATGCGCGGATCTGAAAAAGAAGCTCGATAAGGGCGTGGATTTTTCAAAAATGGCCAAGGCGCACTCGAAGTGCCCGTCGGGAAAGAAGGGCGGTGCGCTTGGAATGTTTAAGCCGGGGCAGATGGTGAAGGAATTCGACGCCGTCGTCTTCAGTGCTCCGATCGGTGTCGTACAGGGTCCAATAAAGACGCAGTTCGGCTACCACCTCGTGGAAGTCACGAAACGCGTAGACTAAAAGTTTTTCCAGACCCTGGAACTGTTTTTGTCGAAAAACCACCGTCCTATCGGACAGGTGGTATTTTTTGTGCTTATAGTGATAACGTTAACAAATGGATATTAATTATTTTTAGACGAGTTGATGTATCAATATGTAAAACTGAGGTTTTTAGCATGAAGTATATAAAGTTTCCCGCGATTACTGCTCTATTTATCTTGTTCTCGTTATCATCTTTGCGAGCACAGGAGTGCACGTTTAATGGATACAATGACGGCCCTTTGCATGCGCAGCAAGGGTGGTGGTCTGACAGGCAGGATGTTTCCGCCGGCAATTTTATCGTGGTTGACCATCTGGGCATCACGCAAACCATGGGCGATAAAGCCCTGGTGATCAGCGGTGCCGAGAACTACATGAAAATCTATCGCAACAAAAGCGCCGTGACCTGGAGGCCGGGCGATACGGCCGTTTTCCAAATGGATTTCCAGATCGGTCTGAATGGCGGACACGTGGATGAAGCGAAGAACGGAATCGCGATTTTGTTCGGGGAGCAGTCTCTGAATGTCAGCAACCGCTGGGTCTACAGTCTGGGCATCAGCCCCACAGGTGACTGGTTGATACGCGGTAATCTGCCGCATTGGGAAAATGTTCCAAAGCTTCCCGCGGAAACCTTTGTTGTGCGTCCAGCTGAAGGCAGCAGCGCGGTCTCAAGCTGGTATCATATGAAACTGACTGCACTCAAGGATACCACGCCGAATGTATTCAAAGTGAATCTGACCCTCTCGGATTCCGATGGAAACGTGGTTTTAAAACACGCGTTCAAAGATGCGGCGCTGGAGGGCGATAAAGCATCGCTGTGGAGAGGCGATCATCTGCTCTACGGATTTTCGGCTAAAGACGATATCAATGGTCTGGTCTGCGTGGACAATGTAAACCTGTCGGTGATCGAAGGTGAGCGCAAGGTCACCAGCCTGAAAGATCTGCTGTAAGCAGTTCAGTCGGCTCTTTTGATCTG
The DNA here is from genome assembly GCA_029432775.1 of Pontiellaceae bacterium B12227. Classification (GTDB taxonomy): domain Bacteria; phylum Verrucomicrobiota; class Kiritimatiellia; order Kiritimatiellales; family Pontiellaceae; genus Pontiella. The sequence continues at coordinate 1,393 of JAROAZ010000029.1, read as the reverse complement.
CTCTGCTTCGAGATAGGCCCAGGCACCGGAAGCAATACCGATGAAGACCGGGATGAAGAACGGGACGTTTTCGATTCGGCTCAGGAAGATTCCTAAAACCACGAGTATGCCGATATTGATGAATCCCTTTTTCCAGCACTGAAGATAAAACATTCCAATGCCTGGAAACAGGAAGCTCAGCAGAAAGGCGATGAAGGGATTGTTCTTTAGATTTGGTTTTTTCATGCGTGGTTGAGCCTATTTTTCCGGAGGAACGAGCCCGAACTTGGCATACGCGCGGGGTGTGGCAATACGGCCCTGGGCCGTCCGCTGGAGGTAGCCCTCCTGAATCAGGTAGGGTTCGTAGACTTCCTCAATGGTATCCGATTCTTCGCCCACCGACACCGCCATGGAACTGATGCCCACCGGGCCGCCGTTAAATTTTTCAATAATGCAGGAGAGAATGCGTTTATCCATTTCCTCCAGGCCGTCGCCGTCGATGTCCAGCAGGTTGAGGGCTTTGTCGGCCAGCTCGGCGGTAATGATGTTATCGGCCATCACCTGCGCATAGTCGCGCGCCCGGCGCAGCAGATTGTTCGCAATACGCGGGGTGCCGCGCGAGCGTGATGCAATTTCCATGGCTCCGGTATCTTCAAGTTCCACCCCCAGAATCCGGGCCGAGCGTTTAATAATGCTGGAAAGCGTTTCGGCATCGTAATAATCCAGCCGGTTCACCAGTCCGAAGCGCGAGCGCATCGGCGCGGATAGCATACCGCTGCGGGTGGTCGCGCCGATCAGTGTAAACGGCTCAATGTTCAGCCGCACCGATCGCGCGTTCGGGCCCTGGTCGATCACGATATCGATCACAAAATCTTCCATGGCTGAATAGAGATATTCTTCCACCGAGCGCTGCATCCGGTGAATCTCGTCAATAAACAGCACATCGCCCCGTTCCAGGCTGGTCAGCAGGCCGGCGAGGTCCGACGGTTTATCCACCACCGGGCCGGACGTACATTTAATATTCACATCCATGGCATTGGCCAGAATGTAGGAAAGCGTCGTTTTTCCCAGCCCTGGAGGGCCGGAGAGCAGCACGTGATCCAGCACGTCCTCGCGTTGGCGGGCCGCTTTAACAAACAGTTCCAGCCGTTCGCGGATTTTGTCCTGCCCTGTAAAATCTTCGAAGCGCGCCGGCCGCAACTTCTGCTCAAATTCCTGATCGGGGGTGATAATTTCGTTATTCATAATTGCTGGGTATAAAACCGTTTTTTCAGACAGAATTACAGGAATAACTGGATAATCCATGAAGATCAAATATATGCGGTCGTGAAACGGGCGCTGTATTGCGGAGCCCTTGGCTCCGGCTCCGTTCATCCAGAGCGCCATCCGGTTGCGGTCACGGAAAAACTCACGA
>JAROAZ010000028.1 GCA_029432775.1 Pontiellaceae bacterium B12227 | reverse complement strand
GCCAACCACCCCGTCCGCCGACTCATGGCCGCCGCCCACTACGCCTTCCAGACATTGGAAATTTCCAACGACTGGAAACGCCTTACCGAATTCGGTTCCAACCATTGGAACACCCATATCAGTTGGAAAACCCAATGCAATCCAACCGCCCTCGTCGGTCAGGCACGCGCCAACGCCATCATCACCAATATCCTGATTCCATTTCAGGCCGCCACCGGATCGGCCGACCTGAATTTAGAGAAACTACCCGCTGAACCCTCCAACAGCATCATCCGCCAAACCGCCTACACCCTCTTCGGGCCCGACCACACTGCCAAAGTCTACAAATCCGCCCTCGCCCGCCAAGGCCTCATCCAGATCTTCCACGACTACCTGATCACGCACCGACTCAAGGATCTGTGCAAATTGATTATATAACCGCAGGTAGTAAACTCGCCGGTTCTCCCCTCCGTCAGACTAATAAACAGGGCGCCTAGACAGAATATTATGTACATATTCCAAATACACGTATATAGTTACCACTGTTACACGGATATAGAATAAGTAATCGAAGTTAAATGTAAGGAGATATCATGAAAACTTCATCAAATATCACTGCATTACTCTCCATGATCACCCTTTGCCTGCATGCAGTCCCTATTGGCCTATATGCCGACAACCATCACAATGACCAAATAGCAGCGGCCAATGCTCCCCTGGCATTGAATAGCGCAAACATGACGCAGAGCATGCCCTGCAGCACAGAACCCGCCGCCCCATCCCCCACGCATTATGTTTCGACCAATGGCGCATCCATCTGGCCTTATACCAATTGGACGACAGCAGCATCCACGATCCAGGCGGCTATTCATGCAGCAACAGACGGCGACACCGTCCTGGTAGATAATGGCATCTACGCAGCCGGCGGAACCGAGATAGATTCCTTGAGCAACCGTGTAGCCCTAACCAAACCGATAACCGTACAGAGCCTTCATGGAAAAGATAACACATTCATCATCGGAGCAGGCCCATGTGGGGCCTCCGCTGTGCGCTGCGCCTATGTTACAAACGGTGCGGAACTTATAGGCTTCACTCTCACCGGCGGCCACACCGTCAGCGGCGGCCACACCCTCACGGACACCAGTGCCGAATATACTTCCAGAAGCCTGGCCGGCGGCGGAGTATTTCTGGATTACGGGGGCACCGTATCCAGTTGCACCATCAACTCCAATTCGTCTGAAACCTATAGTGGCGGGGCCCACTGTTACTACGGAGGGACCCTCAGCAACTGCACCATCCGTTCGAATTTTGCCATGTACGACGGCGGTGGGGCCAGCTGTTACTACGGCGGAACCCTCAACAAGTGTATCATCAGTTCAAATGCAGTCGACGACTTCGTTAGTGGCGGCGGCGGTGTTTTCTGCAACAACAGCGGAACGTTAAATGGTTGCACTATCAGGGATAATATAGCCGTCTACGGCGGCGGTGTGTACTGCGACGAAGGCGGGACACTTAACAACTGCATAATCAGCTCAAATTATGCCTACGACTACGGCGGTGGTGTGAAAAGCAGCAATGGCGGAACCCTTCATAACTGCACCATCAGCTCAAATTCTGCCCGAAAAGATGCTGGAGGGGCTTCCTGCTACAGCAGTAATACGCTTTCCAACTGCATACTCTGGGGCAATACCGCAGACGAAAATCCCAATTGGCACTGCTATGGTGACGCGGTAACGTTCGCCCACTGCTGCACCACGCCAGCAGTCGGAAACAACTGCGTCACCAACGATCCACTCTTTGTTGCAACCGGGAACTACCATCTGCTCCCCGATTCCCCCTGCATCGATACCGGAAACAATGCCTATGCCACCTGGTCCACCGACCTCGACGGCAACCCGCGCTTAGCAGGAACAACAGTCGATATCGGTGCGTATGAGTTTGTACACGTCGAACATATTGGAGACTCGCCCATTCACTATGTATCCCCCAGTGGCGCCTCCATCTGGCCCTATAGCACATGGGCAACAGCGGCCAACACCATCCAGCTCGCGGTCAATGCCGCCGTCGCAGGCAACACCGTGCTCGTCAACTATGGGCGCTACCAACCCGGCACCCAGATCACCGTCGACAAAGCCATTACGCTCACAAGCGCGTATGGCGCCGATTTTACCATCGTCGACGGTCAAAACACGCACCGCTGCTTCAACCTTGGCAACACCGCTTGTACCCTGAGTGGCTTCACCCTCACTGCCGGACTGGCAACCGGCAGCTTTCCTGCCAACAATGGCGGTGGCGTGTACTGTAGTGATACCACACCCATCATCACCCATTGCACACTTTCGAATAATTCGGCCGATGAAGACGGCGGAGGGAGCCACAAAGGCACGCTGACCGACTGCACGCTATCGGGCAATTCGGCCGACTCCGACGGCGGCGGGAGCTACTACGGCACACTGAACCACTGCACACTCTCAGGCAATTCGGCCTCCCGCAAAGGCGGCGGGAGCTCCGAAAGCACGCTGAACCACTGCACGCTTTCGGGAAATTATGCCTACATATGGGGAGGCGGGAGCTACAGGGGCACATTGAACCACTGTACGCTCGTGGGTAATTCGGCCGGTAATCAAGGCGGCGGCAACTATAAAAGCACGCTGAACCACTGCACGCTCGTGGGCAATTCGGCAGGTACCGACGGAGGCGGAAGCTACGACTGCAAGCTGAACCACTGCATTCTTTGGAACAACAACACGACAACGGGTTCGGGCGATAACTGGTATGCCGGCTGGTCTGACTTTTTTTATTGTTGCACCACGCCTTTACCCAAGGGAACGGGCAACATTGACGTTGACCCCAAATTAAGCGAAAGCTTGCACCTCCGCTTCGGCTCCCCCTGCATCGATGCGGGAATCAGTCAGTCCGGCATGGTCGATGATCTCGACGGCACGCCGCGCCCGCTCGACGGCGATGGCAACGGTAGCGCCCTGCCCGACATGGGCGCGTATGAATTCTACAATTTTTCCGCCGACTCCGATGCCGATGGACTCACCGACGGACACGAGCTCGTCGTGCTCGGCACCAGCCCCATCACCCCCCATAGCGACGGCGACCCTGCCTCCGACTATCAGGAATTCATTTCCGACACCGATCCGCTCGACGGTAGCGACTGGTTCCGCATCACCGCCATGGATCTCACACCGCCCGTGACGCTCCGGTTCCCGACCTCCGCCTCCCGGCAATACAGCCTGCAAACCTGCACCAACCTCGCGGAAGGCGGATGGATCAACGTCCCCACCCAGACCGGCATCATGGGCAGTGGTGGCGAGGACTTCCTCGCCGATCCCTCCGCCACTAATCTCGCAGCATTCTACAGGGTGGAGGTTAGGATTCCGTAAAATCACATCCCACTAAGCTACAGGCTGCAACAGGAAGACCTTGTCTTGTCGACGGACTTTTTCGGGAAGGGCGAAGGTGACCATGTCGTTTTTGACGGCTTTGTCGGCGGGTTGCCCATCGACGCGGAGGGATTCCAGATGGATTTGGACTGCGCCGGTGGTGGGACCTTCGACGAGGATCTCACATCCGGGCAGGAGTTCCTGCTGCCAGAGCTTGAATTCCACTACGCCGATTTTGGCGAAAAAGTTGGTCACGTGGCCAAGTTCGATCCGCTTAACGGTAGCCTGTGAATGACCGCTGGCGGCCCACTCGCCCATCTTTTCACCGCAATAGTATCCGCCGTCCCAGAAACCGCGGTTGAATACGTCCGCCAGTCCGGCTTCCAAAGGTTGGAAGTTTTCGGGTTCGAAGGTTCCTTCCTCCACGGCATCCAATCCGGCGCGGTAAGCCTTGGTTACGGTGCTGACATATTGGGCCGTGCGGGCGCGGCCTTCGAGTTTGTAGACGGTAACGCCGGCTTCGGCCAGCTTGTCGAGATGCGGCAAAGTGCACAGATCTTTCGGCGACATAATGTATCGGTTCTGCACTTCCAGCTCATCGCCGGTTTCCACATCGGTCAGCCGATAGGCGCGGCGACAGTTCTGAAAGCAGGACCCGCGGTTGGCGGATTTATCGTAGCACCCAAGGCTCATATAACACTTGCCGGAGATGGCCACACAGAGTGCTCCGTGCGCGAACATTTCAATCTGCACCAGCTCGCCTTTCGGTCCACGGATGTCCTGTTCCTTAATGGCGTTTCCAATGGTTGTAATCTGCTCCAGCGTCAGTTCGCGCGCCAGCACGATGACATCAGCATAGCGGGCAAAGAATTTGACACTTCCAATGTTTGAAACATTCGCCTGCACCGAAATATGCACTTCGAGCCCGATGGAATGGGCATATTCAATGGCGGAGATATCGGCCGCAATAATCGCATCCACGTTTGCCGCTTTTGCGGCATCGCAGATCTCGCGCATAATTCCGAGTTCGTCGTCATAGACGATCACGTTCAGGGCAAGGTACGACTTCACCCCGCACCACCGGCAGATCCGGGCGATGCGCTTGAGATCGTTCAGCGAAAAGGGACTGGCGGCGCGGGAGCGCATGTTGAGCTTATCGACACCGAAGTAGACCGAGTCGGCACCGCCGCGAATGGCCGCACTGAGCGATGCATACGAACCGGCCGGAGCCATTAATTCAAATTTGGAAGCTTTTTTATTCATGGGAGCGGAAGAATGAATAAGCGCTTCGTTAATTGCAACTCATCTAAATAAGCAAAAATGCGGGCTAAATCGGGAATTCAGTTGATAAAAGTAGACACCCGAGGTATTTTTTGAAGCTTCCCGCTTCATGCCGCACGTGCGACGGCGGGGTTAGGGGCTCAGCCCCAGTTAATGGTTGATTCGACGCCAGCCAACCGGCTGATTTCGACTGAATAGCCAACAACCGCGCGCAGGGCGCGCAGAAACGGAGAGATAGATGAAAAACATCCCCATTGATAATGTCCGCAACTTCGCTCTAATGGGCCACACGGGTAGCGGGAAAACCTCATTAATCGACAGCATCCTCTTTAAGCTGGGTCAGGTCGATCGAGTGGGTTCTCCGGAAAACGGTACCAGTGTGGCCGATTGGACAGACGAAGAAAAAGCGCATGAAATCTCCATTTGGGCGAAACCCTTTGACGGCGTCTACACCGCCGCCTCCCGCAAAATACGCCGCCTTGTAATGATCGACACCCCCGGCTTCGCCGACTTTATCGGCCAGATGATTTCCGCTGCCGAAGTCACCGATGCCTCTCTCATCACGGTCGACGCCTCATCCGGCATCCAGGTCGGCACCCAGCGCGCCTGGAAAGCCGCCGAAAAACGGAATTTGCCACGCGGCATCGCCGTCACCTGTCTCGACAAAGACGATGTCGATTTTGACAACACCCTGCTTGAAATCAAAGAACGCTGGGGCGAAGACCGCTGCGTCGCCATGGTGCTGCCGACCTCCGACGGAAAAGCTATTGACATCCTTAATACGCCGACCGACCAAGTTCCCGATGAACTCAAGGACCGCGTGAAAGGCATCAAAGACCACCTGATCGAACTTGCCGCCGAAACCGACGACACACTCATGGAAAAATATTTTGAAGGTCAGGAACTCACTGCCGACGAATTTTCCGAAGGACTCCGCAAATCCGTTCATGATGCGCACCTCATTCCGGTTTTCGCCACATCCGTGAAAGCAGACATCGGCGTAAAAGAAACGATGGACTCCATCAGCCGCCTCTTCCCCTCCCCGCACGACTATCCCGTCAGCTGTGCCGAAGGGAATGAAATTTCAGCAGAAGAAGACCAACCCTTCTCCGGCCAGGTCTGGCGCTGCTACAACGATGCCTTCATTGGGCAGCTCACCTTCGTCCGCATCTACTCCGGCGTACTCAAGCCCGGCATGGAAATCTATAACCCGACCAAAAATCAGAAAGAAAAAATCGGTACCATTCTCTATGTAGACGGCAAAAAAACCCACGAGGCCCAGGAAGCCAAAGCCGGTGATATTGTTGCGCTGACCAAGCTCAAGCATACCTACCTCAACGACTCCCTCTGCGCCATGGGCAAAGAGATTAAATTCGAACCGATCGTATTCCCATCGCCCGTTACGGCCTACGCCGTTGAACCGAAGAACAAAACGGATGCCGACAAAATCGGTATGGCTTTGCATCGCGCCACCGAGGAAGACCCGTCCACCAAACTGGATCACAACACCGAGACCCACGAACTGGTTCTTTGGGGCATGGGCGATATGCATCTCGACGTTACGCTGGAACACATTAAGAACCGTTCCAATGTCGAAATGACCCACCACGTACCTAAGGTCGCCTACAAAGAAACCATCACCGGATCCGGAGAAGGGCACTACAAACATAAAAAGCAGTCCGGCGGCCGCGGCCAGTATGGCGAAACCTACATCCGTATCCGGCCGAAAGATCCGTCTGAAGAAGACTGGTTCACCAATAAGCTGGTGGGCGGCTCTATTCCCGGAAACTTTGTTCCGGCCTGTGAAAAAGGATTTGTGGAAGGCCTCACCAATGGTCCGCTCGTCGGCTCACCGGTGATCAACGTGCATGTTGAGCTCTACGATGGCTCCTACCACGATGTCGACTCGTCCGAAGTGGCTTTCAAAATTGCCAGCGCCCACTCGCTGCATGAAGCCATCGAGAAATCACGACCGGTCCTGCTGGAGCCCATTATGTCCGTAAAGGTCATTGTACCTGATCGGTTCATGGGCGACATCTCCGGACTGCTGAACACCAAACGCGGCCGCATTCTTGGAATGGGCCCCGAAGAGGGACTTCAGGCCATCGACGCCGATGTGCCGCAGTCGGAAATGTTTAAGTTCTGTTCCGAGCTGCGCTCCATCACCAGCGGCCAGGGATCGTTCGAAATGGAGTTTTCCCGCTACGAGCAGGTACCCGCTCAATTAGCCTCGAAAGTCATCGAGGCAGCCAAGCTTGCTAAAGAGGAAAAATAAAAGAGAAAAGCTAAAGAGGAAACATGCAGCAAACGCTCCGAATGGAGCACCCCACGGGCGGGCCTTCGGGCCCGCCCGTAATTTTTCCGGAGGTTGGAAATAAATTCAGCAACGGCTCCTCCGGGAGAAGAAAATCTACTGGTTTTTTGGACGCTCTTTCACCCTTTCCATTCGCATACAGAATGCAATCAATCCAAAGATCATAATCATATTGGCCGCGATATGGGCCCAGGGCGATTCAACCTCGAAATGAAGCAGCAGATAGGTCGGAGCAAGAGCGTAAGCAATAGTCAGCAGCAATACCGCGAACGACGAGGGCCGGCCAAAGTTGAAAGTCCAGCCCAGACGACTGCGCTTCCGGACAATAATGCGTTTGTCATCCGGGTTAATGTAGATCTGCCCCAGATACCAACACCCCGATCCGATTGACGGGTCTTGTTTCATCACTACCCCTTCTGCACACATGGTGCATACTGAACAGACACAAAAAATACGGGTTCGAATGCAACTTACAATGTTCACCTTCTGAAAACACAGAACATTCTGCCATCTGCCGAAGATCTTCATCCCTCTGGTTCCGGCTTAACAACACCGATTACAAATTCCAACATCCTACGACCGGCCAAGAAAACGTCACATTTCCGCGCCCTGCAACAATATATAATGAGAGGCAACCGACCTCTGCACGAGAGGCACAAATTATGAAACATCTGATTACAGTCATTCTGGCCCTCATTTTGACGGCCTGCTCCACCCCGACCCATGTCCAGACCTCGGAAAGTCAGCCCATCTCCGGGAATACCGTGGTGCTCACGGTGTATGGCATGAGCTGCCCGCTCTGCTCCAACAATCTGGACGGGCAACTCGATAAAATCGAGGGCGTCGACAGCATGAATATCGATCTCGATACCGGGGCCGTAACCGTGCAACTGGCCGAAGAACACACCGTGACACAACAACAGCTAGCCGGAGCCGTTAAAGCCGCCGGTTTTACGCTGGCTGACATCGAAGCAAAATGAGGCTTTTTTTTCCAATTCTCGGAAGTTTGGTATTGGCCAGCGCTGTTCAAGCACAGGAACCGACCTTTATGGGAGCGGCCACCCACCCCGGTCAGGGACAGGTCTATGCCCGGGCTATGGTCTCCTCCATCGATTCCGACGAATACCGAATTCATGGAAGAATCGTCTACGGGATCGTCTCTAAACTGGCGCTCCAAATGGATGGATTCCACGAGTGGCTGGCGGACGAGCCCGACTTCTCCACCGGCATTGTTCGTTTAAAATACCGCATCATCCAGAAAGACTTCGGACCAATCAACACCTGGCGCGTATCGCTGGCCGGAGGCGTTGAATTTCCCTCCGACGATGACTACGCCATACATGCCGCCGCGCTGACCACCCTGATCCTGAACCGACACGGACTGAACGGCCAAATTGACTGGAAAGAAAATGCCACCCTCTCCGATGAGCTCATGCTGAATGCCGCGCACCTCTACCGGATCCACCCGGCCAGATATTCAATCCATACCAAAGGCGCCTGGTACACTGAACTCGAATGGTTGAATACCATCTACGACAACGGCGACTACGAAATGGACCTCGCCCCCGGCCTGCTCTACGAAGCCCGACGCTGGGCCGCCGAAATCAGCCTCCGCCTTCCTATCGCCGGGAACTACTACGACCAACCCAACCACACCCTGGCCGTCGGAATAAGGTATCTTTTCTGAGTCAGACCGTGATGACGTGCTCGGAGGTCATGAGCTCGTGGATGATGCCGGCCATGTCGCCGATGCTGACCGGATCCATCACCTTGTTGAGTTTGAAAAAATTAACACAGGTGCCGCAGGCCGTGATCTCCACGCCTTTGTTCGTGAGCATTTCGATGGCGTCAAGCACGGCCGATCCTTCGGCCAGCAGCTTCACGGCGGAGTTGTAGAAAATGATTTCCTTCGGTAGATGCTCCGTTGCACTCAGCTTGCGCAGAAACGAGCCCATGAGCATGGCACCCAGCTCTTCGTCGCCCGCACCCAGAAATTCGTTCGTAATCAAAATAGTCTTTTTCATAGCAGCTCTTCCGATTTAACTCTGTTGTTTAATGTATTTGAGAACTTCATCCGCTCCACCATGGAATACAATCTTCTGTTTTTTGTTTTCAAGCTGATAGTCATACATCGGGTCGTAATATTCTATGAGCAACACTTCAATCCATCGTTTATGCACGGATGATTCATCCGTCTCCAGCTGGTGGTCATACGCCTTCTGCAACAGTTGATTGATCCGCTTAAAGCGTTCTCCTCCCAGCCGTTTCCGGATCCTGGAAAGACTTCCGCGAATATCTTCCAACCATTGGAAAAGTCCGTCATCGCCATAGACCGCAGAAAAGCTTGCCTGCGCAGCCGTCACATATTCATCGAACGTAATCTGCACTCGTTCGATTAAGGGCGTTTCCAGCTGAATCACATCCGCCGCCGCAAAATATTCCACCAGCGGTTTCGGCAGATATCGGGAGCCCACATGCCGGCCTTCATCCTCCACCACCATAAGTGGATGCGTGGCGGCCTCGTGCTGAATCAGAGCCCACGCCAGATTGTTTTCAAAATTGATCTGTGTGGGTTGCGGGTTGATAAACCGCCCGAATGAAGAACCCCGGTGATTCGCAATCGCTTCCAGATCCACCACATTATTTAATCGGTGCAGCAGCAGGGTTTTTCCGGAGCCGGTCCGGCCGCCCACCACCAGCGGCCTGCTATTCAGCCAACCCGGTTCGAGGTGCTCCATCAAATAGGTCCGGAAGGCTTTGTAGCCGCCTTCCAATCGCTGGACCTCCCGGCCGACCGCCGCCGAAGCCCAGTCCTGACTCAGCTGCGAACGCATCCCGCCTCGGAAGCAGTATATGAGCGCCGACGGATTCTCATTGATGAACTGCTGCCAAGCCGCAATGCGCGCTTCTTTTACACCACCGCTCACCAGCTCATGCCCCAGTGCAATGGCCGACTCCTGCCCCTGCTGCTTATAGCGAATGCCGACGAGGTGCCGCTCTTCATCATTCATCAGCGGCAGGTTGACCGCGTTCGGGAACGCCCCGGCGGAAAATTCAACCGGAGCGCGCACATCGATCAGCGGGACATCCTCCACAACGATGCGATGAAAATCTTTCGTAGTCTTGCCCATCAGCTAATTCCCTTCCCCGTAGTTATTGCAAAATGATTCAGAGCAAAATGGTTACGGTGCGGATTGTTTTGAATCATTTTGCTTACCCCTCCAGCACTACACCACCTCAATCAGTTTATCGCCCTGTTCGCGGGTTTGGCCGAGGGATTCGAGTTCGAGACCGACCGATGCGGTGAGCTTTAGGAATTCATCTACGGTGTCCGGTCTGACAGCACACAACAGTCCCCCGGAGGTCTGTGGATCGCAAAGGATGCCGCGTTGCTCGTCGGTCATCTCGCCGACCGTGTGGCCATAGCTCTTGAAGTTGTTTTTTGATCCGCCGGGAATACACCCCTGCGCCAGATAGTTTCCAACATTTGGAAGCTGTTTTACTTTGTCGAATTGAACCGTTGCCGAGATCCCGCTGCCGTCGCAGATTTCGCCAAGATGTCCCAGCAGGCCGAAGCCGGTCACATCGGTGAGAGCAACAACGCCTTCGAGTTTTGCAATCTCTGCACCGATTGTGTTGAGCGTGCACATGGCTTCGACCGATGGATCAATATGGCCCGGTTCAATCACCCCCATCTTTTGGGCGGTGCTTAGAATGCCGATGCCCAGCGGCTTGGTCAGAAACAGTTCGCAGCCCGGCTCAGCGGAATTATTTTTTTTCAGATTTTTGTTATCCACCAGCCCGGTCACCGCCAAACCGAAGATCGGCTCCGGCGAATCGATGGAGTGCCCGCCGGCCAGCGGGATGCCTGCGTCTTCGCAGGCCGCGCGCCCGCCATCGATCACCTGCCGCCCGACTTCGGTTGAAAGTTTTTTAATCGGCCACCCAAAAATCGAGATGGCCATCAGTGGCTTTCCACCCATCGCATAGATATCGCTCAACGCATTGGTGGCGGCAATGCGCCCGAAGGTGAAGGGGTCATCGACGATCGGCATGAAGAAGTCGGTGGTGCTGAGCACCGATGTGCCGTTGCCCAGGTCAAAGGCGGCGGCATCGTCCTTACTGCTGTTGCCCACGAGCAGGTTCGGGTGCGGTAACGCGGGACGCGCCGTTTCCAGAATCGACTCCAACAGCTCCGGCGAAATTTTGCAGCCGCAACCGGCTCCGTGACTGTATTGGGTTAGCTTTATTTCTTCCATCTGATCTTCTCCTGAAGCGCTGCTCGAATTAAACTTGCCTTCTATGTTAAATACCTAAAAATAATTACTTAACAAACAACTCGGAGTGAAGCATGAAAAAAGCAAGCTGCATAGTAGGAACTGTTTTCCTTATCATGACCATCGCCAACGCAGAAATGCGCACCTGGACGAGCACGGCAGGTACCACGCTCGAAGCCGAATTTGTGAAGGTGGATTTCAACTCCGTCTACCTCAGGACCGCAGATGGCCAAACCAAGAAAATCCCGAAGAAAAAGCTAACCTCAGCCGACCGCAACTTAGCGGAACAGTTGTCCAGCCCGTTTGCTAAAAAGAAGCAACAGGCGGAGGAAGCTCCCAAAGCTTCGGATGCTATCCTCGAGCTCTTTGGCGATGAACTCAGAAATGCCCGCAAAAAGAAGGTCTCCACCGATGCCCTGGCCGGGAAAACGATCGGCATCTATTTTTCCGCCCACTGGTGTCCGCCCTGCCGGGCGTTCACCCCCTCGTTGGTGGAGTTCCACAAGGACATGACTAAGAAAGGCAAGCCGTTCGAGATTGTGTTTGTCAGCTCTGACCGGGAAAAATCAGCCATGTACGACTACATGGATGAAATGGATATGCCCTGGCTGGCGCTGCCGTTCGGTGATGACCACAAAGCAGCGCTTTCAAAAAAATTCAATGTCCGGGGTATTCCCAAACTGGTCATCATCGATCAAAACGGAAAACTGATTAGCGAAAACGGCCGGGGCGAGGTTTCCAGCAAAGGCGAAGACGCGTTTGACGATTGGAATTAACTGGAGGTTCTGTGGACCTGATCTTCGGCCTGTTGGGCGGGCTCGCCCTTTTTATATTCGGTATGCGCACGATGAGCGACGGGCTCTCATCGGCAGTGGGCGATGGCATGCGCACGCTCCTTGCAAAGGCCACACGCAACCGAATCTCCGGACTGGGGCTTGGCACCCTGATTGGCGGGCTGATTCAAAGCAGTGCTTCCATTGTGCTGTTTATCGGTTTCATCAATGCCGGGCTGATGACACTGACCCAGTCGATTGGACCAATCCTCGGCGCTAACATCGGCACCACTCTTTCGGTCCAGCTGATTTCGTTTAAACTGAGCGACTATTGCCTGCCGGCCGTTTTCATCGGGCTGATGCTCAACATGATTGCCAAAAAGCGGAAGCTTAAATATGGAGGTCAGGCCCTGTTGGGATTCGGCCTGCTCTTTCTGGGCATGGTTTTCATGGGCGATTCCATTAAACCCCACCGCGAAATTTTTGAACCGTTTCTCGCACACATCAACGGCTCCACGATGACGGGTTTGATCACCGGCACGCTGGTCGCCGCACTCATTACCGGAATCATTCAAAGCAGCGGCGCCGTCATCGGCATGGGATTCGCCATGATTTCCGCCGGTGCGATTACTGAATTTGAAGGGATCTATCCCATCATTATCGGCGCGAACGTCGGCACCTGCGTGACCGGACTGATCGGAAGCATCGGTACCACCGTGGATGCCCGGAGGGCGGCCGTTACCCATTTGATCTTTAACCTGATCAGCACCACACTCGCGATTGCTGCTTCACCGCTGTTCTACAAATATATCTCCGCAACATCCGGCGACCTGATCCGCCAGGCCGCTAATGCGGATACCATCAAAATGACGGTCACCGCCCTGCTGATGCTGCCGCTGGCCCCAATGCTTGGAAAACTTTCCCGCCTGCTGATTCCCTCAAAAGAAGAGAATCCCGAGTCCAGCTATCTGGACGACAAACTTCACAACAAACCGGAGCAGGCGATCTTCGCCTGTCTGAAGGAGCTGCAGCGCACCACCAGAATCTGTGCGCAAAGCCTGCATCTGGCCGCAGAGGAATTTATTCAGCACGACCGCACCCGGGCGAAGCGGATTAAGGTGAACGAGCAAAGTATCAACACCATTAAGACCGCTATGCGGAAATATCTCGCCGGCCTGACTAAACAATATCTATCCAAACGGCAGTCCATTCTGATTGAACACATCGACCGCTGCATGTCCGATGTTGAACGCGTCGGCGACCACATTGATAATCTGGCCGATATCTCCAAACGGCAACGCTCCATCGCCTCTGCCCGTTTCAGTCCGGAGGCCATTGAAGACTGGTTGGCCATTCACCGGGCCGTTGAGCACCTGCTCGCCAAAGTGGTGGAGTCGCTGGACCCGGAAACGGCCAACTTTCAGGAGATCGCCAAAGAGATTCTCGAGCTGCGGGAAAGCTATGGAGAAACGGCCATCAAGGTGCAGAATGCCCACTTCCAACGATTGGAAGAGAAGACGGCCACCCCGATTGCCGGCCTCATTTTCAATGACTACATCTCCAACTTTCTGCGCATCACCAAACACATCAAGAACATTGCCCTGGCAGAGCAGCAGCCCCAGTTCTGGCTCAAGCGCGAAAAGCTGAACAAGATCATGTCCACCGATGCCCCGGGCTATACCCTGCCCGACCATATTAATCCGAACGACTACCTGGACCGGCTGCAATCCGATGAGTATCGGTAAAATAAAATACCAATAAAGTCCCATTTCTTGATCCCGATCATGTTTCCAGCCATTGGAAACCGGCAAGGTGGCTCCAATACTTAACAAGGAGCACCACCATGAATCTGCCCCCGGAAATCGGCGAAGAAGCCATCAATAAAGTAATGGAACAGCACCCGGCTATTGGCGAGATACTGGCCCGCCACGAAATCGGCTGCGTCACCTGCAGTGTGGGCATCTGCCTCGTGAAAGACGTCGTCAGCATCCACGCGCTGGGCGATGTAGCTGAAGCGCAGGTTGAACAGGAAATTAACACCTATCTGAAATCAATTTAAAGGAGAACCCCATGTCAGAAAATATCACACAGCTTATGATGGATGAACACCAACTGATTCTCCGCATGATCACGCTCGTTGAAAACAATACCGCCAAGATAGAAGCGGGCACATTCAACGATTGGAACTTTTATCTCGATGCAATTGACTTTGTGCGCAACTACGCCGACCGCTTTCATCACGCTAAAGAGGAAGATGTGTTGTTCGTGGAGCTGGTTAAAAACGGGATGCCCGAAAAAAGCTCCCCGATCGAAGCCATGCTGATGGAGCACGATCTGGGCAGAGCATTCATTAAAAACCTGGAAGAGGCCGTTTCAAAAACCATCCAGGGGTCGGAAGATCTGCACCAGGTGATTGTTGAGAATGCAAAAGGCTACGCAACCCTCCTTCGTGGACATATCCAGAAAGAAGATCAGATCCTCTATCCGCTTGCTGAGCGGGTGCTTCCGGAAGCCGTGCGGCCCCGCATGACGGCGGCCTATGATAAAGTCAATGCCGCCGATCCTGAACTGGAACAACGGTATCAGGCGATGGTCGAACGATATGAGCAAGCGTCTGTTGCATGTGATTGATATTGACGCTTCTTCAAACAGGGAAAAGGAATGTCCCCTCTTCGGAGTGAGGTCTTCGCCTCACTTCAATTTCAAACCCTCGCCGTGCTGTATTTTGATGTAATTGACTTACTCAAAAAAAATCGGTTTCCGTCCTTCGTACGGTGAACCGATACTACACTTTTTTGGGTGTAGCTACGTTTCACCTGAGCCTGCGAAGGAAAACGTCCTCAGTACAGAATCAACCTCTACGGCCACGCTGATGGGCTCCAATCGGACGATTGTCGGTAAAACATCTTTCGGAGTGCGCAGGCTTGACTGCGCTTTTAAAGCGGCGCCGAGCTGCCGCACTCCAAAAAGTTTTTACGCCTCGACGGTGTATTCGCCGGGCTCGTTGAATTCGAAAACGGCGGCGCCTTTGTTCTCGAACCTGTAGCCACGAATTTTGATGTATTCCTCCACATCACTTTCCGGTGCGCGTTCGGCTTCCGAAAGCTCAACGAGAACGAAACCTTCATTCTCAAATTTACCTTTAACCGTGACCTTCGCTCCTTCGCAGGCTTTCACCACCAGAGCTGACGTGCCCGAGAGTTCAACCTGATCGAGCGAAATATCTGAACCGTCGATGATCAGCGTGGATTCACCGGAAATAGAACCACCGGAAACTTTACCCCGCCCTTCGTCCAGCGTCATCGCAAACGACGGGCGCAGAATCACTTTCGGGCCGGCCGTGAACGGCACGCCGAGAATCTTAATTTCGTCTGCCGTCGTCACCGTCATACCGGCTGCTTCCAGGCGCGCACGTCCGGCGGCATAAAAATCATTTTCCGCCGTGGCGCTTGCATCCGCCGGCCCGCCGGAAGCCACTTTGGCGGCCGCATCGGCTACGTTGTTCTTATTCGGCGAGAAACTCCACATGCGATCAAAGATCGTCACGCCCACCTTTTCGGATTCACCGAAGAGCTTGGGCAGATCCTGCATCATGGTTTCAAGACGGGTCGGTTTCTTAAATGCCGTCTTGGTTTCATCGGTATATTTCGGGTTCACAAATTCGGCAATAATGCCCTGCGAAGCTTCGAGGATTTTCACATAGGAAGCCGTCTTAATTACCAGCGTGTTGCAGTTGCCCGGGAAAGGAGAGAAGCCGGTTTCATCGGCCACGTCGCCTTCAGGATTGATCGTTGCGCGGAGCAGCGGATCCAGCTGGTTATATTCCACATTCAGCGTGAACTCTTTACCCCCGCCTACCAGCCGGGCCAACCCGCCCACCGCTTCGCCCGCTTTGCGGCGAATGGCCAGTGAGTTAAAGTCATAGTCCTTCTCCACAGAAACACCAACAGCAGCCGGAAGGGTGTTGAAACTCGGACCGTTGGTATCCTGAATGAACATGAAATATTCAATGCCTTCGCCGGCGAGTTTGGCGGCCACACCGCTGGTGTGCAGCAGCATGTGAATATCGCCGTGTCCGTGCGGTTTGAGAATCAGTTCATAGGTATCTTTCAGAGCCAAGGCGCCGTCGTTATCCGCAATGGCCGGTACCAGTTCCTGCTGTAGGATATGCACCTTGTCCTTCTGCAGACCGAAGTAGTTGTTGTTTTCCAATGATTGGATGGTCTTGGGACCGGTGTCCTGTGAAACCATGATGATGAACGGAACCGGGCGCTTGGATTCCGAACGCGCCTGCATGGCGAGCAGATTATCGGCGTAGTGCTTCAGATAGGTGGTTTCCTCGAGCACTTCCACGGCAATATCCACCTTGATGCCATTATAGCCCAGACGCTCCCCCAAACCGCCGGCCACGAGCACGACACCCACTTTGTCGAATTTCTGAGCGCCAATGGCTTCATATTTTTCAAAGTCCGCGGTAAACGTCGTGAGATCCACTTTGTCGGGTTGCTCGGGGCTCAGTCCTTCAAACGGGTTGGCTCCGGTTTTCGACTCAGCCAGCAGCTTGCGGGCATTGTGAATGTAGCCGATCAGCCCCCCCGGATAGTTTCCGTTGATTTTTACCAACGAATCAACAAAAGCCGCTTTGGCGTCATCGTTTGTTCCCGCATCGTCCCAGTTGGAAAAGAGGTTGCTCTGTCCTTCCGCAACCAGCGAAGCAATCAGCGCCTGCTGATCGGCGGAAATGGTTTCCCAATTGGCCTTCAGGCCGGCGAGTTCAGCGTTTTCCAGAAATGCGATATCCATGATTATTCCCCGTAATTGAATTGATTCAGAAAAGTAGGCGCATCATGCAAAGATGCGCCGGGATTAGCCATAGAAAAATCGTCCGTTTTCATGGAGTTCCCATGCAACAGAACCTGATCCGGAGTCGCTGCGCATGCGGGCCGCACCTACTGCGCACACCTGCGGATCCGGGCATGCCATTCTCATTCTTTCCCTGAGCCCGAACGATCTCGCGGCATCTTTTTTAAAATAT
Organism: Pontiellaceae bacterium B12227; assembly: GCA_029432775.1. GTDB lineage: Bacteria > Verrucomicrobiota > Kiritimatiellia > Kiritimatiellales > Pontiellaceae > Pontiella. The sequence goes on along the minus strand of JAROAZ010000028.1, from coordinate 67,836 downwards.
ATTCAGCACCGTCCCGTTGGTATATGCAGACACCGAATCCATTAAACGGAGCACATTAAATGAAAACCTATATCAAAGCAAAACTCACCCAGCTCATTTCAAGGAAACGCATCGTGACCGCCGAAAACAGTTTGCCGAATGCCAACTGGACCCCTTTGCTGGCCGTCATTTTAAGCACACTGATCGGCTATGCGACTTACGCCCTCACTTCAAATATTCCGGTAGTGGACTACTGCACCGCCGGAGCCTGGCAGATTTTCGGTTAATCCGGTTCCCGCGATTCAGGGCCAGACGCCCCGTTTCAGATAGACTTCCTCAAGATGCTTGAGCGATTCAACATAGGCCGCGTTCCGCATCGAGATCTCCTGCTCCTGTGAAATCCGTTCCACCTGCTGATAGGCCGCAATCAGTTTTTCGCGCAGTTTGGCATCCACCGTTTCGCCATTCCAATATTCACTGTTCCGGTTTTGAACCCATTCGAAATAGGAAACAATCACACCGCCCATGTTGGCCAGAATATCAGGAATAATTGCGATGCCGTTTTCCTTCAGAATATTTTCAGCTTCCGGAGTAACCGGCCCATTGGCACCTTCCACAATCAGCTTCGTTCGTATGAGCCCGGCATTCTCTTTCGTAACCGTGCACTCCATGGCCGCCAACACCATAAAATCCGTTTCCAATGCCCAGAATTCGTTCACCTCATCAACCTCATGAGCCGGCTGAAATCCCTTGATGCCCCGATGCTCCATGGCATAGCCCGCCAGTTCATCGGCCGGAATTCCATCCGGATTCATTAAGGTAGCCGTGTGATCATTCACGGCCACCAGTCGGGCACCGAGTTCCTGCAGTTTAATTGCTGCGTGCGATCCCACATTGCCGAATCCCTGAATAGAGAACCGGGTGCCTTCGAGTGAAAGGCCCTTCCCTTTTGCCCACTCGGCCAGACAATAAACGGCTCCGTAGCCGGTTGCGCTGGCCCGTCCCACACTGCCGCCGCAGGCAATCGACTTTCCGGTCACCACTGCCTTATCCTCAATTTTACGACCATACAAATTATGATAGGTATCCATCATCCAATCCATCGACTGTGCATTTGTTCCCATGTCGGGTGCCGGAATGTCATAGCTTGGTCCGATATTGTGGCCGAGCGCAATGGTGAACCGCCGGGTGATCCGCTGGTTTTCATCAGCAGAATGTTCGTTCGGATCATACTTAATTCCGCCTTTCGCCCCCCCGAGCGGAAGTTTGGCCAGCGAACATTTCAGGGTCATCAACATGGCCAGCCCTTTAACTTCGTCGAGACTGACTTCAGGAGAAAAACGCATGCCGCCTTTGTAGGGACCCAGCAGATTGTTGTGCTGAATGCGGTAGCCCTTAAAAAGGGTATAACTTCCGTCATCCATTTTCACGGGGAAGTGAATCATCAGTTCGGCTTTCGGCTGACTCATGATGGCTTTTACTTTTGAATCCAGCCCGATAAATGATGCTGTCTGCTCAAACCGATCGCAGACCCCCTGGTAGAGCTTGGCTGCCGATTCAGTTTCTATCTCAGTCCGGTCCTTATTCATGCGTGGTTCTCCTATTACGATCTATAAAAGAATTACCACAAACTCGGTCAACTGACAGCCTTTACTTGCGCCGGGTTTAAAGAGGATCTGATCAGAGTGATGTAATGAAAATCTGCACGGTCCTGCCCTGCTCACTGCAGCCACTGACAAAGCCTTTTGCCGAAGATCGAGGGCCTTCCTTACAATATTCATTGTGCAACTACGTTAGATAACCCACTGGAGGAACATATGAAACGAATTCTATTGATCAGCCTGCTCTTCGCCGCGGCGACCGGGTTTTCGGCCGGGCTTGAAACTCGCAGCTGGACGGTGGATGGCGTACAACGCGAAGCATTGGTTCATCTGCCAAAGAGCAAAACACCAGTGCCGCTGGTGTTTGTCTTTCATGGACATGGTGGAAACATGCGCAATGCTGCGCGCAGTTTCAGCCTTCATAAACACTGGCCCGAGGCGGCGGTGGTTTATATGCAAGGGCTCCCGACACCGGGACAGCTGACCGATCCCGAGGGAAAAAAGAATGGGTGGAATTCCAAGCCAACGGACACTGCCAACCGCGACCTCAAGTTTTTTGACGCCGTCTATGCATCGCTCCGCGCAAATGTGGATACCAACCGTGTTTTCTGCACCGGCCATTCCAACGGCGGCGGATTCACCTATTGCCTCTGGGCCGCCCGGGGCAATCTGTTTGCCGCAGTGGCTCCATCCGCAGCCGTGGCCGGCCGTTCTGCCGGAATGCTGAAACCAAAACCGGCGCTGCATCTCGCCGGCCAAAGCGATGCGCTGGTGAAATATGCATGGCAGGAACGTATGATGAAATATGTAAAAAAGGTCAATGGATGTTCAGTTACAGGCAAACCATGGCATTCGTCGGGAGAGCTTAAGGGCACACTTTATCCTTCTGAAACCGGCACCCCTTTGATCACCTTGATTTCACCCGGCGGGCATAAGTTCCCGAAAGAAGCTCCCGCGTTGATTGTTGAGTTTTTCCAGACCCATAAATCGAAACAACCCGATTCATGAATCTTTTGTAATCAGAAATCCATCGAGATCCAACCGGTTTATATGCTATCCAGACTTCATGAAAATTTTAATCGTGGAAGACGACCGGAAGATTGCCTCCTTTGTTCAGAAAGGACTGAAGGAACAGGGATACACCATCGATGTGTGCCATGATGGTGATCAGGGGCATGAAATGGCCATGGGCGACTCCTATGATGTCATTCTGCTGGACATCATGCTGCCCGGCCGCGACGGGCTCTCTATTCTGCGCGCCCTGCGCGAGGAAAAGAATACGGTTCCGGTCATTCTGCTCACCGCCCGGAGCGGGTTGGATGAACGGGTGGAAGGTCTCAACATGGGAGCCGACGATTATCTGCCGAAACCGTTCTACATGGAAGAGCTGATTGCCCGCATCATTGCGGTCAGCCGCCGGACGTCCGGAGACCAGTTAAGCATATTGCATCTTGGCGACCTTACCCTCAACCTCATCACACGGGAGGTGAAACATAACGAGGAGGTATTGGAACTCACCAGCCGCGAATTCAACCTGCTCGAACTGCTGATGCGCTCCCCCGGCCGGGTATATTCCCGCACCCAGTTACTTGAGCATGTGTGGGGCTACGACTTCGATCCCCAGACTAACGTCGTCGATGTCTACATCCGCCGCGTCCGAGGCAAAATTGATCTGCCGGATACCCCCTCCCAGATTGAAACCGTGCGCGGAGTCGGTTACCGCTTCAAGGCGGAGAACCTGACGGAATGATTGCATGGCGGAATAGTTTAATCACGTTTCAAACGTCACGTCTCACACTCCCATGAAACTCTTCTTCAAATTCAAGATTGCCCTGATCTCGTTTACCGTATCCGCCATTCTGTTGCTGACATTCGGCGTGGCATTCTTTGCCTATGTCTATTCCTCCGGCATCGACCGTATGGACCGGGAACTGCAGGCGCTGGTGGAATCCTCCATGCGGGCTCCCCATGCAGACCAATACTGGAAAAATTTCGGAAACTCGCTCACCTACATTCATGGAGAGGATGGCGAAGAACGGATTGCCCTTGTGGTGATCGATCCTGAAGAGCGCATTATTTTCCGTTCAAAAAATGCGCACCCTAACCTGACGCGCCTCTCCCGCCCGGAACTGGCTCCGTCGGCTCAGCCGACAAAAACTGAACGCGACAGCGAACGGGGCTTCTTCCGGAGGAACGACTCCAACAAGGATGGTAAAGTCTCCCGTAAGGAATTCGATGGGCCCGGCGGTGCATTCTCCCACATCGACACGGACGGGGATGGTTTCATCAACCGTTCCGAAGCCAAAAAACTTCCGTCTCCCCGGCGTCGCAATGGTTCCGAAACGGACACTTCTACACACCCGGAAAGCCATCCCGGCACGCCCCTCCCGCTGACCTCCGGATTTGCCACACTGACTTCCGTCGTCACCAATTGGCGCGTCGGCATCTTCAGGACCTCTGAAGCAACTCTCATTGCAGCGCTCGACATGAACAGCTTCAATGCCGAGATCAACCGCCTCCGGACCGCATTTATGATCTCCGTTCCCCTGAGCCTGCTCGGGTTGGGGGTGCTCGGATGGTTTCTCGGGGACCGGGCCATGAAGCCCGTCGCTGCCATTGCCGAAACGGCGGAGGGCATCACGGCCAAAGGACTCGACAAACGCATTCCAATGATTGGAAACGATATTGAACTCGAACGCCTCGTTACCGTTTCCAACAACATGCTCGATCGACTGGAAAAAAGCTATCATCAGGCCGTGCGCTTCAGCGCCGATGCCGCGCATGAATTGCAAACCCCGCTCACCATTCTTCAAGGCGAACTCGACAACGCCATCCAGGATTCAGAAAACGGATCCACCGAGCAGCAGCGCTACAGCATGCTGCTCGAAGAACTGCGCAACCTGAAGGCCGTGGTGCAGAAACTGCTTTTGCTCGCCCATGCCGATGAAGGCCGGTTGAATGTCAGCCGCCAGCCCGTGGACCTGAGCGATTTAATCACGAGCGCCGCCGAAGACATTGAAATCATGGCTCCCGCCCTGCTGATTGAGACACACGTTCCCTCCGGAATACAGGTTCAGGCCGACCCGGCCCTGCTCAATCAGACCATCCGGAATATGACCTCGAATGCAGCCAAATATGCCGAGCCGGGCGGACGGGCCGTCTTTACCCTCGAACAGGATGCGGCACACATTCGCTTCACGCTCGCCAACAGCGGCCCCGCCATTCCTGACCCGGATCGCCCCTTGCTGTTCCAGCGCTTCCACCGGATGGAAAAATCCCGCACAACAGCCGGTTCCGGCCTTGGCCTGAGTCTCGCCCGCGAAATTGCCCGCGCCCACGGCGGCGATCTGGTGCTGAATCCCTACAAAGACGGGATGGTTTCGTTCACGCTCTCGCTCCCGGCATAGTAGCACGGGCGTCTCGCCCGTGATTCATGGGCAGGATGCCCATGCTACATTCCGCGCCTCTGGATTGACCCTCAGCACTGCATTCTGTAGATTTTCGCGCATGACTGACGAAGCTAAAGCCAAACAACAGATTGATGAACTGCGCAGAGAACTCGAACGGCACAACCGGCTCTATTATATTGATGCCGCGCCGGAGATCACAGACCGCGAATATGATCAACTTCTCCAATCATTGGAACAGCTGGAACAGCGGCATCCGGAATTTGCCAGTGCCAATTCCCCGACCCAGCGGGTGGGCGGTGCGCCGATTGGCGGCTTCGAAAATGTAAAACATACGGTTCCGATGATGAGCCTATCCAACACCTACTCCAAAGAGGAGCTGCTGGAGTTTGATGTCCGCATCCGCAAACTGATCCCTGAAGCCGCTTTTGACTACATTCTGGAACCGAAGATTGACGGCGTGGCAATTTCGCTGCGCTATGAAGATGGTGAACTGGTCCGGGCCGTGACCCGCGGCGACGGTGCCACCGGCGACGACGTAACGACCAACGTTCGGACGATTAAATCCATTCCCCTGCGTCTTGCCGATATGATGCCACCGGCGGTGCTTGAAGTGCGCGGCGAAATTTATATGGATACAGCCGGATTCGCAAAGTTGAACGAAGCCCGACAGGATGCCGGCATGGAACCGTTTGCCAATCCGCGCAACGCCTGCGCCGGGTCGCTTAAAATGCTCGACTCGCGCGAAGTGGCCACCCGCCCGCTGGATGCCATTTTTTATGCAACCGGCGAGCTGAGCGGCATTAAATTCGACACCCACGAACAGATGCTGCTCTCGCTGAAGAACTACGGATTGCGCATTACACCCAACTACTGGCTGAGCGATGCCATCGAACAGGTGCTCGAACGGCTGGATGAGCTTGAAAATATGCGCGATGTCTTTCCGTTCGAAATGGACGGCGGCGTAATTAAAGTGAACGAACGCAGCCTGTATGACGACCTGGGCTACACCGCGAAAAGTCCCCGCTGGGCCGTGGCCTATAAATATGAGCCTGAACAGGCGGAAACCACGCTGCATACTATTTCCATTCAGGTAGGCCGAACCGGCGTGCTCACACCCGTTGCTGAACTGGAGCCGGTTCAGCTGGCCGGCACCACCGTTAAACGAGCCACCCTGCACAATGAAGATGAAATCCGCCGCAAGGATATTAAAATCGGCGACCGGGTCATCATCGAAAAAGCCGGCGAAATTATTCCGGCCATTGTAAAAGTCGTTACAGAAAAACGGACCGGTACCGAGGTGGCTTTCACCATGCCGACAGCATGTCCCGTCTGCGGATCGGAAGTGGAAAAACGCGAAGGCGAAGTGGCGCTTCGTTGCATCAACCTGCAGTGCCCGGCACAGGTAAAAAACTGGCTGACGCATTATGCCTCGCGCGGTGCGATGGATATCAACGGCCTCGGGGAATCGCTGGTGGAGCAGCTGGTCGATTGCGGACTGGTTAAGACTCCGGCCGAACTCTACACCCTGCAGAAGGTGGAGGTACTCGGACTCGAACGCATGGGCGAAAAATCGGCCGACAACCTGATTAAAGGAATTGAAGACAGCAAAAAACGCGCATTCGAAAAAGTCCTGTTCGGACTCGGCATCCGGCACGTTGGAAAAGGAGCCGCCACGGTTCTGGCAAACGAATATAAAACCATTGATGCACTCATGGCCGCCGACCTCCAATCCCTGGAAGAAATTCATGACATCGGCCCCATTGTCGGGAAATCGGTGGTCGAGTATTTCCAATCATTGGAAACCCGGGCGGTGATTGATCAGCTCCGCGCGGCAGGGGTGAACTTTGAGCAGGCGGATAACGGCGGAAGCAACGAACTGGAAGGACTCACCTTTGTGCTGACCGGTTCTATGGAAACGATGACCCGCGATGAAGCCGGCGATAAGATTAAACTTCGCGGCGGCAAAGTAAGCGGCAGTGTTTCCAAAAAGACCAGCTACCTCGTTGCCGGCGAAAGCGCCGGCTCCAAACTGACCAAAGCGGAAAAACTCGGGGTGACCATCCTCAGCGAAGAACAGCTGATTGCACTGCTCGGCTCGGACGAAGCGATTGCAGATAAAAATGCCGGGCAGATGGGTTTTGAATTTTAAAAAATCAGGGGAGAAGAATCATGATACTCGACACACTGGAAAATGCGGCGCGCTATACGGGATTCAAAGCGGGTATCTCGGAAGGGTTCGGCTTTCTGGATCATCCGGGCGTGGAAAACCTGGAGCCGGGGCGATATGAAATTTCCGGTGATCGGGTTTTTGCCATCGTTGAAAAAAATGAGGGCCGCAACGTCGAAGACGGCAAACTGGAAGCCCATCGCAACTATCTGGATATCCAGTTTATCATCAGCGGCGACGAGAGCATGGGCTGGAGCCCGCTTTCCGATCTTGCGTCTTCATCCAAGGGCTATGATGCCGAGCGCGACCTTGAATTCTTTGATGGTGCACCGCAGGCGCTGGTTAAAGTTCCGCCGGGATCGTTTACCGTTTTCCTGCCCACCGATGCACATCTTCCAGGCATTGGAACCGGCCCGATTCATAAGATCGTGATTAAAGTGGCGATGAACTGATTGCCCGCTCCTAATCCGCAGCAAGCATTGAACATGCTGCGGATCAATACGTACGGAGTGCCTGCTTCAACTGTGCGCGCATGCTCTTAATCTGCGTCTCATACTCCGGATTCTGCGCCAGATTCTTCCATTCGTACGGGTCGTTCTCATGATCGTACAGTTCCTCTTCGCCATTCCGGCAGCGGATATATCGCCACTGCTCGGTGCGCAGGGAAAAATGCTGATCCGATGCTTTCGCGGGCACATTGACTTCAACGTTTACTTTCGAAGCGGAAGCCGCCAGCGAGAATTCAGGGCCATCCCATCTTCCAACCATTGGATGTTCCAGCAATGGACGAAGGGAAAACCCGGATAGCTGGTGCGGCTGTGAAAGCCCTGCAAAATCCAACAGCGTTGGGTAGAGATCGATCAGCGAAACCGGCGACATACATTCTTTGTTTTCCGCAACGCCCGGACCGGCGACGATGAATGGAATGCGTACACTTTCTTCCCAGGGGGAATATTTAAACAGGTAGTCCTTTTCGCCCATGTGGTAGCCATGGTCGCTGGTGAAGATAATAATAGTATTGGTTGCATAGGGGCTCTGCTCGAGGGCCTCAAGCACCTTGCCGGTCTGGTCATCTACAAAGGCCACACACGCCAGATAGGCCTGCGTCCATTCCTTCAGCCGTTGTTCACCCCCGTTTTCCATGATGGTTTTATATTTCTTCCATCCCCACGGCTGCGCAATATCCTGTTGCTCCGTCAGAATCTTTGAGCAGTCCGCAGCATCGTTTTCCAGCATGGGAGCAAGCTCAACATCTTCCAAAGGGAAGAGGTCGAAATATTCCTGCGGCGCATACCAGGGCGAGTGCGGACGGGTAAAGCCGACGGTCAGCAGGAACGGAGTATCATGCTCCTTGCCTAGAAATTCAACAGCCTCGGCCGCATGGACTTCATCCGGCATCGGGTCGCGGTCGTGTCCATTGCGGAATTTCCATGGTTTTCCATGATAAAAGGAGGTATAGCCATACCCTTCGCCAAAAGAACTCACATCACGCAATGCTCCGAAGCCATCGCCCCACCCGCTGCCGGTACGCCAAGCTTCCGGCCACCACGGCGGCGCAATGCCATGCCGCAGGTTTTCCGGCTTCCCATCATTCGGCATGGGCCCAAAGTTGGGGAGACTTCCAAAGCCTGGAAATCCATCGGGATTCTCGAAGATGTCCAGTTCTTCGTGACCGTTATGGTGAATCTTGCCGGTTGCAAAGTTTCGATAGCCATTGGCTGTGAAGGTTTCGAAAACGGTTTGAACCGATCCGATTTCGGGATTGTTCCGCCAACGGTTGGCGTGCTGGTTCGAGCCGTAGTATCCGGAGGTGACCGGGTGCAGACCACTCCATAGGCTGGCACGCGAGGGTCCACACAGCGGACAATTGGATGCCGCATTGGCAAAGCGGACGCCCCGTTCCGACAAGCGATCGATATTCGGTGTTTTCGCCTGCGGGTGACCGCCCATGCCGGCAACGGAATCGTTCTGGTCGTCGCAGATGATGACTACAATATTAGGCTTCCCGGCCGCCAACAATTTTTTAAGCGCGTGATAGGCCGGCTTCGGTTGATAGGCTCTGTCAAATAACAACGGATAAGCCGATCTACCCGGCACCGGCCAATCCGATTTCCAGGTATAGCGATCCGTCACACCCCACACGGTAACCCGCTCTATATGTTCACTGTTTGCAAGAAACACATCAAATACGGCTCGGTACTGCTCGGCCTGTTCGTTCAGCACTTCGGCCGGAATGGAGTTGGAGTACGGATTGAGCTCAGCACGAAGCTCTTCGCGTCGATTGACATCAGCCCCATGGTACTCACTAGCACGCGGCAGCACCCCGATATCCAGTTCCGTAATGCTGACCTTTACTCCGGCGCTTACCAGTGTATCGATTGAATACTGCAGAGCTTCTACATCCGGATAATCCAGATGCCAGTGCGCCTGCATACCGGCTCCATGAACGGTAATACCCCTAGCCTTCAGACCACGGATCATTTCGGCCGCAAAATCAACCTTAGCCTTATCCGTCATACTGTAGTCATTATAAAGTAAGCGCGCTTCCGGATCGGCTTCATGCGCAAAGCGGAAGGCCAGTTCGATATAGTCCTCACCAATGATCTGAAGCCACGGAGAATTGCGGTAAAAAGCCACCTGCTTCTTTTGCGGATTCCCCTCTTCGTCCGGAGGCAGGGTGTCATCCAACACCATTTTTGTATCGATCGCTTCGTTGACCACATCCCAGTATTTGATCCGCCCCTTATAGCGACCGACGACGGTGTGGATATGCTTGCGCATCCGTTCGATGAGCACTTCGCGGGAGACCGGATTGCCTTCCTTATCTTTAAACAGCCAACCCGGAGCCTGGGAATGCCAGACCAGCGCATGACCCACCACCACCAGATCGTTCTGCTCGGCATAAGCCATGAACTCATCGGCCTGCTCAAAATTAAAAAAGCCTTCCTTCGGCTGGAGGTATTCCATTTTCATCAGGTTCTCGGCCGTCACGCAATTAAACTCCTGCGCCACCAACTCCAGTTCCCGCGCATCCTTCCGCATGGGAAATTTATAGGAATGATTGCGGGCGCGGCTTCCCAGCGCCGTTCCCATCAGGAAGTCGTCGGCAAAGGCATCCTTGAGCGGAGCTCCGTTACTGGTCATGACGGATGCCCAGATAATACAGAATAATGTACTAGTGAATAACTTCATCGATTTTCTCTCTCGCCTAAATAAAGGCATAGGTTACTGCATAGGCAATACATTCAGTTCCATCGTGGCCTTTACCGGCTCATTCTTTCCATCCGATACGCTGACCTTAAATACATTCACTCCTACATCATCAGCAGACGGCGTTCCTTCAATTTTTCCAAACTTCGCATTGCTCATTGTGAGCCATTCCGGACCGTTCAGTTTGGCATAAACCAGCTCATCTCCGTCTGCATCGGAGACTCGCCAGTTGATATAATTTATGTAAGGCTGATCAACCGTTGCCGCTTTCTGCTGAAACGTCTTTGACTGCCAAACCGGCGGAACGTTATTGGTTGTTCCCAGACCGATGGCCGCATCCATTTCCTTTACTGCACTGCGGTGTTGTTCAAGTTCCAGTGCCAGCTTCTTCACAATGGGGGCATATTCCGGATTTTCGGATACATTGCTATTTTCGTCTGGATCCTTTTTGCGGTCGTACAGCATCCGGCTTCCGTCGGTCCATTCGGAATAGGCATAACGCTCGGTTATAATATTTTCACCGCCATGATAGCGACTGTACGCAGCCTCTTTCCAAGAGGCATCCGGCTGCTTTAATAGCGGAACAAAACTTTTACCCTGCAGATGGGCAGGCGCGGGAATGCCCGTCAGTTCGCAGATCGACGGATAGATGTCCACAAACTCCACCAGGGCATCCGTTCGCTGTCCTTTTTTAAAACCGGGAGCACTGATCATCAGCGGGGTATAGGTTGAGGTATTAAAGAGCGCATGCTTACACCAGAGCGCATGCTCGCCGAGCTGCCACCCATGGTCTCCCATGAGCACAACAATGGTATCATCGCGCATGCCCAGCCGTTCCAGTTCGTCGAGCAGTTTTCCCACCATTGCATCGGTATAGGAAACACAGGCGTTATAGCCATGAATCAACGTTCGGGCCAGTTCGTCAGATACATTTCCATCCGCAGGCATTCCGCCATAGCCATCGCGCAATTCATTCCACTGATGAATCGCATTCGGCGGAGCTCCTTCAGGAGCAAACGGATTGGCGGCCAACTCCAGTTTCTCGGGATCATATAGATCCCAGTATTTTTTGGGCGCATTGAACGGCAGATGCGGTTTGGTGAAACCGGCCGTAATGAAGAACGGTGTGCCCTCCTTTTTGGCGCGCCGGATATCGACGATTATTTTTTCAGCCAACGCTCCGCCGGGATAGGCGTTATCCGGAACGTCCGCATCCTCGCAGGCGGCCATCTCCTTCCATTCACGCCCCTGATTTTCCGGCTTCAGGTAAATGCGGAAGTCCGGCGGTCGGTATACTTCATGCCACGAATTCGTATTATCATCGGCATGGTGATACATCTTTCCGTTAGAGATCGTCGTGTAGCCGTTGGCTTTCAGCTGAGAGGGAATATCAGGAATGCCCGGAGCATCTACCTGTGCTTTGGAATAATACGTTACGAAACGGTTCGATGTGGGATAAAGGCCGGTCATGAAACTGGCGCGCGACGCACCACACACCGGAACCTGAACATATGCCCGATCAAAAACCATACCCTCATTCGCCAGCCGATCGATGTTCGGAGAAATAACTTCCTCACTACCGTAGCAACCCAACTGCGGCCGCAGATCATCGATTACGATAAACAACACATTCGGCTTCGCCGCCGGTTCGGCCAGGCAGCTGACCACCGTAGCCAACATAACAGACTGAACTAAAAAACAGCGCAATAACTTCATATTGATATCCTTCCAATGGGCTCGATTAATGGCCTCATAGTAATGAGAGAGTCTAGCGCTGTAAACCGCGACAATTGAGCACTAAATGAGGAAAAATGAAACTCGCTTATAAGGTCATTAAAAGGTCACCCCATATACTTCTGACCGTATAAAACCAGCCCCTGACCTTTTGGAAGTCCTAAAGGGTCATCCTTCGGCAAACTATGATGACGCCGCTCAGGCGGTGGGCGTCAGCCCGGCAACCATCTAACGCCGCATCCGGACGCTGAAAAAAGAGGGTTTACTCCGTCGGGTCGGATCAAAAAAGACCGGCCACTGGGAAGTCATCGGCAAGGAAATTCAATAACCACGAACAATCATAATTCTGTTTTTCATGGATCTTCCTGCTATTTCCGAGATGCCCAGATCCAGATTTGCCAGTCATATTTGCAATCAGAAATCAAATATGCTTGATAAATTATCCCTAAAAGTTAAAACACACCCATGAACAGTCCGTATATCAACCGCGAGATTGAAGGTCTCCTAAAGACCGCCCTGCAGGAAGCTCCTGTTGTTGCGGTAACTGGGCCGCGCCAAACGGGAAAATCCACGTTGCTTAGAGAATCGTTGCCCGGCTATGCCTATGTTACGCTGGATGACCCATTACTTCGCCAGCAGGCCATAGAAGACCCGCTGTTTTTTCTCGGCCAATTCGAATCAAAACTCATTATCGACGAATTTCAGTATGCGCCGGATTTACTGCACTACATTAAAATACGGGTGGATGAAAATCGTCGGAAAAAGGGGCAGTATGTCCTGACGGGCTCCCAGCAGTTTGTAAGTACAAAAGGAATTTCAGAATCGCTGGCTGGGCGAATCATTCTTTTAGAACTGGGAGCTTTTAGCTGCAAAGAGCGGGCCCGTGTGAACCCGGTTGATTCCAAAACGGATTTTATCCAAGCCTGCCTGAGAGGCAGCTTCCCTGAACTGGTTACAGACCCGGCACTGAATACCCAGCGATGGTACGGAGGATACCTGCAAACCTACCTGGAGCGAGACATCCGCACTCTATACGACATTGGAAGCCTGCGGGAATTTGAACGAACCCTTCAGCTGCTCGCTGCCCGTTGCTCGCAAACCCTGAACCTCTCAACGATTGCCCGGGATATCGGCGTGAGCGTCAACACCATAAAGCGCTGGGTTTCCATTCTGGAAGCATGCCGACTCATCTACCTGCTCCCGCCCTACTTCAAAAACATCGGGTCTCGTATTGTCAAATCGCCAAAGGTCTATTTTCTGGACGCCGGACTCGCCTGCTATTTAACCGGTCTGGAATCCGAAGCCCATTTGCTGAACGGTCCCATGGCCGGAGCTTTGTTTGAAAACTACTGCATTCAGGAAGCCGTAAAACATTCATTCGCACAGGGCAAACAGCCCCGCTTCTGCTACCTCCGGACGCAAAACGGGTTTGAGGTCGACTTCATCGCCATGCGCCCCGATGGTAAGCTCTTCCCTGCAGAGTTCAAATTATCCCAAACTCCGAAGACAAAAATGGCCGCCCCCCTTGAGCGTTTCATTACCCAGCTGGAACAGGGGAATTCAGAAAACGGCGGACTGGTATCCATCACAGATCAATCCATACCGCTCACGCGCAATGTCACACACCTGAGCATTGCGGACTTTTTGAACAGACTTTAAGTTTATGGGTTGAACAGAATTCGCACCCGCCCGAATCGGTTGGTGGTGGTTTCGGTGGTTTCCGAGTCCTGAACGATTATCCGCTCCCAGTCGGAGTCGATGGACTTCACGCTTTCGGATGAACCGGAGTTCCAAACATTGGAAACCAGATTGCCGGAAAACTCGGCGACATATTGCAGTTCGCTTGCGTCGCGCCGGCGCAGATATTCAAGTTCCAATGCCTGGAAGCTGTTGATGATTCCAATCTGATAGGTCGGCAGTCCGGACGTTCCAATGGTTGGAACCAGCACATGATAGTCGTTGGTGGTCATATCCATGTTATTGGCATATTCAAACAAGTTGTTTAGACCATCCCCGTCCGCATCCGCATAAACGAGCGCGTCTTCCCCCATCAGCCCCGCGTTCGCCAGAACGTCGGCAAAGGACTCGGCAGTGCCGGCCCCGCCGGCTTTGTAGGCATCGCCGACGTAAGGCGCCAGCTGTGCGGATAGCGCGGCGACAAGGACCGAATCGGTCGATGCCACCACATTGGTGTCTTCGCCGGGGTCGAGAAAGTGGTCGTAGAGTTCAACATCGGCCGGGGTGTCCGAACCGGCGGGGCGCCACTCTATATAGCGATAGCGGTCGGTACGCAGGGCGTATCCCATGATGTTATTGTAGCGCGGATACTGACTGACCGCCTCCCCATTGCCGATCGCGGCCGGATTTTCCAGCAACGGCCGAAAACTTTCGCCCTGCAGATGATCCGGCGGTTCTACCTCGCAGAGATCCATGAGCGTCGGATAGATGTCCAGCGCCTCGACCAGCGCATCCACCTGGCTAGCCCCCGGCATCCACGGCACTTTGACAATCAGCGGAATGTGCGTGGCCCGTTCAAAGTTGGTGTGCTTACACCACTGGCCGTGATCGCCCAGATGCCATCCGTGATCCCCCCATACGACGACAATGGTGTTTTCCGCCAGGCCCTGATCTTCCAGCGCATCCATCAGGCGGCCGATCTGTGCATCAACATACGAGACACAGGCATAATAGCCGTGGATTAGATTCTGCTCCTGCTCGGCACTGACGGGCCCGGATGCCGGGATGCCGGTGTAGGAGCGCAATTCCGACCAGCTTGTATAGGCATAGCTCGACGAATTGATCGCGTGTGAATCGGTGGTTGGAAGTTCCAGATCGGCAGGGTCGTAGAGATCCCAATAGGCCGAGGGGGCGACAAACGGAAGGTGCGGGCGCACAAACCCAACCCCGTAGAAAAAGGGTTGCTGGTTTTTCAGTTGGGCCAGCTTTGCAACCGCGGCAGTGGTAACCGCGCCGTCCCGCAGCGAATTATCGCTGGCGCTCGAACGTTCATACGCGACGCCGCCGGTGGAGCCGTAGGTTCCGCTTCCCCCACGCCAGGTTTCGTCCCACGAGAGCTCATCGTTCTCGCCGTTGATGACATGATAAATCTTACCGATTCCCACCGAGTGATATCCCTGCTGACTGAGGACCATCGGCATCGTGTAGGCCCAGGGGATGGTGTCCCGGAAGTTGCTGTTATATTGATAAGCCAGTGTCGTATCCGGCCGCAGCCCGGTCATGATGCTGGCGCGGGACGGTCCGCAGACCGCCTGCTGAACATGCGCGCGGTTAAACTGATAGCCATCGGATGCGAGTTGATCAAGATTCGGAGTGATCATCTGCGCCGCCCCGTAGGAGCGCAGCTGCGGTAGCAGATCATCAACCGCAATCATCAGAATATTCGGATTTTCCGGAACAACCGGCGGAACGGTGGATAGCGAAAGCGTGGTGATCGACTGGGCAGGCATCGACAGGGAAGATCCGTTCGTGTAGGTGCCGATCAGCTCGCAGTCGAGCACGTCTGTGGACCGATAAATCGACCCGGCCGTCACCGTACCATTCGAAAACGTCAGATCGAGATTCTCCGCTGCAGTTCCGCTGTTCACCACGATCACGCTCATCTTGTCCTGATCCGGACTGGTAAACGCCGAAATCAACAACGAATTTGTCGTGGAAACATCCAAGCGCCGCCACCCATCATGAACAAAGGCGGAGTAGTGCTTAAACGCATAATATTCGGGATTGATCGTGTAAGAGGCGCTTGGGTCGGACGGAATGTTGATGAGCGCATTTCCCCCGGAACCGTTGTCGACCCAATATAGCGCCCAGTAGAAATAGGCGGACAGCTCTTCGAGCGTGAGTCCATTATAAATGAGGCGGGCCAGATTGAGTTTGCGGGCAATCACCGAGTTTGTATTTTCACTTAAAACAGAAAACTCGGTTTGGAACAGCGGCTTGTACCCATAGCCATCGTTGAGCTGTTGCATCTCCACATTCAAATCATCGGGGCTTTCTCCCACACCGTTTTGATAATAGTGCGTTGCATAGGCATACGCATGTGAGGGTTGAGGCAGGCCATCAATATATTCATCCGCCTTATTGATTCCGATCGTTTCCGGCCCGATCATCTTAGGCATCCCCTGTGTCCCCTTGCGCAGGGCGAGTTCTTTCCAAACGGCTTCGAACGCTTTCCCGTAGCCTGCATGAGTTTCGTTTTCGATCGGATCCATTGCACAGCCGCTGTAGTCCGGATGCCAATTGGGTTCGTTCTGAATACTGAGATAATCGATGTTCACGCCTAGTGAGGTATAATAATCCACACTGTCGGCCCACCAGCTTGCATAATCGGCATAGCGATAGCCGTTGGCATCTGAGTCCAGCGTCGCTGGAGCTGTTCCCGCTTGAGAAGTATTACTTTTCAGTCTGGCCGGAGGGGTCCAGGCTGTCATCAATATCTTCAAAGAACGTCCCAATGACGCCTCGCCCATGTTAACCATATTGATCGCTTGGCTGGACGCGTTTTCATAGTTATCCAATTCATATACATTCTGGATGCGGAGCATATCGAGACCCAGATCACGAAACAACAGGTCGGTCAGCTCATCAGCATAGATGCTCTTGGGCACCAGGCTCGCGTACCATGCGATCGCGGCACCAAACCCTTCGATCTTCTGATGTCTCAGTCCGGCATCAATCACGGTTCCTGATTCGGGGGAAATGTCCTCTTCCGCCACCGCCGCATGGGCAGAAAACGAAGCCACCTTAACACCAAAGTATCTCGAGCCGTCATTGACCGAAAAGGTCGCATCCATCTGAAAACCCAGCGCTTCAATATGCTGCAGCGTCGGCGAGGCCGCGCTGGAGACCGCCGAAACCGAGGTGTTCGGATCATAGGAATACCACGTCAGATCCAACGCCTGAGCCGTGAGTGTCTTCGACCCCGAGCTGTCAGACGTGTAGGTGATCGGCGCACTGAGGTAATACTGCCCATCATCTTTGATCAGCCATCGAAAATTCCCCTCTGAGAGGTTATTCTTCAAATCAAAGTCGACGCTGGCCGAGAGCGTGTCATTGCTTGCAACCATCAGGACCAGGCCTTCATTCGCGCCGTTTGCGAAGTCCTCTTTCTTCCACACATACACGCCCGTGACCTTATCACCAACGACAGCAGTATCCGGATTATTCCATTGCAGTTTGATTCCGCTGTCTTGATACGTCTGCGTACCCGCTGTATTTACCTGTGTCCCCGAATGGTCGGCCTCTTCACACCCGGCATAAAAAGGCTGGCCGGTATATTTGTCGGTCCCGAGAACCGGAGTAGACGTGTTGAGCGTAAAGTTTCCGCCGGTATATTTGGCTCCGAAGATCATGGCCTTGTCAAAATCAACGGCCAGCACGGGCTCGTAAGGTTCGAGGGCAAATGCGCTTACCGCACTGATCACCATTAAACTGAATAAGCACCTTTTCATATTCATATTTCCATATTCACTTCAACAAAATATGCCCCGCCTTGACGGGACATATTTCACACTTCAGCATTAGTGCTAATCAGAAAGCGGAATCTACGGCGTGAACTCGATCTGCAGGCGGATGAATTTCTGTATTTCCGCATCGATCGGAACCCGGTTGGTCACCGCCTGGTAGCCCGCGGTGCCGGAGGCCCCGCTGCCGACTTCATAAGAACTGCCGTCAGCCCAGTTGGTCATAACCAGATCGGTACCCACTTCGATCATCGAACTCAGACCACGGTCACTCGCATCGTCGCGCTCATAATATACATATTCGATATAGTTCGTGCCGCCATCTATCGCTTGCGACTGAACCGGTGTATTGCCTTGGCTAAGCGCATTATCGGGCTCACCACCAAAGGCGTATTCGCTCAGATTATCCAACAGATCGTCGTCGGCATCGTCCTGCAGATTGGTCTCGGCACCCATTCCTGCACTATAAGCATCCAGCCACTCGTTCCATAACCCTTCTGGAGTGGACAGCGGAGCCGCAACCTGAGTAAACGCAAGGCCGGTCAGCCGCGCACTACTCAGAGACGTCCATGAATTCGTCACCGCCGTAACATTTTCAAAGGCACCCCGAGCTATCACGCGGGTACCTTGATTGTATTGGTTCTGAACAATAATCGCATCCGGATCCTCCGGCAGACCTGCACCGGTATTGTACGACCCTTTTGCCTCAAAATAGAGCCCCGCTGAAGCGCTTGCAAAGGTATAGATGTTGGTCGGAGGGGTGGATCCCGAGGGCACGATCTGCGATTGAACATCCAGCCCCAGCCCCGCATCGGCAGGCCGCACCAGATAGGCCGCGAACACGCTATAGCTGGAATAGTTGGTAATACTTATGGAAACCGTGCCGTCAGCAAGAACTTCAGCATACCAGGCATTGGCTTGGACATTATCAATGACGTCTACGGTATCCAGCGTGGCCGTACCTGCAAACATCATATCGTCGCCGACCGTATTGCCATTATTTGCGGCCATCATGATGGCCACATAATCACCCGCTTGAGCATTCGCAAACGTGCCGATATCTACAAAATTCGTTCCGCCGCTCCCATTGCCATTGCTGGCCGTCAAGGTCTGCACAATGGACACAGGGTCGGGAACCGGCACGCCCTCGGTTAAGGTCATCGAATCAATATTGAGGTATTCCGTTGCCGTGCCGCCGACACCACCATGTTCCCAGCCAGAAGCCCCGCCTTGGATAATGAGTTTAATTTCGTCGATTGAGGTCATTCCCGTGCCGTCGGTAGTCAGATCTACCCAGCCGGCGCCTGCATCGACCCGGGTAGACCAAAGACCGGTATCGAGATCGACCAGGAGCTGGATCGCAACCGGCGCGGCATTCGTCAAGTTCAAGTCACCTAGCGTATTCTCGACGTACGATCCGCCCAAACCGCCGCTCTGGGAAGCAACTCGGATATCGTTGGAAGAGGCGGCTTCAAAGTCCAGCGCCATACGCCCTTCTGTGGCGTTCCCCACTTGAATCTTGATCCCGTTATCGGCGGTTCCAAAACCATTTGTACCCGCGAGATCCCAATCGGCGACCACAAACTGGAAGGTAACCTGACCGGTTGTAACAGGTGATGCGAAGGCAGCCGTTCTATAGGTGTCGCCAGCGTTCACTTGATATTTGTAATACTGGTTGTCACCAAGCCGGAGACTACCTTTCCACGCTTGAGGTCCGCCATAGTTCCACGACGTGCCGACCGTTCCAGCGTTGGTAACAGCGTTGAGACTTTTCGCGGGGTCATCGTTGAACTGCCAATCTTCAAGCACTGCGCCATACGTTCCGGCAACCAACAGGGTTACTATAGTTAAAGTTAACCTTTTTTTCATTTCATTCCCCCGATTACAGTTTTTGCCATCAACCTTCCCGACTGGAAGTTGCAGGCAATACTCCTTGCACTAGCTGTAATCCACAATAAAGCAGAATGGAATACTATCAATCCCTACTACCGAATCGATAATCGGATATAATGAAACCTTAACTTCCAATGATTGGAATAATTGACAGCGCTCAATAATACGTTTATTAACGCGTAAAATCGGAGTTCATGAAACCTTATGATTAAACGCAAACACATCATGCTTTTGCTCGAATGGTACGACTATCGCATTCATCGCGGGGTGGCGCAGGTTGCCAGGGAAGCCGGATGGCAGCTCAACTGCCCCAAAGATCCCGTCACCAACGAAGGCTTCCTGAAAGAGTGGAAAGGCGATGGGTGTATTGCCCTGCTCCAATGCACCGATACGCTGGAATATTTCCGCACGCATAAAATCCCGCTCGTCGACCTTGGACTCGGAGAACACAAGCTGCCGATTCCACGCGTCGTTACCGATAATCGGGAAATCGGTCGAATGGCGGCTGAGCACTTTCGTGACCATGGCTATCGCGAAGTAGTCGTGCTGGGTCCGGGAAATATCCGTATGTACCAGGAAAGGCTCGATGCCCTGAAGGAGTTTATGGACGAAGATGGCGGCTCCGTGACCGTTCTCCAAACATCGGAAAACATGCAGTTGTCCGTTATCCAGGAGTTGGAAAATATTGCCAATCAACGCAGCCACCGCCTTGAAGAGCTTTCGCTGGGATTCTTTGCCTACACAGATGTTATAGCCGCTGAACTGATCTCGATTTGCCTTCAGCATGAACTCCGCGTTCCCGAAAACATCGCCATCCTGGGCGTGGATAATGATGATCTGATTAACGCAGGACTTTCTGTCGGACTCAGCAGTATCGACAGCGACCAAGAGGGGCTGGGCCGGAAGGCAGCCAACGTGTTACGGAATATACTCGAACAACCCCCTATAAAAACCAAACCTGAACTCATTCGCCATTCGCCCAAAGAAGTGGTTGTGCGACGAAGCACCGATTGTTATGCCGTTCGTAATCCGCTGGTTTCGGAGGCACTGCATTGGATTCAGAATAATTTTCATACCGGTATACAGGCAACCGATGTCGCCGCGGCCATGGGCGTGACTCAGCAGGGCTTACAAAAGGCATTTGCGGCCAACTACACCCGCTCACCAGGTCAGGAAATTCGTCACCAGCGTATTCAGTCTGTTGCTCACTTGCTCAGTTGCACCGAAGCCAAGCTGGAGGATATCGCGGAAAACTGCGGATTTTATTCCGTCGACACGCTCATCAACAGCTTTCGCGCGGCATTCGACACAACGCCCGGGAAATACCGGAAAATGAAACGGCAACAACGAATCCAATAGGGTTCAAAGGTTTGGAAAACGGCTTACTCGTCCAGCTCGATCTTTATGAACTGAACAGAAGCGTCGGTTCCCAACGAGGCGGAGGATTCGGTTCCAAGGGCTGGAAGCCCCTCGGCCTCCAGTTTCCAATCATTGGAAAGCAGATTCGTTGAGGTCATGATGCGATAGGTTTTCCCGGATACCGAGTGCCAGCCTATATCCATCCGGGCGGCATCGAGCTGAAGCGAAATAATGGCGAGCCGCGAATTCGCATCGGCCGGGACCGTGCCGGAGCGGTATTCATCGCGGTTCCCGATGCCATCGCTATCCCAGTCCTCGAATGCACCGCCGTTGGCGGCATTAATGCTGCCGAAATGGGTTTCCTCCCACTGATCGGGCATACCGTCCATGTCGTAATCGATGGTTGCCAGTGTAGTTTCGGCACAGAACATGTCGTCAACAAAGATCTCGACGGGCGGTTGCACACCGGCAATGTAGAAGCGCACTTCCGTCACGGTGTGCAATGGATCGGGATTAAACGTGTATTCGCCCTGAACGCGCGCCCAACCGGTATCATCCAGCAAAGCGGATGCAACATTCTGGTAGGTAGGACTGTTGGTCAAATAGCTGGTCTTGACGGTGATTCGGCCGGTGTCGTTGCTTTCGCTGAGCCGCGCCTGACACGCAAAGACATAGGATCGCCCGACGATCAGTTCGTCGGTGAGTGTCTGGGAGAGGCCATCGTATGTGTTGTTCCGATCGAATGCCCGACCGGCGCTGCTTCCCGAATAGACCGGCGCCGACATAGTTCCAATGGAATGGCCGCCGTGGCCCGACCAGTTGGTGGTTCCGAATTCGAACCCGGGATTGTCGACCAGATTACCGTTTCCTGAAGCCACGGAAATATGGACGGGTGCGCTTTGATTGGAGAAACCGAAGGTATCGGTTGCCACCGCGGTCAGTGCATAACTGCCGGCTGAAGCATCGTACCAGACCGCGGTGTATGGCGCCACGGCATCCGTTTTAAGCAACTGGTTGTCGGCATAAAACTCGACCTTGGCAACCGAAGCGGTACCACTGGAGGCATCGGCCGTCAGTTCAATCGGCTGACCGGAAACAAAAGAGGTTCCGTTCGCCGGCGCAGTCAGCTCAACTGCCGGCGGAACATGCATCATCAGGTTGGTTCCATCGTACGCAAAGTTCAGCGTGCCGCTGCCGGCGGCAATGGAGTTGGTGAACGTCTTACCGTTAATGGTGATTTCAAAATCGCCGGCAAAGAGGTTGAACGGAAGTTGCCCGTTTTGATCTACCAGCAGGTCGGCATCGGACCACCATTCATCGTAAACAAGCTCGCGGTAGCGGTGGGCCTGCTCGGTCGGCGTCCAGTCGGCTTTCCAGAGCGCCCGTTCGGGCTTCCAATGGTTGGATTCCCAAAAGCCCCACATAATAATGCCTTCCACTGCCTGATGCTCAAAGGCGGTTCGATAGACGGTTTCCAGTCCATCGGCCATCTGGGTCTCTGTCATATTGGTCGATCCGCAGTCGAATTCGGTGACCTTGATCGGCAACCCCAACTCATCGAGGATATCAAGAGAAGCTTTTACGGTGGCCGTGTTTGGTGCCGACCCGAAATGGCCCTGCACCCCAACGCCGTCGATTTGAACACCTTCGCCCTGCAACGTTTGCAAGTGTGCGAGAAATGCCGCGGCATTATTGGAATTGTTGAGCATGCCGTATTCGTTGAACCAAAGTTTAATATCCGGATTGGCGGCCACCGCCCAGTCGGCCATCTGTTTGGTGATGGTGCTGCCGAATGTGTTGCGATACCAGTCGCCGTGCCACAGCTCGTTGTTAAAGTCCCACTCGTCGATGCGCCCGGCATAGCGCGATACAATGCCGGAGACCCGCTGCTCCATCCAATACAGCGCGTTGGTGCCCAGCGCCTCCACCCAGTTTGGATCTTTCATCTGGTTCAGCGGATCCGGCCCGCCGCCGCCCGCTCCCCAGAAAAGGGTATGCCCGCGCACCGGGATGCCCACCGATTCGTGATAGTCGAGCCAGTCGTCGGCCTGGTCATACCGATAGTTTCCGGGGGTGCTGTATCCGGTGTTGTGCGGCGACTGGTTCCACCAGTCCGGCTGCTGCGTGTACCACTTCATGGCGTTGCCCGCGACCGAAGAGTTAAAGTTGGAATGAAAGGTTTCGCGGTAAGTGATTTCGTCGGGCGAATCGGTTTGGCTGATTCCAAAACTGCTGGTTTCCTTGGTCATCGAGCCGAACGGGAACGCATGCCGGAGCATGCGGAGCTGCACTGCGGCATGGGGTACAGTCGACTGTATGCGGACGGGGCGCATGCGGTGTTCGAGCGCATCCACCACCGCAACCGTAATCGACCATTCGGTGCCCTGCTCTCCCGTTGCATCGGCCCCCTCCCACGGGGTGGCAGTGATGGTGTAGGTGCCGGGCGCTGGCAACCAGTCGGCTCCCATGATATAGGGTGCGCCGTTGACGGCATACTCGATGCCGCTTACCTGAAAATGCACGCTGCCCGACCCACTGAGGTTGGCGCGAATCCGAAAGGCCCGTTGCCCGAGCACGTTGAGATCGAGCGTGTCGTTGTTCTGCAAAGGCGCAATCAGTCCGCCCGTATCAGCATCGAGCAGATCGAGCCCGGTGACAACCGGAGCAGCACCACTTGCCGACAAAGCAACCGCCAAACAAGCCATGAGGATGTGACGCAGCACGATCAGCTTTCCCTGCTTTTCCGGCGCTGGGCCAGCTCGTCGCCAATCTTATAATTCAGTTCTTTGGAGATCGGGTAGAACAGCAGAATGGCAACCGCCGCGACAATGAACAAAGCCGGTGCGACGGACGAAGCAACACGCACTCCTGTAATGGCCCGCTCTGTCAGTTCTGCACCGCCTTCATAGCCATATCCCGAAAGAATCATACCCTGGATAAAACCGCCGACACCGAGGCCGAACTTGAGCGCAAAGACCACGCCGGCAAAAACGAATCCGGTCGCCCGGCGCCCCGTCTTCCATTCCGAATAGTCGGCCGAATCGGCAATCATGGACCATAACAAGGGCACGGTCGGCCCGTACGCCAGTCCCCACAAGGCACTTTGCCACAGCATGGCGCGGACATTCGAGGCAGGAATATAGAACAGCCACAGAGTTACGAATGCAGTCACCACCAGCGATCCTACAAAGACCATCCGCTTCCCGAAGAGCTTTGAGAGCGGTTTAGAACTCAGCACGCCGAGGAACATGGTAAAAGTGCCCAGCATGCCCATGATTCCGTAGGCCACACTGGGTACATTGGAGTGATCCGGCTTGAGCAGATAACCGAAGGCATTCAGAAATTTCCCGAAGTCGGATGGAGCAACGCCGTCTACCGACTGAAGTCCCAGGCCTCCAATAAAGTCGGCCAACGCCTGCTGATCGGCAAAGCGTTCTATGAAAATCGGTATGGATCCGCCACGAACCACCAGCATAATAAAAATCATTAATGTGGCACTGAAAAGAATGACCCACGGGCGGTTCTTAAACGTATCGAGCATGTCCTGCTTTGCAGACGACTGCTGCTCCGGGTCGGGCTCCACCCGTTCCTTTACCGTGAAAAAGCAGATTACGAAGAGGAAGATGGTCACAACTGCAAAAATGCCCATCGTGATCGACCAGCCTCTGGCATCGTCGCCCTGCCCGAATTTATCCACCAACGGCAGGGTCATCCCCTGAACGATGAACGAAATAATGGTCACCGTAACAAAACGATACGTAGACAGGCTGGTGCGTTCATCCACATCGCCGGTCATGACCCCGTTCAGCGCACAGTAGGGTACATTGTTCACGGTATAGACCGCCATCAGCAGAAAATACATCAGGTAGGCATAGACCATCTGGGCAGTGGGTGCCCACCCCGGACTGGTGAAGGTCAGCCAGAATATGGCGGCAAACGGCAGGGCCGACCAAATCAGCCAGGGCCGGAAGCGCCCCCACCTGTGCTTCGTGCGGTCGGCAACAAACCCCATGGCCGGGTCAGTAAAAGCATCGAAGAAACGTCCGATCAGGAACAAGAGCCCCGCCGCCTTGGGGCTCAGCCCCATGATCGTTGTAAAGAACATGAACTGATAGGCCATCAGCACCTGGAACACCAGATTGGCGGCCCCGTCGCCGAGGCTATAGCCTGCTTTTTCTCGGAATGATAGTTTCTGATGAAAATGTGCCATAGTACCCCTTATGCTTCCGCTGGATCATGCACATCCAAGGATTCCATTTCACCCCCGCCATCCATGGTGCAGATTGTTCCGTCCTCGTTGTATTTCAACTCGCAGACTTTCATACTGCGCAGCCAGGTCTTCCCTCCCGAGGGAACGCTGTCATGATGAAACAGATACCACTTTCCTTTAAACTCCGCAATCGAATGGTGCGTGGTCCATCCCACTACCGGGGTCAGAATGACCCCCTCGTAAATAAACGGTCCGTATGGGCTATCCCCCACTGCATAACAAATTTTCCGGGTGTTCCCGGTGGAGTATGAAAAATAATACCTGCCTTGGTATTTATGCATCCACGCCGCTTCAAAAAAACGACGGTCATGGTCCCCTGCCTTCAGCTCCTCTCCCTGTTCATCCAGGAGAATGACTGCCCGCGGAGCTTCAGCAAACTGGAGCATATCCTCACCGAGTTTTACCACGCGCGCGGATAATGCCGGTTCGTCATCAGGAGGCTCCGAACCTTGCTCAACAACTTGATTGTCCCGATAGGACTGCAACTGTCCGCCCCAGATGCCCCCGAAGTACATATAGTGCGCTCCGTCGTCATCGCAGAATACACAGGGGTCGATTGAATAACTTCCAGGGATTGGAGATTCCTGCGGAACAAATGGCCCTTCGGGTTTATCGCTAATGGCTACGCCAATACGAAAAATATCAGCGCGATCTTTCAGAGGAAAGTATAAGTAGTATTTCCCGTCCTTACAGGCGCAATCGCAATCCCACAACTGCCGGCCCGCCCAGGGAATATCCTTCACATCGAGCGCGACACCGTGGTCCGTAACTTCCCCATCGATATCATCCATCGAGAAAATGTGGTAATCGCGCATGGCGAAATGATCGCCGTTGTCGTTTTCCGGGATCCCCGCATCAATGTCATGTGACGGATAAATATATAATTTACCGTTAAACACATGGGCATGTGGATCGGCCGTGTATAGATGCGGCGCAAGATATCTTGTCGTCTTCATAAGTTACTCCTGAATAGACACTATACCTTGCCGACTTTTACTCAGCAATCAGGACTCATGAAACTGTAATCAGGTTTTATGAAACCCTTAGAAGGTATGCCCGATCAGGAAGTTGAAGCGCCCTTTATCATCGAGATAGCGCTCGTCGTACGTAATCGGCCAGGCATAGTCGAGGTGGAGCGGGAATCCGGGCAGGTCGAAGCGCAGCCCGATGCCCCAGTCATCATGATAATTCTGAGCGTCGAAATCCCAGGAATCAACATTCACAAAACCCCAGTCGTAGAACACGGCACCACGAATCTTATTCCAGATCGGATACGTCAGCTCGGCCGTCACAAATGCGGAACTGTTACCCCCAACGGGATCCTCGCTGGTCGGGTCGGTGGGGCCGACATCGCGATATTCAAAGCCGCGCAAGGTATAGGAGCCTCCCAGGAAGAGGCGGTCGAAAATCGGTACCCCTTCGCCATAGCTTCCGGCATTCGCTTTGCTATCGCCGAAGGCTTCAACTGATTCCAGCTGTCCCCGCAGATTGAAGATCATATTCCAAATCAAAGCCCAGTGCTGGGTTGAACGGATACGCACCCCGTACAGATCGGTTTCACCGCCCAGAGCACCACCGGCTACATAGGGGGAAACGGTGGTTTTATTTCCGCGAGTCGGATTGAAGAACCGGTCGCGCGAGTCGAAGGTCCAGGTATATTCCAGACCGCTCTTGAGTCGTTTGCCTTCTTCATCCTTAATCGCCTGTGATGCAGAATCGGCGACATCCATTACACGGAACTGTTCGAGCGTATAGGCCAGGTTCCCTCTGGTAAAGCGAGAGAGCGGCTTGCCCAGCGAAAGACGGGCGCCATCGTTCTGCTGATCGTAGGAATCGGAGAAGTAGCGCGCCTCGCGATGAAACAGGTCGATACCGAACGAAAGCTGGCGGTCGAGGAACCACGGTTCCACAAAGGAGATTTCCAGATCGTTACGTTGTGTTCCGAGCTGGGCCCGGACTTTAAACTTCTGGCCGGCTCCGATCGGCGGCCACGTTTTCCAGTTAAAGTTTCCTTGCGACAACTCAACATAGCCCACGAGCGAATCAACACTGGAGAAGCCAACACCGGCCGAGAACTGTCCGGTAGGCTTTTCCTTCACCTGGACATTCATGTCGTATTTGTCGCCCTCGCCGGTGGACTCGGGGTTAATCGTGACGATTTCAAAAAAGTTGAGGTTGCGCAGGCGGTTCTCGGAAGTTCTGACCCGGCTCCGGTTATATTTTTCTCCGGGATACATGACCAGTTCCCGGCGAATCACTTTATCAAGAGTGCGCTCGTTGCCGTTGATGTTTACCGCCTGGATATAGCCGATGGTTCCCTCGGTTATATCATAGGTGATATTCACAATACCGGTTTCGGCGTTTGCGTCATAAATAGGCCGCACCACCGTTCGAACATAGCCGCGGTTTCCATAATAGGCCCGGATGGCCTCGCTGCCGGCGTCGGCATTTTCAACCGATGCAATATTCCCGCTGCGCAGGCGAATGCCTCTGCGGAGCTCCCCTTCGCTATAGTTTTCCATACCGGTTATGGAAACCTTACCGATACGATAGCGCTGACCTTCGGTAATATTGAAAATCAGTCGGGATTTTTTCGGCTTGGTGTCGTCCAGCTCAGGGTCAGAGACCTGGACGTCCAGAAAACCGTTATTCATGTAAAAGGTCTTCAGTGCATACACATCGGCATCCACCATTTCGTCTTTGTATTTACCCGAACCCGTGATGAAGGACCACCATCTCTTCTCCTTTTGCTGGATCAGCTTGCGGAGTTTTTTGTCTTCGACGATGTCATTGCCGTGAAATTCTATGTGCTTAATGCCCATCTTGGGGCCTTCATCAACCCGGAAGGCGACATCGATGGTACCCAGTTCATCGTTGGTCTTGGACGTCCAGGTGACCTTTACGTCGGGATACCAGTAGTCGCGGTAGGCTTCTTTAATTTTGGCAGATGCCATTTCAAAGGTGGAATCGTCGGCAAACTGACCGATTTCAAGCTCACTCTTTTTCTTGATCTTCCGACCGCTTTTTTTACCGCCGACAATGGCGATCCGCCTCAGCCGATGTTTGGAGACCACGGTATAAACCAGTACCACACCATCACCGGCAACATCCATGCGCGCATTCACATAGGAGTAGCGGCCAGACTCGCGCATACGATTCACGTCGACAGCAATCGATGAAAGAATGGTTTCCCGGTCCGGGACCTGTTCACCGACCTGAAAAGAGGTGAATGCAGCAACCGAACTGATGTCGTACGACTCGCCCGTCTGATTGACAATGCGAATATCTTTAATCTGCTCGGCCTGAACCGCAGCAGCGAGTATGAGTGCGGAAAAAATGGTTAGCGCTTTATTCATTAACATTCCAAAGGTTGGATCTTATCCATCTACCGGGGAAAAATCATCTTCCATTTCCGTGCGGTCTTCAAAGCGGGTGTATTCACGAATAAACGACAGCTTCACCTCGCCCGTGGCTCCGTGGCGGAATTTTGCCACGTCGAGCACCGCCAGATTGTCGGTATTACGCTGATCACCCTTTTCATAATAACTCGGACGGTACAGCAGCCAGACCATATCGGCATCCTGCTCAATGGCACCGGAGTCGCGAAGGTGCGAAAGCTTCGGGATGTTATCCCCGGTACTCTCCGCCGCACGACTGAGCTGAGAAAGAACGATCACGGGGACCTCAAGCTCTTTGGCCATGGCTTTCACCGCTCCGGAAATGGCCATGGTTTCACGCTGACGGCCATCCTTCGCGAATTTGGAATAGTTCATCAACTGAAGATAGTCGATCACGATCAGGCCGATGCCATAGCGGCTTTTCAACCGGCGGGCACGGGAACGCAGCTCGACGGCTTCCAGACCGGGCGTATCATCAATATAAATCTCGGCGCGGGACAAACGGTCCACCGCAGCGGTCAGCTTGGCATGTTCGTCGGGAGTCAGTCCCCGCCCCTTGGCCCGATGAATCGGCAAACGGGCATTACAGAACAACATACGTTTTGCCAGCTGTTCGCGGGACATTTCCAGACTGAATACAGCCACAGGAACGGCGTCGCCGTGAATGCCGAGCGCCGCATTTTCCGCAATGTTCAATGCAAACGAGGTTTTACCCATGGCCGGGCGGGCCGCCAGTACGATCATGTCGGTTTTCGCAAGACCGCCGAGCCGTTCATTCAGCCCCATAAAACCGGTGGTGACACCGTTAATCAGCTGATTGGGATCCGTATTCTCCACCTCAATAAAGGCGTTTCGAATCGATTCTTTCCAATCGGGAATCTGCTCGGCACCGTGTTCGCTGAGCTTAAAGAGATTGGCTTCGGCGTCGCTTACCAGGGTGCTGGCATCGTCTTCGCCTTTATATGCGGCATCAATGGTTTCAGCTGATTGTTCAATCAGAACGCGGTACAACCGCTTATCCATCACGATATCGCAATAGAATTCAACGTGGGCAGGAACCAGCGTGCTGTCCTGCAATTGAACGAGGTAGTCGTAGCCGCCGACCTTATCGAGCGCCTTTTTATCTTTGAGCCATTCACCGATGGTAATTGCATCCATCGGAATGTTGGCCTGGTTCATATCAACCAGCTGCTCATAAAGCTCCTGATGACGCCGATCATAAAAACAATCGGCCCCCAGGCGCTTTGCCAGACATTTATCAAGGGAACTGGAAGGATCCAATAGAATAGAACCTAAAACCCCCCGCTCGGCTTCTTCGCTGTGCGGGGGGATTCTCAGTCCGGATGGATCCCCAGGGATCATTTCTCTTCGACGATCCAAACCTTGAGGGTTGCCGTAACCTCGGGATGCAGTTTGATAGCAATATCAAACACACCGAGTTCGTGCAGCGGTGCTGCCAGCGCAACTTTAGATTTGTCAATCTCGAGGCCCTGCTCAGCCAGCTTTTCGAGGATCTGCGGAACCGTGACCGAACCGAACATTTTGCCGGTTTCTCCAACCTTGGCGGAGATGGTGCATTCGAATCCTTCGATCTTCTTGAGCAGCTCTTCAGCAGCAGACTTTTCCTTTTCGAGCTGTACGAGGCGTTCTGCACGCTTCTTCTCGATCTGGCGCTTTTTGCCTTCGGTCACTTCAGACGCAATTCCACGGGGGAACAGGAAGTTGCGGGCATAGCCGTCAGCAACTTTCACGATGTCGCCTTCAATTCCCAGGCCTTCAACCTGGTCCATCAATAAAACTTCAGTAGCCATTGTGCGTACTCCTTTTTCTAGCGAACCAGACCCATCACACGTGCACGGCGGATGGCTTTTTTGATCTGACGCTGCTGCTGGGCATTAGCACCCGTGATGCGGCCGGGCAGAATTTTGCCACGGTCAGTCATGAACTTCTTGAGAAGCTCGGCATCTTTATAATCGATCGAGGTAACTCCGCGGAGGAGCTCTGGATCGCGCTTGTAATCATCTCTATCTCTACTACGACGCATTATTATATCCTTCTTTCTCTAAAACGGCACATCATCGTCATCATCCGCAAGCGGTGCAGATTGCTGCGGAGCAGCGTCCTGCGGGGCGGATGCGGCGGGTGCCGCCGAAAATTCCGTACCTTTACCGGGTGACCCCAGGAACTGAACACGGTCCGCACGTACGCGCAGCTTACTCCGTTTTTCGCCCTGCTGGTTTTCCCACTGGTCCAACTGAAGTCGGCCTTCTACAAATACCGGTGATCCCTTCTGGAGAAATTCAGCCGAAGTTTCGGCCTGACGTCCCCAGACGACCACATCCACAAAGCAGGTTTGTTCAACCATTTCACCTGCCTTGTTTTTAAAATTCTCATTAATGGCCAGTCCCAGATCGGCAACTGCTGTGCCTGACGGCGTATACCGGATTTCCGGATTACGCGTCAGATTTCCCATTAAGAGGACCCGGTTGTAGCTGGCCATCGCTTAAGCCTCCTGAACGGCTTCCACTTCGCTGGCTTCAACAAACTGGTGACGGAACACATTCGTGGTCAGTTTCAAACGGGCTTTAAAGGCGTCAAGTTTGATGCCTTCGAGTTTGAACATGATGACCACATAAAGACCGGCTCTCTGCTTTTTAAGCGGACGAGCAAAGGTCTTCTTTCCCATACGGGCTGTGCTTTCAATGGAGCCACCCAGTTTTTCGAGTTCTTCTTTCACACGGCCGATTGCCTGGTCGAGTCCTTCTTCGTCCAGAACCTCCGGAAAAATGAAAAGTCCTTCATACGTATTCAATGGTATTCTCCTATACTTAACCTATCTGCAACTGATTGAACTCGTTCATGGTCCGCTCAGTTCCAACGGAAAAGATGCTTTCTACCGCATCGGCGGCATGTTCGACAACCTTTTCCAACTTCAAATGCTCTTGCTCGGCAAAGTCGCCCAATACAAACTCGATCATGTCTGCATCGGCCGGCTTGGGCCCGATTCCAACCCGCACGCGGGGAAATCCCTTCGTCTGCAACCACTCCAGTATGGACTTCATACCGTTATGGCTTCCGCCCGAACCTTTGGCCCGAACCCGGATGCCGCCGAATGTAACGTCGACATCGTCGTAAATCACAACAGTGGAATCAGCCGGAACGCGCCATTTTTTCATGGCACCCCAGACCGCCTTCCCACTGCGGTTCATGAAGGTGGTTGGTTTTACCAACCGCACTTCGTGTTCCCCGAAGCTGCACTTCGCCTGCAGCGCCGGAAACCAAAACATTTTTTTGAGTACCACGCTCCGGCGCCGGGCCAGTTCGTCCACAACGAGAAATCCAATATTGTGGCGGGTGCGTTCGTACTCTTTTCCGGGATTCCCCAGCCCTACGACCAGTTTCAAAACAATCCTCCCGGAAAAGAAACCACTGATTACTCAGCAGGTTTTTCGGTGATCACTTCCGGCTCGCCGGCAGCAGATGCGCCTTCTTCATCATCTTCCGTTTCAGCTTTCGGTCCGGCAATCGTACAAACGATTGAGGATTCATCAACCAGCAGTTTGAATTTGGAATCAATGCCGAGGTCGGAAACGTGCAGGTTACCGCCGATTCCCAGATCGGAAACGTCGATTTCGATGGCTTCAACCACATCCTTAGGAAGACACTCAACACCGATGGAGTGCATGACCTGGTCGAGCGTTCCTCCGGCTTTCACACCTTCAGCTTCACCAACGAGCTCGAGTTGGATATCCATAGACATCGCCTGTCCGGCAACAACGCGCTGGAAGTCAACGTGGATCAGGTCGCTGGTCACCGGGTGGTGCTGAACTTCTTTAACAAGTACAGACATATCGCCTTCGCCTTCAAGTTCAATCTCGATGATCAGGCTTTCGCTGGCATGGTGATGAAGGATCAGCCCGAATTCATGAGCGCCCACTTCGATAGACAGCGGTTCCTTATCGGCACCGTACAGTACGCCCGGCAGAGCGCCTGCATTGCGCATACGGCGTGCATTTGAAGAACCTTCGAGGTCTCTTTTCTTTGCAATCAGTTTTGTATCTTCCATTGATTCTCTCCTAATTATCAACCCGGAACAGCGAGCTGACGGATTGGTCGTTGTGGATTCGACAGATGGCTTCCGCCAAGGTGTCTGCCACAGACAACACAGTTACATTAAAGTCTGGCCACTCACGCTGCGGCACCGTGTCGGTTGTGACAAGTTCGGTGATGGGTGAGTCTACCAAACGGTCAATCCCCTTCTGCGTGAGCAGCGAGTGACTGACCGCAGCGCGAATTGATTTCGCTCCGGCTTTTTCAAGCAGCTTGGCCGCAGCGGTCAAGGTGCCGGCGGTTGATGACATATCATCAACCAAAAGGGTGTTGCGGCCTTCAACGTCGCCGACCAGATGATTGGCCTCAACATCTTCCGCACTCTTACGCTGCTTGCCCACCAGAGCAATTCCTGCTCCGAGCAGCTTGGAATAGGCATCCGCCATTTTCAGGCCGCCGGCATCCGGCGATACTACCACGAGATCATCGAGATTCTGGTCGCGCAGATATTTAACGATGACGGGCGAACCATAGAGATGATCCACCGGGATATCGAAAAAGCCTTGAATCTGCTGTGCGTGAAGATCCACACAAAGAATGCGGTCAGCGCCCGCAGCCGTCAGCATTTTAGCCACCAGTTTGGCGGTAATCGGAACTCGCGGCTGATCTTTACGATCCTGCCGGGCGTACCCGTAATAAGGCAGTACCGCAGTAATGCGATCGGCCGATGCACGCTTGGCGGCATCGATCATGATCAGGAGTTCCATTAAGTAGTTATTCGGTTCAATGGATACAGACTGGACAATGTAAAGATCATCGCCTCGAACGTTTTCCACGATCTTGACGAAGATTTCACCATCCGGAAACCGTGTGATGTCGACATCACACAGCTCAACGCCCGCAGATTTTGCGATGCGCTCGGCCAATGCCCGGTGTCCTGTTCCTGAAATAATCTTCATTTAGTCATCTTTATTTATATGGTTGCCCGACCAGGGTTCGAACCTGGACCCTATGAGTCAAAGTCACATGTGCTTCCATTACACTATCGGGCAACAAAATATCCTGAAAAAGAAGTTGGCAAGGCCACCACTTTTCCTATCTCGAATTCAAAAGAGCGGAAGACCATAGAAAGCAGGGGGTTATAAGTCAAGCAGGCAAATGGAAGATATTAACCTCATTTCCACCCGCCGGGCGCCAATCTTCCGAATACCGGAAAAAGCGCATTTTTAAAGCCCCGCCTGTATGGTTAAAGTACGAAATACACCAATAAATAATGGGCCGCGAGCAAACACCAGGCAATCGCGATCTCAATCAGTGCCACCTTCTGAACATTCCACTGCTTCACCATTTTCTGCCACTTCTCCAGAAACAGCAGTCCCAGCGAGCCATCCACCAACGCCATGATGCCCAGCCAAAACGTTAAATTAAGAATAATTTGCATGATTATAATGAGGCGTGAGGCGTGAGGCGTGAGGCGTGAGGCGGAGGAAACATTTCCAACCTCTGGAACTCCACAAGAGCAATCACGCCTCAATCGTCATGTATCACTCCACCGGATACTTCGTTCCAAGCAGCCTGGTCACTGCGCGGTTAAAGCTCTTGCGCTCTTCCCGGACGGTTTCTTTGACAGCGGCGATGCGGTCCTTGAAATAATCCCAGTCAAGCCCGAGCGGTGCGCCCATGTGGGTTTTGAGCAGAATCGCTTCAGTTGGGTCGATATTTTCCAACTCGTGGAGATTTTCCTTTATATAGTGATAGGCATCGCGGAACGGCATACCCTCGCCCACCAGCTCCAGCGCACGGTCGGTTGCAAAGACGTCCGGCGTAAAACCATCGATCAGCTTCTTTTTGTTCACTTTCGTGCCTTTAATCATGGGTGCCATGATCCGCAGGCTGGCCCGCGTGGTGGCAATGCCTTCCATAAAGAGCTCTTTGGCATCCTGCAGGTCGCGGTTATATCCCGTCGGCGAGCCTTTAATCAGATCATACACGCCCAGCTCGGCCGCCTTCACACGGGAAGCCTTGGCACGCATCAGCTCACAAACATCCGGATTCTGCTTCTGTGGCATAATTGAGCTGCCAGTGCAAAATTCCGCCGGAAGCTGGAAGTAGTCAAATTCCGGCATCGTGAAAATCATCAGATCCTGAGAAAGACGCGACAGCGTCAGCATGACCTGACTCATGGCCGAAAGCACAATATTTTCCATCTTACCGCGGCCGTTATTGGCATAGAGCACGTTGTG
Organism: Pontiellaceae bacterium B12227; assembly: GCA_029432775.1. Lineage (GTDB taxonomy): Bacteria > Verrucomicrobiota > Kiritimatiellia > Kiritimatiellales > Pontiellaceae > Pontiella. Next base: position 33,042 of record JAROAZ010000028.1, on the reverse strand, counting down.
GGTGGGACGGCTGAAGCCCAGCAGATCAGAAGTCAGCTGGCGATCAATCGGCAGCGGAACACCATAGGATGCCGCCGAACCAAGCGGACACTGATCGTTCAGTTCATAAGCGTTGACCAGCGACACGCAGTCGTCCAGCAGACTTTCGGCATGCGCGGTGGCCCAGAGACCGACACTCGACGGCATGCCTGGCTGCATATGCGTTCTTCCAACCATTGGAACTTTCTCGTGCTTTTTTCCAAAACTTGTAAGCGCAGCGGCCAAAGCAGCCGCCTCCTCCAGGGTCTGGAGCAGTTCCTCTTTGGCATACAGGCGCAGGTCCGTGGCCACCTGATCGTTCCGACTGCGGCAGGTATGAATCTTTTTACCGAGATCGCCCAGCTTTTTCGTCAGCGTGCGCTCAACAGCCAGATGCACATCCTGATCGGCCAGTTTGATCTTAAATTTGTTCCTCTGCGCCAGGCCGATAATCTCCACGAGCCCCTCAATCACCTGCCTGCGCTCCGCTTCGGTAATCAACTGCGGCTTAACCGGCATTTTCGAGAGCATGGTCACGTGTGCGGCCGTTCCGATGCAGTCGACCGTGATCAACGCATGATCCAGCTCTACATCTCGGCCGGCGGTATAAGCCAGCGTTTCATTATTAATGGTTCCAACGGTAGTTTTCTGTTTTGCCATAGTTTCACCTCAAAAATAGTAAGCGCCAATAAACACGAATGGCTTCACTTGCAGAAGAACGAATGCTCTTAATCTTTAATCCGTCCGGTCGATTCCATCATCAGCGTAACGGGCCCGTCGTTGAGCAGGCCCACCTTCATATCGGCCCCGAATCTTCCAGTGTTTGGAACAAATCCGAGTTTTTCCAAGGCCTGGACATAGGCATTAAAAAGCGCCTCGCCCTGCTCCGGGCGGGCCGCACCAATAAAACTCGGCCGATTCCCCTTATTACAGTCGCCATAGAGCGTGAACTGGCTGACCGATAAAATTTCGCCGCCAACCTCCTGCACGGAAAGATTCATCTTCCCTTCCGCATCTTCAAAGATCCGCAGGTTGGACGTTTTCTTTGCGAGGAAACGGGCATCGTGCACGGTGTCGTCGTGTCCCACGCCACAAAGCACCAGCAACCCCTGCCCGATTTCGGAGATGGTCTCTCCGTCCACAGTCACCGAAGCGCTCTTAACGCGCTGCACCACTAATTTCATCCAATCAGCTCCACAAAAGAAAAGGCCGAACACCGCAAGCGACATCCGACCTTCAGACTTTCAACCTTTGACCGAACTATTCCGTTACGTGCGATACACGGAAGGCCGGCAGGCGGTTGATCGCCGCAGCCACTTCGTAACGACGCGGACGGGCCAGATCGCCGCGGATGTCGCGAACGAGGGCATTGAGACCTTCATTGGAGAGATCGCGGTCGACGAGGTCGAGGATTTCGCGCATCGGATAGCCTTCATCCATGTAGCGAAGCTTCGCATAGTAGAGCACAAAACCGATTGCACGGGCCTGATCGGAATCTGCAATCTGACGAACGGCATCCAGATCAACCAGCGAACGACCAAACTGCAGGAAGTCAGCATCATCAGTCTCAATCACGAGATCTTCACGGCCAATGCTCGGATCAATGGAACTCGGCATAATCCAGCGCGAGCGGCTGAGCATGGTGGAAAGATTCACACTGTCGTTCACTGGAGTGGACGGTGTAATTTCAAGCCCCTTGGCTTCTTCCGTAATATCGCTGATGCAGAAATTTTCAACCTTCAGAATTTTGTCGGCAATCGGAATAAATTCAGCAATCAGGCTGCTGCCGGCCACAATCATGGAAATACCCAGCTCATCAACCATCTGACGGGCACGGGCTGCCAGCGTGTTGCGACTGCTGGCTCCGAGCAATGAGCTGACGCGGGTATCGGACGAAAGGAAAGTGGACGAAGAACTGTGCTCATCGAACAACAGAACACGGGCTCCGGCCTCGAGCGCCTCAACTGTGGAAGCCGCCTGCGAAGTGAAGGAACCAGCTCCTTTAGTCGTGTAGGACGAAGGATTTCCTCCATCCGGAAGTGAAGTGGCAAAAGCCGAGATATCAACCTGCTGAATGGAACGTCCCACTTCCGAGCGCACAGCAACTGCATCGGCCACCGTAACCACATGCTCACGGCCATCGCCGGGAACGTGGTTATAGATGCCCTGCGAGATGGAATCCATCAAATCAACGCGTCCGCTGTTGGACTCGCCGAGAATCAGCGTCAGGCCGTTCGGAATGCCTACACCGCGAACCGCTCCGGTATGCGGCACTTCAACCTCTTCAACGAGTTCTGCATCCATTTCGACCGGAGTCACACGCTCGTAGTCCGGGAAATCGCTGCCGGTCTCGCGGGTAACCAGGGCCCCGTCAGCAACAAAAGCCACCTGACCACTGGCACCCAGGTGCTGGCGGAGACGGTCGGCATCTTCCATATTGTTTACATGCTCGTCGGCCTCGGCGATATCAATATTACAATAGAGCAGACTGTTGCTGACCACTTCCGGGAGATCTTCGTAGAAAATCTGCTGAGCCATAGCTCCGTCAATAGAAACCAGCGGTTCGCCATCGATAATAATGGTCTGAGTCGGCAACGTGATGGTAAAGCGGACTTCGATATATTCTTTAGTCAGCTGCAGCGCGTTACGCGGAAGGATTTTCTGGTTCGGAGCCGAAACACTGACGTGACGGCGGGCAATACCGCTCCCGTCATAATTGGCAATGTTGCCGATGCGGCCGGCCATGCGGCGTAACAGCAGGTCCTCCATGGCGGTACGCCGAACCGGTGTATCAAAAAGATACTCAGGAATTTCAGCAATCGTTTGAGGAACGCGGATGCTGAAAACCGGGGCAACAGCGCCTTCAGATTCAAAATCAATGCCCGCACATTTAATGACATAGCGAGTGAAATCGAAGTCCCCGACCAGCTGCTGATATTCCGAGAACGGCTGTCCATCCAGTTCCGTCAGCAGCGTATAGAATTCCTTCTTATCCTTCATAGTCCAATTTTCCTTGTTTTACAGTTATACAAGACATCCCAACCAAAATTCGCAATTGACCGCCTACTGTGCCTTTTTCGCATCCTTTTTGGAAGCGGACTTTTCATCCTTTTTCGGGGCCGATTTCGCGGGTTTATCCGACGCTTTGTCCTTTTTATACCCCGAACTTCGGTAATCGGTCTCGTAGAAACCGGAGCCTTTGAACAAAACCCCCGCTCCCATTCCGATCTGCCGCTCCACCTGCCCCTCGCATTCCGGACAATCCGTCAACGGATCGGCAGACATACTGTGAAAAGCCTCAAAGTGATGGCCGCAATCTTTACATTTATAATCATAGGTCGGCATAACGCCCTCCGGCTAAAAATCAAAAGAGGTCGGAATTTAGCGCATCCGCCTCTATTGTCAAAATGATTCTGGACAAGGCATCCGCCCTGATTAATCTATTTCCCCAACCTTTGGAGATTTTTTAATGACTTTTGAATTTGCCACCGCACAACGTATCATTTTCGGCCCGGGCAAGCTGGCCGAACTCCCGAACCTGATTCAGGGGATGGGCAAAAAAGCAGCCCTCGTGACCGGCACCAGCGCCGAACGCATCGGTCCGGTCTTCAACATGCTGAAAGCATGCGGGGTTGAACCCGCCGCCTTCAGCATTAAAGGCGAACCGACCGTTGAGCGCATTTCCAAACTTTCCGCCGGCGCCCGCGAGCTGGGGTGCGACTTCGTGATTGCCTTCGGCGGCGGCAGCATCATCGATGCCGGCAAAGCCATGGCCGCCCTGCTCACGAATACCGATGACGTGATGAACTACCTCGAGGTGATCGGCCAAGGCAATCCCCTCACCGAAGACCCCGCCCCCTGCATCGCCATTCCGACCACCGCCGGAACCGGATCGGAAGTCACCCGCAACGCCGTGCTGAAATGCGAAGAAAACCAGGTCAAGGTCAGCATGCGCCACCCGAAAATGCTTCCATCTATCGCCCTGGTAGATCCGGAACTGACCCTCACCATGTCGCCGGAAGTCACCGCAAGCACCGGTCTGGACGCATTTGTCCAACTGCTCGAAGCCTTCATTTCCCATAAAGCCAACGCCCTCACCGACGGCATCTGCCGCGAAGGCCTCAAGCGCGTGTCCCGTTCGCTGTATAGGGCCTACCTCCATCCCGAAGACATCAATGCCCGCACCGACATGGCCTTTGCCAGTCTGTGCGGCGGACTGGCCCTCGCCAATGCCGGGCTCGGGGCCGTTCACGGCTTTGCCGGCCCCATCGGCGGCATGTTTAAAGCTCCGCACGGCATGGTCTGCGCCAGCCTCCTTCCGGCCACCGCCAGAATAAACTACCAGGCCCTGATAGAAAGAGACTCCCGCAATCCGGGACTGGAAAAATTCAAAGAGGCCTCCAGAATTATTCTGAACAACCCGTCAGCCACCATTGATGATGCCCTCGAACGTCTCGCAGGCATCTGCATGCAGATGTTTGTGCCGGGCCTCTCCGAATTCGGCATCACCGAAGATGACTTCCCGGCCATTATCGAGAAAGCCCGGAATGCCAGCAGCATGAAAGGCAATCCGACTGAGCTCACCGACCGTGAACTTCGAATCATCCTCGAAGACTCCCTGCACCCGCCAGTGGACGGCGATGCCACGCTCTACCTTTAAATCATGGAAAACATAACCTTCGGCACCCTCAACTACACCGTGCTGGCGATCTATCTCGCCGGCATGCTGGGCGTCGGGTTCTATTTCTCTCGGAAACAGGAAGACGCCGAGATGTTTTTCCTCGGCGGGCGAAAGCTTCCGTGGATTGCGGTGGCCATGAGCATGTATGCCTCGCTCACCAGCGCCGTCACCTATCTCGGCCTGCCCGGCACCGCCTACTCCGAAAATATCGCGCTCATCATTGTCTGCATCATGAGCCCGATCGTGGCACCGTTCATCCTGTTGCTGTTCTATCCGCTCTATCACCGGCTCCGGGTCACTACCTCCTACGAATACATTCAGAAGCGCTTCGGTCCGTCCGCGCGCTATGGCGTGGCCGGGCTCTTCATTCTCGCCCGACTGGGCTGGCTCGGCACCGTGGTCTATGCGCCGGCCATGGCCATGTCGATCGTCACCGGCATTCCGCTCTGGATCTGCATCTGCATGATGGGCCTGCTCGCCACGGCCTACACCGCCCTCGGCGGACTCGCCGCCGTGGTCTGGACCGATGCCATCCAGTTCATCATCCTCATCGGCGGAGCCATCTGGGTGGCGATCAGCCTGACGAACGGAATTGAAGGCGGCGCCGGGAAAATTATGGCCGTTGCCGCGGAAACCGGCCGCCTGCATATTGCCGACTGGAAATTCAACCTCTTCACCATGACCGGCCCGGCCGTGGCCATCTCCTTCTTTTTCCAGCTGATGCAGGACTACGGAACCGATCAGGTCACCGTCCAGCGGCTCATGGCCACCGGCTCCATGAAGAAAACCATCAAGTCCGTCGCCTTCAATGCCTGCACCGACTTTTTCATCATCGCCCTGCTGATGTTCATCGGACTCGGACTCTTCACCTTTTTCCAACCATTGGAACTTCCGGCCGATATTTCACCGGATAAGGTCATGCCCTACTACATCATCCACTATCTGCCGCAGGGCATTTCCGGACTACTCATCACCGCCGTCTTTGCCGCCGCCATGTCATCCATGGATTCCGGCATCAACTCCATCGCCACTGTGGTCATCAATGATTTTACTAAAGGTGCTAAAAACGAAGTGCGGCTGGCACGAATCCTCACAGTGGCACTCGGCATCCTGGCCACGGGTCTGGCATTCTACGTTTCTACGATTGAAGGAATCCTTAAAGCCTTTTTCAGCTTCATGGGCATGTTCAGCGCGCCGGTGCTGGCGCTCTTCCTGATGGGCGTGCTGACCCGTAAAGGGAACTTTAAAGGCTGGCTCGTCGGCCTCGCCGCATCGCTGATTTCCAGTGTCTGGATTCAGAAGTTCACCGAAGTGCATGAGATTAACTACTTCACCATCTCATTCCTCGTGGCCTTCGGAATCGGCCTCATCGCCAGCCGCTTCTTCCAATCCCCGGAAGCCCCGAAAGACCTCACCATCTGGAACAAAAAATAAAACTCCTCACAGAGTCGCGGAGGTCGCGGAGCGTGTCGTTCTTTTCTCTGCGATCTCTGCGGCTCTGCGAGGAATAAACCTGAAGATTAGCGTGTGTTATTAGATAGCTGAGCAGTAGCTTTCCTTCGCCTGTTTCCGAAGGTCGGAAATGGCAGCGGCCATGTCTTCCTGCTTATAGAGATAGGAACCGGCCACAAACAGATTGCAGCCCACCGCTGCTGCACGGCGCACGGTTTTATCGTCAATCCCGCCGTCGATCGCAATATCCACCCAGTCCGCCATCCGGCGGATCTGCGCCACCTTCGACTCCACTTCGGCAATATAGCTCTGGCCGCCGAAGCCCGGATGTACCGACATCACCAGCACCTCATCCACCAGCCGCTCTTCCAGACAGTGAAAAATGCTCTCGGCAGGCGTTTCCGGGTTGATGGTAATGGCCGGGCGTTTCCCCGCCTTGCGAATCGCCGCCAGCGTTTCCACAATCGGGCAATCAGCTTCAATATGAATCTGAACCGTATCCGAGCCCGCATCAATGAAAGCCTGCAGGTGATCCTGCGGACGCTTTACCATGAGATGCACGTTCTGAGGAATCGATACATTCGCCGCCGACATTTTCACCACATCCGGCCCGAAACTGATGTTCGGAACAAAGACCCCGTCCATCACATCCACATGAATCTGGTCCGCACCCGATTCCTCGGCGCGCTTGCACCCAGCGGCCAAATGACCAAAGTCCGCAGCTAGAATGGAAGGCATAATCTGAATATCCGGCATCGTTTTCTCCTAAAAAATGAAGGTTTAAATGTAACCATCCCCAGCGTTCCGGGCAAAAAAAAAGACCGACTGTTTCCAGTCGGCCTTCAAAGTTGGTAGCGGGGATTGGATTTGAACCAATGACCTTCAGGTTATGAGCCTGACGAGCTACCGGACTGCTCTACCCCGCAATCTTTTCTCGTTAAGAGGCGGATGAAGGTACACGAATTATTTTCCCGTACAAGAGGGAAAATCCATTTTTTTTGAATTCCGCAAGATTCTCTGAAAAATCACAGGTTTCAACCGTCCTGCCTAAACGATCCGGGCTTATGCAAACGGTCACGGAGTGCAAAAACCTGCCCGGACTTTTCCGGAACAGCCTTTATTTTCTGACGAGTTCCGACTAGGTACTGAAAAAATCAGGGCAGCTCATCAGGAATCGGAGTGGCCAAAATCCAGTCCTTGTCCGAGTTCAGGCGATAGACCACCTTCAGCTCATTCATTTTTTGATGTTTATAATAGCTCAGGCGGATCGGGACGGCGTCGGCGAAGTGCCTGCCTCGTTCATTCTGAGGAAGGCTGATGACAGTTACGTCGGGGTGCTTAGCCTTAAATTCCTGAATAGCTTGCGCGGCAGAAGGCCGGATCTTTTTCCGCATGGGATCAAGAGCCGGGAAATCCAGTTCAAACAGCGCGTTGTGTAATGGAGTCCCGGAGAGTTCTTCGAAAGGGTTACGTTTTGCAACGGTACCTTCACCGGCAGCCTGCTCATCCGGGAGCTGTTCCTCTCCCACCCCCAGCTGTTTAACGTACTCATCGACTACCAATCGTTCAACGCGTGCTCCGCCCATCGTGTTCAGGATGCGCGCGGACTGAACAGCAATGCTGTGGTTGTCGCCGCTCAATGCTGCAATAAGGGGAAAAGCCGCTTTGTGCCCGGCATCAATCAGATGTTCTTTTGCCTGCGCCCGGCATCGCTCGGCCTGCTGCTCCCGAGCGTCATCGTCCGATTCAACATCTGCAAGCTGGAACAGCAGGAAGGGAATAATTTCCCGCAGGGGTTTAAACTGCTCCGCCGACATTACTTTTTCCGCCTCAAGACCTCCTTTTGCAAGAAGGTCAACATAGGCCTGATTATTATAAAACCGCGGATTCAATGCGGTTGCTGCTCCCCACAGATCCAGTCGCCAGTCGGGCGCTCCACACCATTCAGAACGCTTACCCAACCAGCCCAGTGCCTCCGGCGCGGCTTTCTCTTCGGCAGTTTCCTGCACCGCATCCACTGCGGTCTCCCCCATGTTTTCAAGTGCAATGAAGGCATATTCCCGAACCGCAGGCGTTCGATGCACCAGCCCTTCCAACAGCCCGGGAAGACGATCTTCAATGGAATCGAATACCACCGCGCCGGCTGGATCCACCTCGCTGCTTTCCTCAACCGTGAACTTAGCGAGGTGATACCAAACCAGGTTGCTTCCGGACGCCGGAACTGCACCAATGCCGTCCAGTACCTTAATCGCATTTGCACGTGCCAGGTGATTTTCTTCGCGGAGAGCCTCCTGCGCAAAAGGTACGGCCGGCTTGCCCGCTGCCTGCAGAGCACTTGTTGCCGCCGTCCGAATCGTTTCATTCACATCCCCCAGCCGCGATGCGATGCCCTTCAGAGCACCCTCGCTCCCGATCCGGCTCAGCGCTTCAACACAGGCTTCCCGTATGCCATATGATCGCTCATGAAGCTTCTTGCAGAGCGGATCAACCGCCTTGGGATCGCCAGTCTGACCAAGCGATTTAATGGCCGCCAAAACAATCTTTTCATATTTATAATCATCCAGCGCAATGATCAATGCATTCACCGCCTCGGCCGACTTGAAGCTCCCCAGCGCGGTGGCGCCGGTAATGCGTGCCGGCACGGTATCCAGTGTAATGGCCTCAAGCATCAGCGGCTCAATCTCCGGACCGCCAATTTCCGCAATCGCGTCGGCGGCGGCATGGACACGAATCAGGTCCGGATTGGCAAAGAGCGCTCCCAGCGGCTCAATAGCATCCTTTGCCTGAAGCTCCACAAGCGCATCAATGGCTTCAAGGCAGATCGCCTGCTGCGGATCAGCAAGCTGCTGAATAATTTTTTCCGTGTTGCCCTTCAGCTTCCAGTCCTGAATGGCTTCGCTTTTCGTTTTCTGACTGCAGCCAGTCAGACTTAATACGAGACAGAGTACTGAAGTGGTATAGCCGACAAATGTTCTATTCATAATCGTTCCTGCATGAAGTTGACGCCCTCTGAGGGTATTTATATTCAATGGTTAAAATACCACCATTTTACATCCAGCAAGTAAAGACCCGGCTATCCATCAAATACAGATCGAGGGCGGTTCTGCCACGTTAGCGCTCTCTGATTAACAATGCTTACCGCAAATAATCGTTAGTGCCTCGTCGAACTTCTTGCGCCTCCTTGTGAGCCTCCCGTTCTGTCGTGACGCAGCCACAAAAAAGGACCGATCCAATGGACCGGTCCTGAAAGTGATGGTGCTCGAGGTGGGAGTCGAAGCCACATCTGAAGCCAATATTAACGGGGTTGGAAATGTGCCCTGTACACAAAAAAGTATACACAGCGATCTACCGCCGGAGCTAGAAAGCAAAACTCATGACCTAGACAACCTCGCTCATGAAGTCATCCATGCATGGGAAACGCTACCTGTTGCCCTCAAGGAAGCAATTGTCTCTATTGTCCGAAGCCATACCGATCGTCAAGGGGGTGCGCAATGAGTTCCCCTGCTCCAGTCTGCCCTGTGTCCTCGGAAACAGACTCACAAGACGTCAACACTAGCTACCCACAGCCCAACCCTGTGCGCTGCCCCTCTAAAAGCTCGGGATGTGGCCCTGACGCTTCGCGCGTGCCCTCAAAGGACATCCACCCATCCAAAGCCAATCCGTCCGCACAGCGTTCTTCCCGCCGCATGGACGCGAAGGGGCGGGAAATTCTTCATGCGTATGAGTATCGGGTCGCGGAGCGACTCGATCACCGTCCGAGCGGCGTACGCTCGCCGGATGAGGATCGCGGCGCAGCCGCCCCCCCTACTCTATTAGGGGGGGTAAATGGAAAAAATATTGGAAAAATGGATGCGGGAGAACGAAAAGGCTCCATCGGTATGGACTGGCTGCAAGGGACAATTCCCTTTAACCGAATGGACATACTATTTCAGTACCTGAATGAAATGTGCGGTACACAGCCTGAAATATTCAATCATGGATTTATGGGTTACCAAGCAGCCGCTGAATGGCATCCCTACGGCATCAAGGTTATGTGGGATTTAGATGCCGCCAATCGGAAACGGCACGCCGATCGAATTGTTTTGCAGATAGGTGGAGCCGGACTGGGGAACTTTCCCGCCGAATCACTCCGGCAATTTTGCCAAGATCTATGCTTAAAATTTTGGTTTAAAGCAACTCGCTCCGATTTATGTTTTGATGATTACGAAAAAATAATCAGACCTGAAGAAGTCAATGAATTTGCAAACGAGCGAAGCTATCAAGGGTTCCGCAAACATCGGTTCATTAAGGGTTCCAATCTAAAAGGCGAATCCACAGATGAAGGAATATACTTCGGAACACGTGGAAAGAATGGCGGTGGTAAATTCCTCCGATGCTATGCAAAAGACATTGAATCGAAGGGGGAAATAGATGCGATTCGTTGGGAAGTCGAGTTTTCAAAAGAAAAAGCGAATGACATATTTTTCTCCCTCGCCATGTCCGCGGATCTATCGGATTTCGCTACCAAAATAGCGATGTACATAGGCGGGGCGATAGACTTTATAGAACGAGGCGAAAGCGGCAAAATCAACGAACTTGACCGACTTGCTTTCTGGGAACAAATCCTTCAACACCTGGGCAAATCTTCACTTCGTTGCGCAAAACCTGACAGTTCTATCGAAACATCTATGGAATGGGTTCAAAAGTCTGTTGTTCCATCCATAGAAAAAATCCGGAGAGCGATTGGGAACGACACCTACTACAGCTGGCTTCAAAGTTTGATGGAGGGCCTTGAACTAAGACCTAAAGCCCTGAGCCAAATACGAGTTTATCAGCACATACATGGCGTTCTAATTCAACGTTATGGGTGAGGCTGAGTGCCTTGTACTCTGACCGAATCAGCCGACGTTTTCACGATAGCCTCAAACCACTGCTTGGCACTTTAATGGAGTAAACCAGCACTGTGAATTGAAATGGAAACTGCTATAGGTTCGGCAAGAGAACCAATTTCTTCAGGGGCAATTTGACGAACCTTTTCTTCGATGTCATTTGGTGAGTAGCATGGGAGTCCTTTTTCCTTTCTTGAATATATTATAAGAGACTCGACGTATTGAGATGAGGATTGAATAAAATCTCCCATTGTTTCTGAATTTTCGACCATTTGGAAATATGCTGTGATTCTCTCATTATATATAGCTTCTATTAGTTCGTATAAGCTGTGATTGCCCATATCTCGACTCATTCGATTTATAAATTCATCCGAAATGGTCTCTCGTAATGACTGGTCGTACTTGTGAAAAATTCTGTAATCATGAAGAAAGTAATACAAGAATGATAACTCGAATGCAGCTTCGGCAATAAATGTAGGAAGAGGAAGCATGAGGTTAGATGAATCTCTAGCAGTTGAGACAATTTTATCAACTTCTTTGATTGCGGTTTTTTTTATTTTGCGGTTTTTAAAATGATGGAACATAGCACTCCTTATTTGCCAACGTTAATCCTGACCCGCTTGGGAAACAAACTTCGCCTTCAAAACGGGCGTTGTCCAAGTAGGGTCCAGGATCTGGTTGGAGTTTTTTTCATTTTGATGAGCCAATAATCCAAAAAGCGACGATAAGTCCAAAAACTCCTAGACCATATGCATTTATTCCTAAGATTTCCGCTTCTGAGACATCAATGATGAATGGAATTGCAATGAGTCCAAGAACAAAAAAAATCAAACACCCAAAATTGAATTGGTCGCCCCTTCGGTTTTGTTCTTTGAGTTGGCAGGTTTTACATATTCCATTTGGATTGAAGTTGTCAGTATAAAGCTTGTCTACGTGATTACCGCATTTTGGACATTTCTTCATCTTAGTTTCCTGCAAGTGAACCGATTCAATATTCAAAAAACCGGATGCGTTATTTTTCTTATGTATCGCGTTGCGAAACTTTTTCAGCCATCCGCGTCAGAATATGTTGAGGAATTTCTTTCAGTTCGGTCAAATCACCTTCTTCATTGCGAGAGACTAGCTCATTGTATTCGATGTTGATTATATCTTCAGCACGTTGCTTTAGGCGAGAAAACGAGAGCGGGTAAAAGTCGAGTTTCATATCATCATCGTAGGCTTCGAGCATCCGCTTTAAATCTTTTACTGTGATCATGTGTTCTTCCATTTTTATTCTCCTTCTCCAACATAGTTATTGAGTGACAAATGTCACTTTACACACCAATAACCTACTCTCCACACGGGTTTCGGCAAGATTTATTACATCTTTGTGCCTAATCTGTCCTACTAGAGCCGTTCAACATCCCATATGGGGGTGCTTGACAACATTTGTGATTAATTCGGGAATATCGTTATCTGAGCATAAAAAATCACTTTCAGTGTTTACTATTGTGTATTTTTGTGTATTTATACACCCACAAACAACCGGAGATCACACCATGTCAAATGACAAAATAGGGATAGAGCTACTTAAGCACGCCAAAGAGGAAGGCCTAACAGTCCGTGGAGCACTACAGGATTTATTTCCATATATCTATGCAGTGTCCGACCGGATGAGTACACGCAAGATCAGCGAATGGCTACAGCAGCAACATGATGTAAAAATTAGTTACTCGGCCATAGCTAAGGCTCTCCAAAAATCGGATGTCTACATCCAAGAAACGGCTTCAAAATTATACGGTGATGCGGCTGCTTTAGATTTCTATATCCAGAGCAACCAAACATTCAGCGGTCTTGATGTGCTGGGCTCCAGAACACTTTGTAATGTTCTACGAGTTGAAGGGCTGTTGGATGACAGCATGGGGATTTTAGATTATCTCGAAAATAGATGGTTCTCCCTTCCGGAAAAGTATCGGGATGCATGCATGGCTTTAATGAGAAAACAACAGAAAGAAGAAAGGAAAAAACACAATGAAGAAACTAATGAAGGTTAAGGAAGTGGCCGAACAGCTCGGCGTTGTAGAAAAGACGGTGTATCGCCTTATATGGAATGGTGATCTCAAAGCTAAGAAAGTTGGCCGGGCCATGCGGATTTCTGCTGAAGACCTGGAGGAATACTTGAACCAACAGGACGTAAAGGTGGCTTAATATGATGGATCATATTTTTAAGCGGAAATCATCGGGGATCTGGTACCGCAAGTGGCAAGAGAGTGACGGCGAAAAACCAGCGGTAAAATCCCTTGGAACAAAGAATAAAGAACGCGCACTGCGGATACATCATCAACTGAAGGATCAAAAAGAAAGGGAGACTGTAGGGCAATCCACTCCGGCAAGAGTAATAACCGCTCTACAGCTCCCACTAAGCGAACACTTAGCGGCGTACTTGTACGAAAAAGAGAAGGAATGGAAAAGCGAAAAGCATTGGCAGGTAACACGCGATCGGATCAAAAAGATCTGTGCTGAAGCTGAGTGGAAATATATACGGAATATTACGGCCAGTTCCTTTCGACAATGGAGAGCAAAGCAGGATCTTAGCGCAAAGACCCTTAATGACTACTTGTCCATGCTCAATGCCTTTATCAAGTGGATGATTGAAAGCGGTTATGTCAAAGAATCCCCTTTGGCATGTATTTCCAACCTAAAACGAAATGGACACACCTTTGAACGACTTGCCCTGTCCCCTGCTGAGTTCCAAGGTTTCATTGACAGCATCAAGGATACTAATAAACGGCTTTGTTATTTAACGGTCTGCTACACCGGATTTCGCCGAGCGGAAATAGAAGCACTGGAATGGGGAGATATCCGACTGTCCAGCAATGTGGCCTACATCGCCGCCAGAGCCTCCACAACGAAAAACGGAAAGGAAGCAGAACAACCTATACCAAACTTCCTTGCTGACTCCCTGAGAGCGTTTAAGCCTATCGCAACCCGTCAAACTGATCCCGTTTTTGATGTCCCGACAATCGAAGTATTTAAAAGCGACCTGAAACGGGCCGGCATCAGCTACAAAGATGCAAAGGGCAACCGCAGAGACTTCCACGGGCTGCGTAAAATGTTCAATACACTTCTGCAAATTCAAGGCACTGCGCCACGCATTGCACAGGAGCTAATGAGACATAGCGATATTAAGCTGACCATGGGGGCCTATACTGATACGCGAATGCTTCCGAAATATGAAGAGGTCAACAAGCTTCCAAATTTCCTAGGTGTACATAAAACAGTATACAAAGGAGAGGCAACAGGGGTTCAAACGACGGGCGAAGAGTCCACGAAATTACAAACACAGAGCCCACAGGTAGCCAATGAATACGGGCATAAAAAAACCTTTCAGGGAACAGAAGTCCATGAAAGGAAAATGGTGCTCGAGGTGGGAGTCGAACCCACACGGGATTTAACTCCCACAAGGCCCTCAACCTTGCGTGTCTACCAATTTCACCACCCGAGCGCTAATGTGAAACAAGGTGGAGGAACATACCTATGCCGTGCGGGGGGTGCAAGCGGGAAAATAGAAAAAATTACACCCCGCGGAATCAGGGATAATCGGGGCGGGATTCCCTGATAACAGAAACGCAAATCATCTGCACTTCGACTCAGGAATGGAATTATTCTGTCCTGGGCATACGCGAATAGCACGCCCCCTTTCCAAGGCCAGGAAACGCGCCCTTTTTTGCGTCAATGCACTGAATCGGCTTTCCAAGGTCTGGAAGGGGGCGTAAGGTTTTTACTCCTGAACCGGAAGATCTTTGGAGTGGAATATGAAGTTGAAAAAGTTTTTAAAATTCCTCGTGGGGGCCCTTGGCCTTCTTGTATTGCTGGTTGTTTTAACGGTGCTGTTCTGGCTTGGCCCGACCGTTAAGCTGATTGCTGAAACCATTGGGCCGAAAGCTCTGGGAACTCCCCTGACCATCAACACGCTTTCAATCAATCCGCGCAACGGCACCATTCACCTCTCGGATTTTGCAATCGCCAACCCGGAAACCTTCGGAAAATCGAATGCGGTGTCACTGGCCAGCCTGGATGTGTCCGTTGACATCGCCTCGATCTTTTCCCAGACGGTACTGGTGCATCAGGTGACCATCAACAGTCCGCACTTTATTTATGAGCAGAGCGCGGCCTCGGACAACATCCAGGAATTCATCCTGAACATTCAGGAGTTTGTCGGCTACGACCCCTCCGCGCCATCACCCGATCCGGAGGAAGAAGAAAAGAAGCGCAGAAAAGCCGGGGAGACAGCTCAGGAGCAAGAGCAGCAGGGAGCCAAAATTGTTGTTGTGGAAGCGTTGGTGATTAATGACGTCAGCTTTCATCTGGCCAACACGGACGATAGCCAGCTGGATTTCGGGATGGGATTCGAGCAGCTCTATGTCAGCATGACCAACGGCATTGTACAGCTGGATAACTTTTATGTCAGCAACCCCGATCGCCTGGAAACCCCCAACCTGTTTTCACTCGATCAGCTGGAAGTGCTGCTGGAACCCGGCACCATATATTCCAGCAACTTCACGGTCCGTGCCGTCAATATCCGTAAGCCGCATGCTTTTGTGGAATATAATCCCGAAACCGACACGCTGGGTGAGTTTTTAAAAATTGCTACCGCCCTTGCGAGCAAGATCCCCACCAATGCCCCGAAAACCGGTGCAGCCATTGAGATTGAACTTGCCGCAGAAGATCCGGAACCGGAAACCCCTCCCAAAGAAGTGATCCTTGGTTCGATTACCATTGATGACGTGCAGTTTCACGTTGTCAATACCGGCAATCCGGACCTGAGCATCCAGCTTGGACTGAACCAGTTAGCTGTGGTCCTGCAGGAGGGCAGCATCAACCTCGACCAACTGTTTTTAGCAAACCCCAAGCAGTTGAAAACGCCGAATCTATTCTCGCTCGATGGAATCAGCATTGATTTCGACCCGGACTCGCTTGAAGCCGAAACCCTCGTTCTGAATGATGTTCAAGTCAGGAAACCGCATGCCTTTCTTGAGCTGAACAAGGAAGCCAACACAGTTAGCGCCTTTACCGATATTGCCAATGGATTCATGGAACGGATTCCAACCTACCAGCTTCCCCCGATACCAAATTCCGCCCCAGCCACCGAGACGGCCCAAACAAAAGCACAGCCGCAGGAGGCTGCCACCGGCGCCCCTCCGATTGCGCTCCACAATCTGCTGGTAGATGACATTCAAGTGCTGCTGCTTGACAGCACCTCAACCAATACGGCCACAGAAGAACCTCATATGATTGCCGGCATCGGTGATATTTCGGTTAAACTGGTGGACGGCCAGCTGCAAGTCAACGACGTCACGATCTCAAATGTAAAAGGCTTTATGGCCACAAACATTTTCCATTTGGCAGGCATCGAAATCGGAATTCAACCCGAATCCCTGTTCTCCGAGCAGGTTATCATCGATAAGGTATTCATCGATTCACCAATAGTGAATCTGGAACAGACCGAAGACAGCGGCAATGTGGTTACTCTTCAGAATCAACTTATGCAATTTGCACCGCCTTCTGACGATCAAGCCGCAACCGAAGAAGTCCCCGCTGCAGAGCCGGCCGCCGATGCAGCGCCGATCCTGATTGCGGATCAACCGGTTATTCTGCACCAGTTGCTGGTTACCAACCTGGCCGTAAATCTGAAACTTCCGGTATCTTCAACCAATGAGACCGGAGGGCTGATTGGCGACACCGTGGAAATGCTGAACCCGATGGATAAGCTGTCATTAAAAAAGCTCAATCCACTCAACCTTGGAGCTGACGACGACGAAGAGGACGAGATCGACCCGGATGCCCCTATAAAACTCATGGCGTTCAGCCGGCTTTCGCTGGAACCGCTTAAAGGACTCCTCTACATCGATAACCTGCGGATAGCAAACCCCCCCCACTTTTCCAAACGTGACCTGGTTGACATCACAGAATTCCGTATCGATCTGGATCCCGACTCCATTCCATCCGACACTCTGCTCATTGAAGATATTCTGGTTGCCCGCCCACGCATTCGCTATGAGCGCCAAATCAAGATGGACAACTTTAAAGCCCTCCAGAAAGAAATCGAGCAGGCCACCGTGCGCCGGAATGAAGCTCTTGCAGGGGCGGAAAAGAAGGAGGATGAAGAAAAGGCTGATGCAGCAGAAAACGAGGAAAAAGGTCAGAAAGTGATTATCGAGCACATTCTGATTACCAAAGGGCTGGTTAGAGCCAAACTGTCCGCCCTGCCCGCAATCCCCGTTCCTTTACCCGACATTGAGCTGAATGACATCGGCAAGGAAGAAGGCGGTGCGAGTGCCACCGAGGCCTCAACAGAAGTCTTTGACACCTTCTATGAAACCATGGTCGGGGCCGTTGGCGATGCAACCGGCTTTGCCGGCGATGCAGTCAAAGGCGTCGGCTCCTTTGGGCTGGATGCGCTAGGCAATATGGCAAGCGGCGTCACCAACAGCGTCGGCAAAGTGAAAGGCAGCATTAAAGGCGAAAAGGAAGAGCATCCGGAAGGGGAGGAGAAAGAACACAAAGGACTCCTACGCAAGATTTTCTAACCCTCCCGCACAAAACTTGCAGTCTATGGAAAAGTAAAAAGCCCCGCTGGTGAGCGGGGCTTTTTTATTGCGCTGAATTAACGCGGGGTGCGATGGCCGGTGCCACCGCCGCTGCGGCGCTGACCGGGACGATGATGCCCGCCGTTCGGGCGGCGCCCTCCCCCACTGTGTCCTCCACTCGGACGCGGCTTGCGCTTGCGCGGCGGAGCAGGAGGCAGCTCTTCGAGCATTTCTTCCGTCGGCATTTTGCATGGAAGATCCATGCCCAGCAGCTCTTCAATTTTCGGCAGCTCGAATGACTCCATTTCACAGGCAAACGTGATCGACTGCCCCAGAGCTCCGGCACGGCCGGTACGGCCGATACGGTGCACGTAGTCGTCCGGGTTTTCCGGAATATTGAAGTTCACTACATGGCTCAGACCATCAACATGAATTCCGCGTCCCGCAACATCGGTGGCCACGAGTACTTTAACCTTACCGGATTTAAACTCTTCGAGTATGCGCATACGCTTTTTCTGCGTCACCGCACCGGAAAGCATTTCACATTTATGGCCGTAGCGGTCGAGGTCTTCGGAAAGACGCTCGGCCTGATCGCGGCGATTGGTGAAGATGATGATCCGCTCGGGCTGATCATGCTTGATGATGTTGTACAGCAGTTGGAATTTCTGGTCGTCGGTGACAATGAAGACCTTCTGATCCACCGTATCAACGGCGACCTGCTCGGGTTCAATATCAATCCGCTCCGGATCCACCATCCAGGCGGCCGCAAGCGCCATGACGTCGTCGCTCAGCGTGGCACTGAACAGCACCGTCTGACGTTTTTCTTTGGCCGGGGTTTTGTAGATGATGCGGCGCACATCCGGAATGAAGCCCATATCGAGCATCCGGTCGGCTTCGTCGATCACCATTATTTCAGCGTGGCGAATTTTGACAACGCCTTTGTTTTCGAAGTCGAGCAGACGTCCGGGTGTGGCCACCACGATGTCTACGAGACCGTCTTCCAGTTCGCGCTGCTGCTTGTTGTAGTCCATGCCGCCGTAAAGTACGACGGTACGGAGCCCGGTGAATTTGTTCAATCCCACGGAATCTTCACCAATCTGCATGGCGAGCTCGCGGGTCGGCGCAATAATGAGCGCACGCGGGCTGGCGGCCGTGTGCTTCGGCAGCGGATTTTTCAGACAGTGGTTGATGATCGAGATCAGGAAGGCGGCGGTTTTACCGGTACCGGTCTGAGCGCGGCCGGCCATATCCTTGCCCTTCAGCGTTCCCGGCAGAATTTCGCCCTGAATCGGAGTGGCATACTGCCAACCCAGCGCATGAATGCTCTGCATCAGCTTCGGGTGCAAATCGAGATCATGGAAACGGATTTTACCTTCTTCCGGCTCCACATTAAAGGTCTCCGGATCCCATGGAACATCTTCAACCACACGGCGTTCAGTTGCTCCGGCCGTTACGGTATATTCCGCATCATCCGGGCGCTCACGCTTTGGTTTACGCTCGCGCGGCGGACGCTTATTGTCGCCATCCTGACGCGGCTCGCGCTTCTTGCGCGGCGGACGTTCGGACACCCCGTGCTTATCGTTCCAACGCTGTTTCAGGCGCTTTTCAAAGGCCAGCCGGCGGTCTTCCTCTTCCGGCCGGAACTCCTTCATGCGTTCCTTATCCGCATCGGAAAGCTCGAAAGGCGGCGCTTCCTTTTTCGGGCGCGGCGGTCGATCCTGCCCACCGGGTTTCGGCCCTTTCTTCTGGCCCTGCGGCTTTCCGCCTGGTTTTGGTCCCTGTTTCCGGCCTTGCGGTCTTCCGCCCTGGCTACCGCTTCTGGGTTTGCGGCGCTGTTGTTGTCCGGTCGGTTTTTTGCCGCCGCCCTGCCCCGGCCGCCATTCTTCCTGGCCGGGCTTCGTTTCCGTTTTCTGCTTGTTAGTCGTTTGTTGTTTCTTTGCTTCCTGTTTGTTCGGGGAGTCTTTCTTCCCGAATACCGAAGCGATCTTTTTGAGTAGGCTCAATTTCCAGTCCTTTCGCATCCGAACGGGCTGGAAGAATGGATTACTGGATCCGTATGTATTCTTCTTTCAAATGGGTTGTTTCAATGCCTCCTGATGGCAATTAACAGTTACTCAGTAGTCCAAAATCCATTCTTCCATCATCAATCGGATGACGTGTTTAGTATTTGCTGTATCCATTCGCAGGCCATGCCTTGTGCATTTCCATCGTTGACGTACTCGTCGAACGCAGCCTGCGCTTCCTGTTCTCCCACGGGTCCTTTCATGACCGTCATGGGAACGGGCTCCGAGGTATGCCCCTTGAGGGCAACCGGCGTACGGTGATCGGTGCACAGAAACAGTGTGTATGCTTCGCCGCGCTCTTCCAACCATTGGAAAACCGGCCCACACACCTTCTCGTCGAACAATTCGATCGCGAGGGTCTTCTTCTGTGCGTCACCCATGTGCCCGCATTCATCCGGCGCTTCGATATGAACGAAAACAAAGTCTTCCCGTTCCAGTATCTCCTTCGCCGCATCCACTTTACCCTGGTAATTCGTATCCAGGAAACCGGTCGCACCTTCAATATCGGGCGCTTCCAAACCGGCCAGTTTTGCGATGCCCTTCAACAGGTCGACTGCGGAAATAACGCCGCCGCCCAGATTGTAGAGGGACTTATATGACTCCAGCTGCATGGCATTTCCCTGCCCCCACAGCCAGATTTGCGTTGCGGGCTTTTTGCCTTCCGCAATTCGCTTCTGATTAACCGGATGATCCGCAAACACCGCTTTTGACATTTCTATTAGTTCGCGAATTTCATCCTCCCGATTTCCAGCCGGCAGATTGTCTACAACCGGCTTATCGGTGAATTCGTGCGGAGGCTCACAGTGGCACTCCGCCGGACCGCCGTCCCAGACCAGGATGTGGCGGTATTGAACACCGGGATGGAAGGTCAGTCCTTCGCGCCCCAGTTTCTCCTGGAGCGTGCGCACCAGCGCCTGCCCCTCCTCGGTGGTAATGTGTCCGGCGGAATAGTCGTCCATGATGCCATCATCAGTCACCGTGACCAGATTGCAGCGAAACGCCACATCCGACGGACTCATGGGAATTTCCGCGCCGGCGGCTTCAATCGGGGCGCGACCGGTATAATTCAGCGCCGCGTCATATCCAAGCAAAGCCATGTTGGCAACATCGCTTCCGGGAGGCATGCCTTCCGGAACCGTCTGCACCATGCGCGTTTCGCCCAAAGCCGCAAACTTCCGAATCATCGGACAGTCCGCCGCCTGCAGCGGGGTTTTGTCTCCCAGCGCGTCAACCGGATAGTCGCCCATCCCGTCACCAACTAAAACCACGTACTTCATCGAGTAAATCTCCAAATAATTGCGCGAGAATTTCTATGAAATGTTACTAAATAGCAAATCCTAACAACATCCAATTGTCGGCGCTTAATCTGCCATTTTCCAGTGATTGGAACCTTTTCGCCCCGAAAGGTTCACCGATTTCGATAATTTTGACTTTCCAAACATTGGAAACCGACCTATATCCGCTCTCTTGAAAACGGACTCTACAGCATGGTCGACCAAACAGTCGGCTGAGATTTACGGCATCAACAACTGGGGTGCGGGCTATTTCAGCGTGTCGGATAACGGCGAAGTAATTGTACACCCGCATGGCAACGGAACCGGCGTTTCGCTGCGTAAAATTACCGATGGGCTGATCGACCGCGGGCTCGACATGCCGGTGCTGCTGCGCTTTTCCGATATTCTCGATTCACGCATCCAACAACTGCACGAGGGTTTTGGCCGTGCTATTGAGCAATTTGAGTACAATGGCCACTACCGTGGCGTTTACCCGATCAAGGTGAATCAGCAGCAGCAGGTACTGGAAGAAATTGCTGCATTTGGCGCGGCATATCATCATGGCTTCGAAGCCGGCAGCAAGGCCGAGTTGATTGCTGCCATTTCGTTTATGCAGGATTCCGAGGCTTATCTGGTCTGCAACGGCTACAAAGACGCAGAGTTCGTGGATCTTGGCCTGCTGGCCAAAAAAATGGGCATCCAGTGCGTGTTTGTGGTGGAAAGCCCGTCGGAGCTGGAGCTGATCATCGATCGTTCCAAAGCGCTGGACATTCTTCCAATCATTGGAGTTCGTTTGAAACTTTCCACGCAGGCTTCCGGACATTGGAACCATTCCGGCGGCGAGCGCAGCGTTTTCGGCCTGAATCCCTCGCAGGTTTGCGATCTCGTCGATCGCCTGAAGGAAGTCGACCTGCTCGACTGTCTGAAGCTGCTGCACTATCACGTCGGCTCGCAGATCCCGAACATCCGCGATATTCGCGAAGCAGTGGTAGAAGCATGCCGGGTTTATATCGGCCTCGTGAACGAAGGGGCCCCAATGGGCATTCTCGATCTGGGCGGCGGATTGGCGGTGGACTATGACGGTTCGCATGCCGACACCCCCACCAGCCGGAACTACGGGCTGGATGAATATTGCGCGGCGCTCATTGAAAACCTGGTCAGCACCCTGAACGAAGCCGAAGTGGCCCACCCGAACATCATCACCGAATCCGGCCGCGCAACGGTGGCCTATTATTCTGTCCTGCTCTTCAACATTCTCGATCAGAGCCGGTTCGAAATTCACGATCTGCCCACCAGTCTGGCCGCCGATGCTCACGAGTTGCTGCATAATCTGATAGCGGTCGTCAACGTGCTCGAAGCCGGCAACGCACAGGAATGCTACAACGACGCCTTCTATTACCGCGATGAAATCCACCAGCGATTCAAACGCGGCGCCATGACCCTGCGGGAACGCGCGCTGGCCGGTGAAATTTTCTGGCACATCATGACCCGGATTTCAAAGCTCACCACCGAAATGGAATACATTCCGGAAGAGTTGCAGAAACTTCCAGCGATGCTGGCGGATATTTATTACGGTAATTTCAGTCTGTTCCAGTCGCTTCCGGATGTCTGGGCCATCGACCAGCTCTTCCCGATTATGCCGATCCACCGGCTGAGCGAACAGCCCACACGCGAGGTGGTGCTCTCGGACATCACCTGCGACTGCGACGGGATGATTGATCAGTTTGTCGGGCAGCACACGACGCGCGACACGCTGCCGCTGCACAATCTGACGGACGAGGAATATTATCTCGGTGTCTTTCTGGTCGGGGCCTATCAGGAAACGCTCGGTGATCTGCATAACCTATTGGGCGACACCAATGTGGCCACGGTCGAAGTCAGCCACGCAGGCAAGCTGAAATATACCCGGGAAATCGAAGGCGACTCCGTTTCCGACGTCCTATCCTATGTCGAGTACGACCTGAAACGCATGGTCCGCCGCATTCGTAAGATGGCCGAAGAAGCGGTGCATACGGATGTTATTACCGCCCGGGACCGCCGCCAGATTATGGAAACATTCGAAAACGGAATGCGCGGCTATACCTACTTTGAGCGTTGACGCAATGCGCCGACCGCGGCGACAACAATCAACAGCGCTCCCGTCAGCTCGAAGCATTCCTCAACCGACTCAACGATCCGGTTGGTGGCATCGGAAGGTTCAATGCCCAGCGGCTCCAGCTTGCGGGAAAACCCGTCGATGGATTTGGCAAAAACCAACACGGCACCGGACAAAAAGAAACTGAGCGAGGGACCTTCCCATTGGCGCAACCGACTGATAAATGGCTTCAGATGGTTTTTGATCAGGAAAAAAATCGTCACAACAATCGCCGCCGTAATGACCAGAGCAATCAGCTTTTCACCGATCGGGACATCGGCACTTGAATAAAAGCGGCTCTTAAAAATTCCCATCGTGCTGAAGCGCTTATCAAAATCCAGCTCCCGCATGCCGAGCAGCATCGTGCAGATCACCATGCTCCACCGGTTTGGAAAGCGCAGCGTTTTAAGCAGCACAAAAAAAGCCGCCACAAAATAAGAGATCCACGAAGCAGTCTCAATCCATCCGCCCTCTTTCATCATCGGCGCTTTCAGCTCCGGACTGATCAGCTCCGAAATGATCACCAGCAAAATGGCACCGATAAACAGCGCACTCCAAATGGGAATATACTTTTTCATAG
Organism: Pontiellaceae bacterium B12227; assembly: GCA_029432775.1. Lineage (GTDB taxonomy): Bacteria > Verrucomicrobiota > Kiritimatiellia > Kiritimatiellales > Pontiellaceae > Pontiella. The sequence continues at coordinate 9,403 of JAROAZ010000028.1, read as the reverse complement.
TTCAGATCCTTTTAAACCTTTTCTCATATTCCGGCGCACGCCGCCAAACCATTCCTGCCAATTCCTTAAACTTGGGGGTTTGACGAATCCACTCAAGATAAGTAGCTTCCGAGCCCTGAAAACATGATCGGAAAAATAGTCTTATGAAATTTGATACTGCAGCCATTCACGTCGGACAGGAGCCGGACCGGGAAACCGGAGCCGTGATTCCGCCGATCTACCTGACCTCCACGTTTGCCCAGCTCGAGCCCGGCCAGACCCGCGGCTACGACTATACCCGCTCCGGCAATCCCGCCTTCGACCGTCTCGGTGCCACGCTGGCCCATCTGGAGCAGGCAAAGTATGCCACCGTCTTCGGCAGCGGCATGGCGGCGGTTAACGCGGTTATCACCACCCTCTCCTCCGGCGATCACGTCGTGGCCGAGGAAAATATCTATGGATGCACCTATCGCATCTACGATCAGGTATTTAAAAAATTCGGCATCACCATCAGCTATGTCGACCTCTCCGACCCCGCAAATTATCCAGAGATTGGAAAACAGAAGCCGGCCCTCGTCTGGATCGAGTCGCCCACCAATCCGCTGCTCAAAATCATCGATATCAAAGCTATAGCCAACGCCGCGCACGAAGCCGAAACGGACCTGCTGGTCGATAACACCTTTGCCTCCCCCTATTTCCAGAACCCGCTCGCACTCGGAGCCGACCTCTGCCTCTCGAGCACGACGAAATATATTAACGGGCATTCCGACTGCCTCGGCGGGGTGGTCTGCACGAATTCCGAAGAGTGGAACGAAAAGATGATCTTTGCCCAGAAGGCCGTCGGGCTCAACCCCTCGCCCTTCGACTGCTGGCTGATTTCCCGCGGGCTTAAAACGCTGTCCGTGCGCATGAAACAGCACGCGAAAAACGCCTACAAGCTGACGGAGTTTCTCCAAACCTTGGAAGAAACTGAAACGGTTCGTTATCCATTTCATCCGTCGCACCCGCAACACGAGCTCGCCAAAAAGCAGATGCGCGGCGGCAGCGGAATTGTGGTGGCCATATTCGACCTCCCGCTTGAAAAGGTCGTGAAACTGATTTCCAACCTGCAGCTGTTTTCGCTCGCGGAAAGCCTCGGAGGCATTGAATCGCTGATCTGCCATCCGGCCTCCATGACCCATGCTTCTATTCCAAAGGAAGAGCGCGAAGCGGTCGGCATCACCGACGGCCTCGTGCGCTTCTCCATCGGCATCGAAGACATTGACGACCTGATCGCCGATCTCCAAACCTCCCTCAACAATCTATAAGAAGCCACCGATGAACACGGATAAACACAGATTTGAATTCTTAACTGACTTTTCCCGAAAAGAATCCGAGTTTTTCCGTGTTAATCTGTGGCAAACAACTCCTCCAACAGAATAAGAATATGCCTCAGGAAGAATTACGAAAGAATCCGCTCTGGCGGGCCGAAGATTTGGGAAAACCGATCCCGAACACCAAGCACGCCGCCTCCATGTGCCTGCCCCGCTGGCAGGATGTGGTTGGCTATGAAACCAAAGATCCCGCCACCATGGAAAAGCTGACCCTCGGCTATCCGCGTTTTTTCTACCACCCCCTCGTCCAGCAGGCCTTTGAAAAATTCAAGACAGACGCCGACGAAGCCGTACAAATCTACGCTACGGCCAAGGCGGCCAGACGCTGCCGTGAATATCTGCTGCATCATAATCCCTATGCAAGGATCGAGTTGCGCGACAACCTGATCTCCTTTCCTGACGACTGTGCCGACGATGCGAAAGAATACTGGCAGCATGCCGGCGAAGGCATTTCATCTCGCTGTGCGGAAGCCCTGCTGAACGAAGAGCCTGCGCCGGATGCGTCCAAGGCCTGGAACAAAATTATCGATCGCGTAGCCGCTTTCACCGGAGCAGTGCCGGAAGACGTTTACCTTTTCTCATCCGGCATGTCGGCCATCAATGCCGCCTTCCTGGCCACCCTGGAAATCCATCCCGGCTGCCCGACGGTGCAGTATGCCTTCCCCTATGGCGACACGTTGAAACTCCAGAATAAAATGGGACACAAACGGGCACTGTTTTATGCCCGGGGCGACGCGGCCGATTTCCAATCATTGGAAACCAAACTGACTTCAACCCAGGCGGGAGGACTCTTCTGCGAGTTTCCGACCAACCCGCTGTTGGCCTGCGTGGATCTGCCGAAGCTGCGGGCACTGGCCGACCAACACCATTTTCCGCTCATCATCGATGAAACGCTCGGCGCCTGCATCAACCAGAATACGCTTCCGGTATCCGACGTCACGGCTGTCAGCCTGACCAAGTTTTTCTCCGGCACCAGCGATGTGCTCGGCGGTGCTTTGATCCTGAATTCCAAGGCTCCGTTTGCAGCAGCTTTCCGGGAGCAATTGCAATCCATCTACGAACCGGATGCGTTCCATGCAGCAGATGTTATTCAGCTTGAAAAAGATTCCCGCGATTTCCGCGAACGGGTCGAGCAGATCAATACCTCCTCGCTGGCCGTTTGCGAATATCTAAAAAACCATACGGCCGTGGAAACCGTCTACTATCCAGCCTTCACCGATCGCGAAATGTATGACCGTTTTCGTCGGCCGGAAGGCGGCTACGGCGGGCTCTTCTCCTTTGTGCTCAAGGAGGCCGAAAAGCACACTGAAGCCGTTTACGACGCGTTGGAAATTACCAAAGGTCCAAACCTTGGAACCAGCTTCAGTCTCTGCTGCCCGTTCACGCTACTGGCCCACTATGACGAACTGGAATGGGCGGAGTCCGCCGGGGCGTCGCGCTGGCTGATCCGGATTTCCGTCGGCACGGAACAGGTGGATGAACTGATTGCCCGCCTCGAACGCGCGCTACCGAACCCCTAAGCCGTCTCGTTCGGCAGTTCCGGAATGTAACAGTAGGACGGATCCCCCTGCTGCTTTTTCAACGTCTGCCGGATCTCTTTCCAGGTATCGGAAAAGCTGCGCATCGGTGGGAGGTCGTCCTTAATCTCTTCACGCAGTTTCGGCAGGTTATAAAACGGAACCCCGGCAAACATGTGGTGCTCCACGTGGTAGTCCATGTTCCAATGCAGGAAGAGTGTAAACGGATCGACCTTCACGGAGCGGCAGCAGAGCCGGAAATCCGGGGTGTCCGGCTTCAGGCCGGCATGCTGCGGAATTGTAACCAGCCAGGCCAGCCAGGTGGCATAGGTTGGAAATGTGAAAAGCAGCAGCAGGATCCAGTCCTGTAGGTATATGATGCCGGCCACAATCAGCAGCTGTCCGGCCACAACAGCACGGGCATACGCAAAGACCTTTTTCCGATCTTTGGAACCTTCGGGAAAGAGATAGTTTTCCCACTCACCGCTCAGAATACCGAAGCTGTTCCTGATAATCTGCCAGTTGGCCCCGAGAAAACGGTCGAAGTCGAACGTATAGTATCCGATCCATTTCCAGCGCGGGATTCTACATGGCAGCGGCACTTCAAGATCCTGGTTCGAGTGGACCGTCGCCATGTGGTGCCGTATGTGGCTTGCACGATACACATGCACATTTTTCCATGCAATAAACCCGCAGAAGTTCAGGAAGAACTCGTTGAGCCATTTGGTTTTAAACACGGTCCCATGCGAAAGCTCGTGAATGCCTGCATGCTCGCCGATAAAGGTGAAGCACGTGCCATGAATAAACAGGGCCACCAGGGTGATGCTCCAATGAAAATGGTGAGCGGAATACCAGACGCCCCATCCTGTAACCAGCGACAGCAATATCAGCGGAATGATGTGGGCCAGTCCACGAAGATCGCTGCGCACCATCAGCTCTTTGCGCACCGCTTTATCAATCGGGCTCCGATACCAGTTTACCTTTTCTTCAACAATCTCAGGCATAACGCCTCCTGTTTATAATTCATCTCAACAGCGAAACGACGTTTACATTGCTCCTTCAATCTGGCTATATCCGCACCATTCAATCTTATGTCTGATTCTGTCAATATCGCTAATTCAGGGGCCTATGAAAACCCGTACTCCGGCAACGGAATAGAATTTACCCCGCTGGGAATCTCACCCTCCGCCGAAACGCCTGTTCTGCACGAAGCGGGGAGCGTGCCGAACAATTCCTGCTGGAATTTTCCAAATGTTCTGAGCCCCTTCTGGCGATTATATTATAATTTCGAACCGGGCCACCATGTCGAACTAAGCGGGAAAAAGTACGACCTGACACCGGACCGGGTCCTGCTGATTCCCGATCATATCCTGCTTCAATGCTGCAGCACGAAACCTGTCAGAAGCCTCTGGCTGCATTTCAGTCTGGGCAAACGCCTGATGCCGCAACAGCAGATCCCTGTCATCCTTCAGCCCACCGACCAGCAGCTTCAGCTGATCCGGAATCTGTCAGATGAAATCGTCGAAGGAACCGTCAAGGCGGATCGGATCTTTCACCGGAGTCTCGCGCTGCTGCACCTCTGCATCAGTCACCGCGATATCGACTGGGCCGGTCCGCTGCCCGGCAAACTGCAGACCATCGTTCAGGCCATCAGCCAGCGGTTGGATCAAAAGCTTCCCAACGAACAACTGGCCTCCGAAGCCGGCATCAGCGTCGAGACGCTCTGCCGCCTGTTCAGCCGATACCTGCACACCTCGCCGGCGCGCTATGTTAATCAGATCCGCATCAGCCGGGCCGGCTATCTGTTGGAACACTCCGACCTCTCGATCGACCAGATTGCGGAGTCGACCGGCTTCCCGAACCGGGCCTATTTCAGCCGCGTCTTCAAACAAATCAGCACATTAGCTCCGGCCGAGTTCCGCGAGCGCAAACTGACCCACCGAAGCCAGTTTAAACATTAGATTGCAAAATTGAATCTGCTCGGCTATCAAGCATTTTTCATTTTTCAGGAGTATAGAAGATGTCTAGAGTTTTGATTATCGGGGCCGGTGGAGTCAGCGGCGTAGTTGTGCATAAATGTGCCGCGTTGCCGGAGGTGTTTTCAGAAATCATGCTGGCGAGCCGCACGAAGTCGAAGTGCGATGCGATTGCCGCCCAGCTCGACCGGCCGATCCAGACCGCACAGGTCGATGCCGACAACGTGCCGGAGCTGGTGGAGCTGATTAAAAGTTTCGGCCCGGAGCTGGTGATCAACGTCGCCCTGCCCTATCAGGATCTGCACATCATGGATGCCTGTCTGGAAACCGGCGTATCCTATCTCGACACCGCCAACTATGAGCCGGAAGACACCGCCAAATTTGAATATAAGTGGCAGTGGGAATATCACGAGCGCTTCAAAGAAGCCGGCCTGATGGCCCTGCTGGGCTCCGGCTTCGACCCCGGCGTCACCTCGGTTTTCTGCACCTACATCCAGAAACATCATCTCGACGAGATTCACACCATCGATATCATCGACGTCAACGCCGGCGACCACGGCTATCCCTTTGCCACCAACTTTAATCCGGAAATCAACATCCGCGAAGTCACGGCCAAAGGCCGCTACTGGGAAAACGGCGAGTGGATCGAAACCGAGCCCCTTTCCGTTAAACGATCGTTCGAGGTGCCTGAAAACATCGGAAATCCGAATATCTACCTGATGTATCACGAGGAACTCGAATCGCTTGGCAAACATATCCCCGGCCTCAAGCGCGCCCGCTTTTGGATGAGCTTCGGCGATTCCTACCTCAAGCACCTCGAAGTGCTCGGCAACGTCGGCATGACCCGCATCGACGAAGTGGAATTCAACGGACAGAAAATTATCCCGCTGCAGTTCCTCAAAACGCTCCTGCCCGACCCCGCCTCGCTCGGCCCCCGCACTAAAGGCAAGACGTGGATCGGCTGTCAGGTCACCGGCCTGAAAGACGGCAAAGAGAAGACCGTTACTGTTTACAACACCTGCGATCACGAGGAATGTTACGCCGAAGTGCAATCGCAAGCCATTTCCTACACCACCGGCGTGCCCTGCATGATCGGCTCCAAAATGCTCTTAGAGAAAAAATGGACCGGCTCCGGTGTCTTCAACATCGAACAGATGGATCCCGATCCCTTCATGGACGACCTCAACCAATACGGACTGCCTTGGAAAGTGATCGAAGGCCCCGTCGCCCAACTGGATTAACAGTTCGCCACGAAAGGGCACAAAGAATCACAAAATACCGGCGCACGGCTTTTCGTGCCTTTTTGTGCTCTTTGTGGCAAATTCAATAAATGAGATTACGAATCAACCAACTAAACGTGCGCCTGAACTACGGCGAATCCGATGTGCTTAAAGCCGTATGCCGCAAACTGCGCTGCGGCAAAGAACAGCTTTCCAACCTGGAAATTCTGCGCCGTTCGCTCGACGCCCGGAAAAAGGATCGGCAGCCGACCTATATTCTTTCTGTAGAGGTGGATCATCGCGGCAAGCCGCCGAGAATCGTCCCGAACCAGGTGGAAAAAGCACCGCCCCCGTCCCCCGCACCGGCCTATCCGAAAATTACCCCTTCGGAGAATCCCCCCATCATAATAGGCGCCGGTCCGGCCGGACTCATGGCCGCACTGACGCTGGCCGAAGCCGGGCACAAACCCCTGCTGATTGAGCGCGGTGCCGAAACGCCGGAACGCGAGGCACAAGTTTCCGACTATTGGAAAAACGGCAACCTGAATCCCGAAAGCAACGTGCTCTACGGCGAAGGCGGAGCCGGCCTTTTCTCCGACGGAAAACTGACGGCGCGCTCCAAAGACCGCGCCCGCATCCGCCGCTTTTTTGAAACGCTGGTCGCCTGCGGAGCCACCTCGGATATTCTGATCGATTCCATGCCGCATATCGGCACCGATGATCTCACGCAGATTATTCCTGTGATCCGAAAACGCATCTGGGAGCTGGGCGGAGCCTTCGCGTTCAACTCCAAACTCGAAAAGCTCCACATTGAAAACGGGGCCGTGCGCGGAGTGACCGTTTCCGGCAAAGAGATCCGGACCGATGCCGTTTTTCTGGCGACCGGCCACAGCGCGCGCGATGTCTATGAACTGCTCGCCGAAGCCGGCGTTCCGCTCGAAGCCAAGCCCTTTGCCGTCGGTGTGCGGCTTGAAATTCCGCAAACCGACATCAACGTGGCGCAATACGGCAAATGGGCCGAACTTCCAGCCCTTGGAAGTGCCAGCTTCAGGCTGACCCGTAAAGAGGAGGAGCATGCCCGGCGTTGCTACAGTTTCTGCATGTGCCCCGGCGGGGAAGTCATTTCCTGTGCCTCATCCGAAGGACTCATCACCTCCAACGGCATGAGCCTCTCCGCCCGCGCCGAACCCTTCGGCAATGCGGCCATGCTCGTGCCGGTCGATGTTGCCGACTTTCCAATGGCTGGAAATCCGGCATTAGCGGGCATTGAATTCCAGAAGCGCATGGAGCGCGCCGCCTTCGCATCCGGCGGAGGAAACTACGGCCTTCCGGCCGCACGCCTCATCGACTTCCTCGAACGCAAAAAGGGAGACCTGCCCGAAGCGCGCTCCTGCCAACAGGCTGCCCCCGCTTTACTGCAGGACCTCCTTCCCGAATTCGTTTCCCATACACTGGAATCCGCCCTGCCGAAAATGCTGGGCGAACTGAACCGCACCCCGCTGGAGCATGCCCTGCTCTATGCCTCCGAAACCCGCAGCTCCAGCCCGGTCCGCATTCTTCGGGATCGGAACGGCGAATCCGGAATCAAAGGGCTCTATCCCTGCGGCGAAGGAGCCGGTTATGCCGGCGGCATCGTCAGCTCTGCCCTCGACGGCATGAAGCTCGCCGAAGAATACGCCTTGCGATAAACGAGATTCAGCCGATTTACTCAACAAATCCGTATTGGCCATTTTTAGATGGATCGAATAATGGCCTTGACCATTTTTCGATTCATCTGATACTAGACATCTTATGAAAAGGGTATACGAATCCATCATTGCTGATCATTTTGAGCGAAATGGAGAAATGCTGTTTATCTCTGGTGCTCGCCAAGTGGGGAAAACAACCAGCGCAAAAAACATAGTCGGCGACGGGCTATATCTTGACTGGGACGTACAGGAAGACCGGTTGGATATCATTCAGGGGCAACGCCACCTGTCAACACGTCTCAATGCCATGCCCAACCAAATGATTGTATTTGACGAGCTTCACAAATACACCGACTGGAAGAATTTTATCAAGGGATTCTACGACTTGCGCAGCAAGCTCGATTGGAAAATCATGGTTACCGGAAGCACTCGACTCGACACCTATCGAAAGGGTGGAGACAGCATTCTGGGGCGCTACTTCCACCTGCAAATGTTTCCATTTTCGACTGCCGAACTGGCACGAACGGAATTTACGGGAGAAACCATCCATCCGCCCAAAAAAATAGATCCATCTACATGGGATGCCCTGATAGAGTTTGGCGGCTTTCCCCAACCATTGCTGAAAGCCGACAAACGCTTCCACCGCCAGTGGAGTCGTACGCGTCAGGAACGCCTTTTCCACGAAGACATTCGCTCCCTGGGCAAAGCGTACGACATTGCAAAAATCGAACTGCTCTCCGAGCTCATACTTCTGAATGCAACAAACTCGCTCAACTATTCTTCCTTCGCCCGAACCCTCCGTGCATCGGTTGAGTCGGTACAGCGATGGATCGTCCTGCTCCAGCAGCTTTCCTACTGCTTCACCCTGCGCCCGTGGACAAAGAATATCTCCCGCTCCATCGCGAAAGAACCCAAAATATTTCTCGGTGACTGGTCACGAATCACGGATCCAGGGAAGCGAAACGAAAACCTTATCGCATGCGCGTTGCTCAAAGCCGTTGAAGGTTGGAACGATACAGGACTGGGCGACTTTAGCCTTCACTTTATCCGCACCAAGGAAAAGCGAGAGGTCGATTTCCTGATTGCATCAGATGGAGTGCCCTGGGCATTAATCGAGGCCAAAACCTCCGAAACCACCATCTCCCCACAACTTGAGTATTTCCAAAAAATGCTCAGCGCGCCGCACGCGCTCCAAACTGTAATCAATCTTCCCTATCAGGAGATCGATTGTTTCTCCCTAAAAACCCCGGCGGTCGTTCCCGCCCAGACCCTGCTTTCACAATTATTATGAAAATGAAAACGCCCACCTTTATCGTTGATGAAGCACTGATCCGCCGTAACTGCGAGATCCTTGCCTCCGTTAAAGAGCGGACCGGTTGCAAGGTGCTGCTGGCGCTCAAGGGCTTTGCCCTCTGGCCGATGTTTCCAATGATTAGAAACTATCTCGACGGAGTCTGCGCCAGCTCACCGTGGGAAGCGCGCCTCGGCCGCGAGGAATTCGGCAAGGAAGTGCATGCGTATGCGGCCGCTTACTCTCAAGCCGACTTTGAAGAGCTGCTGACGCTCTGCGACGAGATCGATTTTAATTCGTTCGCTCAACTGCAACGCTTTCGTACCGCAGGCGTCCCGCCTGCTCCGAAGCTAAGCAGG
>JAROAZ010000027.1 GCA_029432775.1 Pontiellaceae bacterium B12227 | reverse complement strand
GGGAAAAAGGATTTCTGCGACGTAAGATAAAATCATTCTCAAAATCCTTTTTCCCTACCTGCATTGAGTTGATTGGAAAAACATACAAGGGCACAGAGGACTCAGAGGAAGGATTTGGTTGTTGCGGTGCGGATGGGCCGGGGTCAGCGACCTCGGCTACAGCTTGGTCGTATTCTTCTTTGGTGGCGGGCTGGAGGACGGTGACGGTGGATGTATTGAGGACGCGGTCGGCTCCGACCATGACAATGCCTTTGGGGCGATGGACCAATGGCGCAGCGCAGGCGATGCGCTGATACTGCATAATGCGCGTAAGCGCCTGCTCCACCTCGCTGTAATTTTCCCCGCGAGCGGGACTACCGCGCAGGCCACGGTCGACCTTGAGAATCATAGCCATATCGGATTTGCAGTAGGACTCCCAACTGCCGTCGGGCAACTGCATCCAGCACTCGCGCCCATCGAAACAGATATCCGCAATGCTGCCGCCGATTCGGTCGGCCACGAATTTTTTGACAAACTTACGGCCCAGAATATCTGCCCATGAAACAAAGGCCTGCCCGCCGGTAAAACACTGCATACCCGACTCGCGCACGATGGCCGCGGTCTCGTTGTCTGCATCGGGATCCCAAAAACGCATTCCGCGTGCACCAAAATCAAACGGCCCCTGCCATCGACCGGGATACTGGCGCTCTATCTCTTCTTCCAAGACTTCCATCGGAATGACCGGGCCCAGTTTGGGCCAGGCATAATTGCGGGAGGACTCAATCGACCATTGAATCATGAATGCGGAAGGAACTTGGTCATCTGACAGCTTTTTCCAGTCCGTACCGGCCTCATAATATTTACAGGGGTCTTCCAGGGCTTCAGCATCGAGCCCGACCAGCAACTTGGAAAGTCGGAGCTTCTTCCTGATATACCGCATGAGCTTTTTAGACAGCTCATTCTTATGCAGCGAGCATGGGGATTCGAGTTTCCATAGCAGACGGGCTCCACCGGAAAATGTGCGACAAATATATTGCGGCCTGAAGTCGGGGCACCGCTCCAAAACGGTTTCGCGCATGTGATCATCAATGTTGCCATCATAATCCGCCACGATCCAATGGAGGAGAACCGCCGGATTGTTTTTGGCATCAATACGGGCCCCGGCAACGAGACCTTCATAGCCGGAATAAAATGAATGCTTCACATCCGGATTATTCCAAAAGGCCTTGGGTGGTGATTTAGTCGTTATGTTCCAAGGAGTACATTCAACGGTGCGGGACGAGGACAGGTTAGGTATTGCATAAAACATGGCATTCAATCTCTCAGGTTAAAGTTCACCGGACACACACTGTGTCCTTACTTAGAGTTGAAAATTCAAATGCCGACATCCTATCTGTCTTAACGAAATGCAATGACCTGAAACCGAATAGCTACGCGAGCAACACGCTGAAACGAAGAGATTTATACGAAGTCCGAGTATTGAGGTGTTTTTTCTAATCACGATCACCGGGCGGACTCATCAGGCAAACCGTTTACGTTAGACGCGCTGGCCACATTACCCGTTATGAGTCCAATAAGCTGATGAAGGGGCCGACAGCGATCGATGGAAGGATTCAGGTTCAAAAACTAAGCGTTTTGATCTCTGAGCAAATTTTGTGCGCTGAGATGGTCATGCCGTCTGTAAAGAGGGCATTCTGATCGCCCCAACGAGTGCTACATGAGCTGCGGCCAGCGACAATACAGCTCAAAATCCCGCGGCATTGATGGAGCACAACATCGACCCGCCGCCCAAGACGCTGCACTGGCAAGGGAATCTATCGGCGCGGCAACTTGGTGCCCTTGATCCTGCAGAGTTCCGCATGGCCCCATGCGCTTTTCCGGGCCGTTTCGATCCGGAGGAGGTAGTCGGAAAAATTGGTGGCAGAGCCCATCTGCAACCGATCCTTGATCCACCGCGTCCGCACCGAGGTATGCTTTCGGACCAGCCAGGCGATGGCGTATTTGGCGGGAGCACTTTTGATCATGCGGGACAGGTCGTCCTCCTCCAAATTCAAGGCCGACATACCAAGGCAAACAAGGCGCTCCGCCTCGGCCTCAGCATGCATGGCCACTTCGTCGCCGAGTACCTTCTACCGCTGGAGTCGCAACTATGAAGTCAGGTGCAGATATCGTTCGTCGCGATAACCGTAGGCCTGCCGCGTCAGCCATCCGATCTTATTGTTGACTCCCTCTTGGCTGGCGCTGGACAGGCCCCCGTGGTTCCAGTCGGCCAGCAGGCCCTCCAACCGCTGTTTTTTCAACTCAAGACGCTATTTCGTGAAGAGGCTAATTTCCTTACTTTCTTCTCCAAATCATCCATCTCTTCTGCCGATTTACACTCCACCATTAGGTAAAGGCCCTTGGTTCCCAGTTCCTCTATTAGAGGTAGCACATCTTCCGGGCTCATCCATACGGCTTGCAGACACTTTCCTGCGTCCAGAATCTTATGATACATCTCAAACCAGTGTGGGTCACCCCCGCGCGGCACGCCGGGACCGGGCGTAAACTGAATCGCGTCCAGTGTCTCGATTTCAAGCAACGCATCGACGTGCTTGATCATGCCAGGTCCATCGACATGGAAGAGGCTGTAGTCGGTCCATTCCGCCACGCGCTGTAAGCCGGGCATCATGAATTCCCGGAACATATCCTCCGAAATCATGGCGGAGGCATCGCCCTGAAGTTGGGTCACCTTGCCCGGCCCCCAAAGCATGAAGGGATAAAAGGCTGAGCTTCCATCGGGTTGTTTCACAATGTCGTACATGCGGTCGTACACCTCAAAATAGACGGCATCGATCTCCTCCAGCTTCTGCTTGACCCAATCAGGACGATCGAAGAAGTCCATCATGATTTCAGAGGTTCCGCGCAGCTCGGCCAGAACGTCAAGGTTGGGCGAGATGCCCGGCAGTCCGACCATATAGTTGCCGTCGGCCAAGGTCGCCAGACGCCGCAGGGTATCGTCCATCAATACGTACCAATGGTTGGCAGGGTCGAAAGTGAGCGAAGGGCAGCCGTCCGGATCTGAGATCACAGCGTCGTACCAGACGGTCTGTTCCTGGAACGACACCTCGGCTCCGAGATAGGCCGCCAGTTCGACTGTTCCGGCGCCGGGGCGCACGATGGGCAGCGTATCGGCGGGAAAGACCCGCCTCGACAGATCGTGGTGCCAGCGCGACGCTACGAGTGCAGGATCGGTGTGCCATTTTTCCAGGTCACTGACGGGAGCTGGAAGGGGGACATTGGCGTGAGGCGTGTCATCGCTGACATAACCATGCCCCCACATGCTTAGAACCATGTCTTCGCGATTCCACCACCCGGTAAAATGGTGACGCGTCTCGTCCCAATTGGGCTTCCAGTTATTCAGCACTTTTATTCTCCTTTCGTGAACTACTGTGTACGCATATACACGTCGTCCAGATGCAACCCTCCATCTTTCTTGTCAGGACAAAGCAGCAACCAAGCTGACAAGTCGTTGAAGTCGTGCTTGAAAGGCAACAGGTATTCTTTTTTCTTTCCATCAGCGGTAAGTGACAATTTATATTTACCCATTTCAACTCCCTTACCCATTTGAATATCTACGGCCACCCACGTTCCCGGCTTAACGGTTAAGAGTTCCTTATCATCTGCAACTACTTCACCGGAAACATTGAAGCGAAGGAGGGGGCCAACTTCATCCGTCCAGCGATCACCCCGGCATACCGACTCAAACCCGACAGGCGAATCTTTATCCAGCATAACTGCAAACCCGAAATCCACCCGATGCCGTGTTAAATCAATCGGTGATCTTTTCAAGGAAAGCTCCAGCGAAGGATGCCAGCGTTTTTTGGTGTTTGCTGAATCGATGAATTCAAGCGACTGCTTTCCGGTGAAGGCCGACGAAGACGACACCCCAATCAGCGTTCCCTCGTCTTTACTGAATGAATTCCGAAAACCCTGCAACCCCGCACCGTCCTGCCATTCTTCAAACCCTTCCCTAAATGTTGCGCTGAGCAAGCCTAACTCTGACCGGGTCAGGGAGGGCACTCTTTTGCGTATGTTATTCAGGAGTTTGGAGGGAAGGCTTATCCATTCCCGGTCTCCATAGACACCCGCCTTTTTAATTTCTTCCGAGAAAGGTACGAAACCGATCTTTTTCAGGGCCTCATTTTGTTTGGAAATGGTGAAATCGAGGTTTTCCGGATCTGCACAGCCGGGATCTGCAAAAATGGTATTTTCTCCGTGGCCTGTTGTTTTCTTCCACTCCTCCATGGACATGCCCCACAGACTCACGGTCCCGTGATTGATGTCGTAAAAGAGGTTGTCCCTGATGATGTCCCGACCTTTGGATTCATGCCATTTTTTATCCAAGCCAACGCCATCATTACTGATGAAAACATTTTGATACATAGCCAGGTTGTTATAGGCGGACTCCGGCTTATCGGCTTTACCACGGGAGGCCCCTCCTTTAGTAAAGGCGACCAGATTGTTTCTGTACGTATTGTTTATACCCCAGTTCTGGTTCAGCCCGACCCCTTCAATAGAATAAATCAGATTATTCTCTGCTACTGCGGCCCGGGATTGCTGGTCGAAGTAAATCCCTTTCATCGCATTAATGAGGGGATATGCGACCACATCATGAATATGGTTATGGTGGATATGATTATCAGTCGGGCCAAATTGGTAAATGGCGGCTCCGTCGCTGTAACAGCCTCGACCGATGTGATGAAGATGGTTGTAAGCAATTTCATTGCCGTGGCAGTAGTTTTCGCCGTCATAGACCCATCGGGCATCTATGGCGATGGCGGTATAATGGGTGTCGAAAATCTCATTGTGGATAATTTTTGAGAAAGAAGCGAAACGGTTATTTATGGCGTAACACGACTGCCAATAGGTTCCTGTTTTGTGGATAATGCAATTCTCTATGGTATTGTGCAGAACGTCCGTGCGAGGATGGACGGTCCTTTCTCCTTCCGCGGTGCCCACGGACTTCCTTGCCTCAAGTATTTCGTCGAGGGTGCTGATCCCTAACTGTACGCCACCTCCCCCTGTATCCCAAATATGGCATTGAACCAAGGAGTTGCTCTGGCACCCCATACTGAATTCGAAGGCGTATTCTCCGGTATTTTTAATCTCACAGTTGCTGAATACCGAGTGGGTCAGGCCTTCGGCATAGATAGCCGTGTCGAGGAAAGAATGCGCCTGTCGATACACCCCGTTCCATTTCATGCGATCCGTATCGGTATGCATAAATCCAAGCCCGTGAAATTCGAGATAGGAAATCGTGCTGTTCTTTTCAGCGTCGCCTTGGAACGTCACTAAACGGGCCCCCAGCTTGGGCACATACACGGAAAGCTCATCCATGTTTTCCCCCGGCATGGGGTAATAATAGAGTATCCCCGTCTTGCGGTCTAAATACCATTCCCCAGGCGCGTCCAACCCTTCATACACGTTGGAAAGATAGTACCTGAAATGTTTTGCTCCATAGAGTTGGTGCTGCCCTGCCGCACTCGCCAGTTCGACCCCTCTTTTATTGAAATCAATTTTACTGACCCGGTGATGCACGGGGGTCCATGCCATGAGGAGAACGATATCAATGTTTTCCAGATCGCTCCATGTTGGATCAATATCCCCATCAAAAAAGCGCATTGATTTTTCGCTATCCCATCCGGGAACCCGACCATCAGACCAAAGCACCTTTTCATCGTAATTCGGTGTTCTAGCGCGGGTTCTACTCTCCCCGTTTACATAGAGCATATTGAACGCCCATTTCCCTTCACTAGCTTCCGGCACATTCAGCGCATAAAATTCCTTGCCGGGAACCTGCTGCCAATTCCCGGTTATTTGATGCCCACCGCTAATGACCGGCTTTTCGTTTTTGTAGGCGGAATAGATGATTGGCGTATTCTTCCTGCCACTGTGTTCGGGACTGAAGACCAGCGGCTTTTCCAGGGAGTAGACACCGCCGCGCAGATAGATTCTAACGGCATTGCTGTAGTCCGGATGGTCATGAAGATAGGCCGCGGCTTTATCGCGAGCCGCTTGAATACTCTTTAGCGGACGCTCCTTCGATCCCGGATCAGTATCAATCCCATCCGGAGAAACATAGATCTCAAAACCACTTGCCGGAACAGCTTGAACCATTCCTTCACTATTCTGATCAACAGCATCTTCTCGATCACAAGCGACAACCAACCCGGCTATAAAAAGCAATCCGAGCCAACGCAGCGCTGAAGGGCTGCATGAAAATTTCGGTTTCATAAGATCCTTTGGTCGATGCGGTTTCTCACGGATTGCAAGAAACCTGCCACTGGTCAAAAAGCGATCCGAGCCGGCTGACCACTTCGGGATATTTGTCCGACAGGTCAGTTGTTTCGGTACGGTCGGCATCCATATCATAGAGTTCCCAATTCCCGGGGTTTTTATTCCATGCGACGAGTTTCCACTTTCCGCTGCGGACCGCCCTGCCCCTGTCCCATTGCCAGAAAACAGGGGAATCCCGTCGTAACTCCCGGCCGTCAAGAACGGGCACAAAACTGACTCCCTGCACAGGAACAACCTTCTGCCCGTTGAAGGACTCCGGATAGGTTGCGCAGGAAAGCTCCAGCAGGGTCGGCATAAAATCAATGAAGTGCCCTGAAAAATCGCTTATGCGTCCCGGTTGCTTGATGCGGGCAGGCCAGTGCGCAATCATCGGGGTATTGATCCCTCCTTCGTGACTGTAGTTTTTATAGTTACGAAACGGAGTGTTGCAGACGTTTGCCCAGTTACGCTCCAAGGATATCCACCGGGACATCGATCCGATTTCGCCGGTTCCGGGAACATTTTCTCCTTCCCTAACCACCTCTGCAGAAGCACCGTTGTCGGAGGCAAACAGGATCAGGGTGTTGTCGAGTTTATCCATTGCTTCGAGCTTCGCAAGAATCCGACCGATACCCTGATCCATACGATCCACCATGGCTGCATAGACCTGCATCCGGCGGGTCTCCGTGTTCCGGGCGTCCGCTCCCAACGATTGCCATTCGGAAAACATCGGCTCCGACAAAGGGAAACGTTTGTCAATCAGTCCCATCTCTTTTTGCCGCTGATAGCGGGTGGCCCGGATTTTTTCGTAGCCGTCATCGTAGAATCCGTCATATTTAGCGATATCTTCAGGCCAGGCCATCAAGGGGTCGTGGGGTGCCGTGTATGCGACATACAGGAAGAACGGTCGATCTTCATCCCGATACTCTTCCAGATAGTTCAGCGCGGTGTCCGTGAAAGCATCGGTTGTATAAAAATCCTTGTCGGACGGCGTATAGGGCGTCAGCAGTTTTTCGTCAATGCACCAGGCCCGGTCGCTCCGCTTGCGGGCCGGATTCTCCTCGCCATCGCGCTGAATACCAGGATTGAAAAAATTGCAACATCCGTCGCGCAGGCCGTAATAGCGATCAAACCCGCGAGTGACCGGATTTTCACTGCCGTGGTGCTTTCCCACCCATAACGCGCGGTATCCCGCCGGGCGCAGCACCTCTCCCAGGGTAACGGCGTTTTTAATCTCACCGGGCAGCATCATATCGCACTGCTGGGCATAGACCCCCGTCAGCAGGCATGCCCGCGAAGTCATGCATTTGGCTGTGTTGCGGAACTGCCGGAACCGAATCCCGTTTTGGGCAAGGCGATCCAGATTGGGGGTCTTGATCTCACCCCCGTAACACCCGAGGTCCGACCAGCCCATATCGTCGGCCAGGATCAGCACTATATTGGGCCTCGATGGATCCGCACGAACCGGTGCACATAAAAACAAAACAACGTGCAGGAGCAGGATGATTCCAGCGGGATAAGTCATCACAACTTTCACAGGTCTCCCCCGGCATCTATCATACGTGCCGGCATTTTCCCGTTTTGTTTCAGATAGGTTCTATAAAACTCAACGAGTTCCGAATGATCCCGGCTGATTGCATCGGGATTGTACACGGTGTTGTTTTCAATCGTATTCCGGGATTGGATGGTATCAAGCAGCCCCTCTGTCTTGACCACCAGCACTTCGGTTTCTTTACAACGGACAAAGTGATTATCAACCAGCACATTGCCCTTAGGCCATTCCGGCTTGTCCGACTCCAGCTCCTTGAGCTCCGGGAAGTGATCATGCCAAACCTCCGGAGCCCGCTCAGTGATTTTGAATTCAAACACTTTCTTCCCATTGCTCATCGTATAGTTTCTTCGTACCCCACGATCATCCAGATGAATGCCTTTTTCGCAATCGATCATATGATTGTTACGGATGGTATTGTAATGACCGCCGCCAATCTGAACTCCGTTTTTACTGCCGATGATGACATTGCGCTCCAGCAGGTCTCCGCATTCTCCATCGTCCAGATGAAATCCATGGGCATGCGGCGTTCCGTAAAACAGATTGTCCGACATCACATTGCCGCGGCTGGTCCAGTCGTGGCGGGTGTACACATAACCCACATCATGGGTTTCCTTGCCAATGTCGTAGATCTCATTGCGCATAATTTCATTGAAATTCCCCCCGGCCAGAATCCCCATCTGAGGCAGGTCATAGATTTCATTATCGTTGATGCGGATACCGACTGCCTGCCGGGTACCAATCGACCCGCCGTGCATTTTAGTCACTCCGAGTTTGATGGCACCGGTCCAGGTTTTCTGCAACCGGCACAGGCCGTGAAGTGTATTATGCGTCGCAAAATTATCACAGCGAACCAGATTGACGGGATCGCCGCCGCTGATTTCGATGCCGCCCTTGCCGAGTTCGGTGAAATGGCAGCGATTCACTCCATTGCGGAATCCTCCACGAACAACAACCCCCCAGCCGCCCAGGTTGACAAATGTGCACTCCTCTACAACATTATCCACACCGCCGAAAATCTCGATCCCGTTTTCCCGCCCGCCTTTAAAGGTCAGGTTCCGAATCTTGACCTGAGAGGTGCCTTTGAGTTCAAAGAGCGGTTCCGCGTTATGACCAATCACCAGTTCACCCTGTTCCCGAGGTAGCCACACATAGAGCTTGCGCTCTTTAAAATCGATGCTCCACTCGCCCGGCTGGTCGATTTCCTCCAGCAGGTTGAACGCGAAATAGGGTTCTTCCAGACTTCCGTTGGGACGGGTGTATTTTGAACCGATTCCGGCAAATTTTGAATTTTCGGAAGCTCCTTCCGAAATCGGTACGGCATGAGTGACCTTTTTCGTGTCCGGATCGATCGATTCCACACGAATACTGTGCGACTGCCAGGGTGTGCGCCAGAATCCATTGAGCCAAAGTCCCGAATCAACGGCCGCCATCCAGTCCAGGTGACGATCGTCCTTAAACTTGAACACTCCACCTTCAGACCGGCCGCCCCACCAGATGCCGGGAGAGACCAATTCCCCCATAGTCAGCGTTCCTTCATTGGGATACCGGGAAATCGGGAGTCGTGCATCATTAAAAAAGACCTCCGGCTGCCCCCCATCAAGCCCCTTGTAGAGAACCGGCAAGGGTTTGAGGTCGATACCCACCGCAGCCAGATCAATCATTTTCACTTTATTCCGGGCTTCCGGCCGCAACCGGTTCAGAACCGTTACATCCGTAATCGCCTGAAGTTGATCCAAAGCAACGCGCTTGCCCATATGAATAATCGTCCCGCCATCTTCGGCGCCCTGGATCGTTAATTGGCTGTAGGCCGGGAACGCATCATGATGGTTCATTTCAAAACGTCCCGTGCGGTAATACACTCCGGCATCCAGTTGAATCACCGCACCATCCGGCGGAGTCATGGTCTCCAACATTTCAGAACGGACTAAATCGCGGGCCTCCTCCAATGTTGCAAAAGGCCGCGCGCGCGAACCATCGCCTTCCGGTTCAGCCGTTGCGGAAACATAGTAGGTTTTTCCGCTCACATCATAGCTGCTGGAGTTAACGCCCAATGCATAACCGCCATTGAGCGCGATCAATCCTGAGATCAGTATCGTTTTAGTATTCATCATGTGTGTCTTCCTTCTTAAATATAAAATCAGCATGGCCCCGAAATGCTCGTAGGCCTAGTCACTTGCGGGTCCTTCAACACGCACCCCTTTCAGCTTAACCACCACCGGATTGGGCCATTCATGATTGTTGTAAAGACGCTGGGCACGGACGATGGAAATCTTCAACCCCTCATCCGTCTGCTCGAAACGTGATTCCGGATTCACTTGCGGCTTATATTCAACCACACGGTCGTTTTGCCCCAGCACGGATATGCGGGTTGCATCCAATGCCGCAAGCGACTTAAAGACATACTCTCTGCGGACACCCCGCTCCCACATCTTCTGTCCTTGCGGAATAAACGCATAGACCGTATCCGGATCGCTTGAGCTGCGGGTAAACCGGATATCGTCTTCCTTAATGATCGAACATGGACGAATCTCATGAATCGCTTCCCGGTTCACAAACATCCACAAAGCCAGTTCGCGGAACCGGCGCTCCTGTTCGAACGGGATATTCCCGGATGGTTCGGGGCCCATATTGATCAGAAGGTTTCCACCTTTGGCCCGAATATCGATCAGCATTTCAATCAAAGTGGTGCCTGATTTATACTCTTCATGCGTCGGCTTAAACTGCCACTGTGTTCCCAAGGTAAAACAAGACTCCCAGGGGCCCTCAATCGGATGGTCTGGAATCCTTTGCTCCGGCGTTTCCATTTCGCCCCGGGTAACGATGCAAAGGGGCTGCAGTTCATGAACATATTCACGCATCGGACCGTTTTCCTTGCCATCCAGGAAAACCACATCAACAGCTCCATACTCGGTCAGCAGCTCTTTGAGCTGCGATTTCGAATAGTCCTGCAGCGCCTGGTTCTTAGTTACGTGTGCATAGTCCTGGCCGCGCCGGCGGATGTCATGCCCCTGTTGATGGAGAAACCAGAAATCCTCGGGAGAAAAATAGAAGCCCACTTTCATGCCGTGCTTCCGGCAGGCCTCGACGAATGGCTTGACGATATCTTTTCCATACGGCGTGTTCTCGATGGAAAAGTCGGTGGTCTTTGTGGGCCACATGCAGAACCCGTTGTGATGCTTGGTTGTCAGGACCATGTACTTAAAACCAGCCAGCTTCGCCAGCTTGACCCACTTTTCAGGATCATAGTTTTCCGGATTAAAGTACGTGGGCAGTTCGTTGATATAACGATCTAAATAATCATCGGACGCGCCCACCATGCTATGGGAAATAACGCTGCCAAGTTCCGAGTCGAAACTCCAGTGGATGAACATGCCCATCCCCCAATCCATGAACTCCTCACTGCGGGCCGGATCATTCCGAAGCGCATAGGTGGCCGGCGTCTCCGCCAGCACCGGGCTTGTGATGAGCACAAGAAGGCAAGCCTTCGCCACAAATGAAATGCCTTTATTCATTATCATGAGTCCTTGATTAAGGTTCTAGAGACTGCCGTATGGTGTTCCGGGATTCCCGGCCAAACATCAGCCGCGTCTATAGTTTCCGCGCAATATTTCTGTTTATAATGCTCGATCGAAGCAGCCATTCCGGGAGTGGTCGGTTCTCCGGGAAGGGAAAAATAGTCGCCGCGATAAAGCGAGGGACAAAGCGGGCTGACACCAAGTGCCTGATAGTCTGCCCAGCAGGTTTCGTAGCAGGAGATGGCATCGAAAAGCTCACCGGAAGGACTTTCCCTGGCTACATCCGCACGATACCCGGCAATCAATACACGCCACCCCTGATGGACCACCTTGAAGAGCCGTCGACCATATTCGGCACTCACCTTTACAAATTCACCGGTTTCTCCCGCAGGCCAGTCGATCGACTCGGCCAGTGCCGCAACCTGTGTCCAAAGCTCCACTGCCTCAGTTTTCTCAGCCAGAGCCTCCGTGAACTGTTTATTCTCAGCCAATGTCTTTAGCACAACCGCCAGTTGCTCATGACCACCGAGACAGTCGTCGCGCATCCAGCAGGCGGTCGGAAGAACCGATTCATTGAGCAGGCGGTCAAAGACCGCACAATGGCGCCCTTTTAAAAAACTGCGTGCGGAAAGCAGGCATAATTCCCGAAAGCGCCGAACATCCCCTCCCCGCAATCCGAGGCGATTTTCCGCGTAGTCCCTAAAATTTTCACTTTCGCTACGGGATGGATTCTTAACAAATTGCGCCAACACATATGCATTGAGATCCGGCCATAACTCATTTTGAATGTATGGCCCATACCACCCGCCTCCGCGCGACCAGGAATAGACGCCCAAAATATTCGGGGCATCAACCAAATCCTTCAATCCGATCTGCTGATCGTTTTCCTCAAAGCCATTGATGACACCGTCCATGACATAGTTGGGATACGCACCCTTACCTTCATATTCCCGCTGGCACTGCACCTCGATAATCTGGTTGTGGCTTCCCTGCGTCAGACATTCGTTCACTTTCGTGTTGCGCCAGAAATCCAACGCCGTGTGTTTGATTGAGAAAATCAAATTCGGATGCGGTTCAATCTGTTCGGTAACTTCAAGATAATGATCCAACCGGGCATGTAGCTTATCCGGGAATATATCCCACGTGCGGAACATCACGGTGCTGCCGTGCTTAACGCAAACTTCCTCACGCAGAAAACGTAACAACTGCACATACGCCTTGACCTGTGGCGTTCCCCACCGCGAATCAACCGGGTCAACCCCATCCAGTGTTTCCCGGTATAGATAATCCGGCGTCCACGACGGCCCGGCCTGCGGGATGGGGCCGTTACCGACGTGGTGCGGTGTATCGAACAGATAGGTTTCGCCGACCCGGACGATATAGCCATCGACCTGCGGGAAACGTTCTGCCAGCTCATCAAACAGAATGCGATGCAACTCCATGGTTCGGGGTCGGTCAAACTGGATGCGCCCGGTCTGCGGATCGCAGATTTCTTCACGATAATACTCCACCAACCGTTTGGGGAGAACCATCAGATCGATGTGGTAGAACACCATCAGCCCCTCGGCCTTTGCGGCATCGATCTCCCGCTGGATTCCAGGCGTGAATTGGTCGAGCCAGATCCGCTCCGCACTGCCCGGCGGAAAGAAGTCTACGCCCGTTGCAGCAAATGTTGCGACGCAATTGATATGTTTGAAGACCTGCCCGTTGAATCCGTACCCGGCCAGATGCGCCGGTTCAAGAAACCGGGTCTGAAACGGCGCTTCGCCGGGGTTGTGATGTACCATATCGAGAATATATTTCATCTTGTTTCCTGGTGTAGATTAATCCTGTATTGCATCGGAGGTTTTGATCGAGTCGAAGACCGTCAGCCCGGCCAGTGATTTTTCGCGCGAGTCGGGAACAACCAGACTGACCACATAACCAATGGCAATGCACGAGCCCGTAGCAACCGGGGTGTAGAATACCCAATGCGCATCGGTCAGGTTTTTCAGCAGCACCGTGCAGACCACGCTGCCCACCGCTCCGGCCACCGCCCCGACACTGCTGGCGCGACGGGTAAACATGCCGAGAATATAAATACCGACAAAACCACCGCCGATCAGCGCCAGAATCTCGTTCCAGACCTGGAACATCGACTCAATCTGGAGTTGCGCCATAAAGTAAGCCATGCCGGTGCCGACGCACCCGACCACAATGGAACCGCCTTTCATCAGAACCAGCCGCTGACGGTCGGTGGAGCTTTTATTGATGCGGCGATAAAAATCCTCGGCAACCAGTGTGGCGACCGAATTCATCGAGCTCGAAAGCGTCGACATCGAAGCGGCAAAAAGCGCCGCGACAATCAACCCGGCGATACCGATCGGCAGGCGTTGAACGATATAGAGCGGAACGACCTGCGCATTGGTCATGCCAGGATCGAGCTGTTCCGGATGGGCATGGAAATAGGCAAAAATGGAAAGCCCGGCCAGATTGACGACCATCGCAATCGCGATCCCGCAGAAAACCCCCATGCCGGCTACGCGGCGCACATCCTTCATCGGAGTCGAAAAGACGCGCTGCACCGTCGGCTGATCCGATACGATGGTCAACTGTTGCACAATCGTCACCATAACAAACATCCAGATGATGGGTAGCGTATGATCAAAACTTAAAATCGCCATATCGAAGCGGCCGAAGGTCTGCCCCACTTCAACAAACTCGCCCCAACCGCCTGACAGGCCCTTGATTGCCATGAATGACATCAGCAGCGCGCCAAAGAGCATCAGGATCCCCTGGATCACATCGGTCCAAATGACGGCTTCGAATCCGCCGATAGAGGTATAGATGGTGGTCAGCAGCCCCATCAGCAGCACGCTGAGCGAGACGCTCATGCCGGTCACCGCCGAAATGGCCAGAGCGGGCAGCAGCAGCACGACGCTCATGCGGCCGAACACCTGCAGGGCAATGCATTGGAAACTGGCCAGCAGACGCAGTGCCGGATGGTAGCGCCGTTCTAGATATTCGTAGGTTGAGGTCAACTGCAGACGCCGAAGCAACGGAAAGATGACATAGGCCTGGAGAAAGTAGCACGGGATCATGGCGAGCACCGGGACGAACCAGACCAGGTTGGTGCGGTAGGTCAGTGCGGGAATGGCCATGAAACTGATCGAACTCGCCCCCGTGGCAAACATACTGATGCCTGCCGCCCACCATTTGACGTTGCGGTTGCCCAAGGCAAACTCCTCGGACGAATTCTGCTTGCGAGCGAACCAGACGCCGACACCGGCCATAAGAAGGAAATAAACCACCATCACCGCATAGTCCACTGCGGAGAGGGTTTTAACTTTTCGGGTCAGGATCAGCTCCATCGGAGGAGCATTCCCGGAGAGCAGAACAACCAAATCGCCCTCAACCGCCACCCGACTGCGACCGACGGGTTGCGGTAGTTGCCCCCCGTCAATCCAGGTATCCGTCACTGTGTGATAAATATGAATCTGATCAGAAGCCGGTTCGCCCCCCAGTAATGCCGCATGCACATGCCCGGTCTGGTACGCCGCCGCGCCTGACAGCGACCGGGGAACATCCTTCAATTTCCTCCAGCCGATACGGGTGGTTCCATCGAGCGGCTTCATCCGGAATCCCCACGAATCGGACAGCGCATTTTGTCCATCAGTTCCGCCGAACACATGCAGCTCGCCGTTGAATGAAATCATCGTTGGAAAAAGACGACCTGCTCCCAGCAGATCTTCATGCTTTTTCCAACCCTTGGAAAAATCGGAGAGATCCAGCGACCAAAGTTCTTTTGTCGGGATCTTTTTTTCCAAACTCTGGAAACCACCCAGCACAAACAGATGGTTGTCAAGCATCGCCGCACCAGCCTGCGCCACCGGATGCGGGAAAACAGGCAGCTGGGTTTCATGCCCGTTTTCAAGCAAAACCGCTTGGTCGAGCACCTTGCCGTTTTCAATTCCGCCGACCACAGCAACCTTACGCTCATAAACAGCAGTGGCCGCACTGCTATTTTCAAGCTGGATAACTGTCCTCGCAGCGGCTTCGCCCTGCGGCGCCATTTCAAGCACATTAACATCAATCACCGCAAACGCGCTTCCTGCCAGAGTAAGCACGCCGCATAACATTTTTACTTTGTTCATTAAACCCCTCATTACCTTCCACTACAGAACCGAATCGATTCGCACCCGGAAAAATTCGTTGGTTTTCCCAAGGATTGAAAATCGGTTGGTTACACTGTCAAATTCGTCATTGATCGAGCCCGATACTTCGAGAGATCCGTTCGTACTCCACATATTGGAAACAAGATCTTCGGTGGTTTCTACGACATAGCCCAAACCATGTGTCTCGGTATCTTTGCGGCGCGGGTAGGAATAATTGGCGTTGGTTCCTTCCATCGCAAGTTCAGGAATCTGCACCGCCCAGATTGCGGAATCGCCGGGATCACCACCGAATCCATATTCTCCCAGGTTGGAAACGCCATCACCGTCGGGATCATCCTCTGGATCAACATGACTGCCAGTGGCTGGATAGCTATAAATCCAGTCGAGATAGTGTGACATCGCCGGATCGGCTGTTTGCGGGAAAATATCTTCGTAGTGACTCTGATTAGCAGCGTGGTTTGCAGAATCGGTGCTGCTGACCACCGCCACATGTCCGTGTGGCGGGAGATCAATGATAATTGCAATCGCATTGCCCGGCACCGGCGTGACAACATCCACCGTGTTCGTCCAGCTTTTATGCAACGTGGCGGTTGCGCCCGGACCGATTCCCCAGAAATTTCCGGTGTAGGTGCGGGCCGAAGAAGTCAGGTTCTGGACCAGCCGGAACCGGCGATCCGTCTCACGCACTTCCAGCACGGCTACGTTGTTATTACCTTCCATTACATTATTCACGGAGCCCGCAAAACTGCGGCCTTCGCGAATGCATTCGATCACCACCCAGCGACGGGTGCCGGACGGGTAGTGAATCAGCGTATCGTCCGCCGGATCGGCCGAATCGTGCAGGCGCAAAATGGCGCCGTATTCATCGCCCGCCCCGTTCTGCATGCCGACGCGCTGAACCGTCTGGGTACCGCCGAAATTATTCTCGCCGATACGCAGGCTCAATTCGCCAAAGTCATATTCGTTTGAGGCAACCTCAACGAGATCATAGTACTGCCCGATAATGTTAGTGCGCCCCCCGGTGAGCACCATGCGGGTGTCGAGCCCGTAGACATCCGCGCCGGCTTCGTTATGGATCTGCACCAGCCCCACCACCCGGTCTTCGGTCAGCAGCCAGACCTGCTCTCCGAGCCAGTCCGTCCCTGCTCCCCAGTCGGGGGTTGCCGGCGAAGAGACCCGGGTGGACAACCGATAGTCAGTTGCCAATGTGCCGAAAGTGTCGCGCGTGATAGTCGAGGTGTTTTCATCCTGTGAGAGAAACCGGTAGACTCCGTCGGGGCTGCGCGACCAGTCAGAGGTCGGACCGGTCTTGTTTTTAAATTCCGGACAGACACCGTCGAGTGCCCCTTTCAACGGCGTTTTGTTGGCATAGCTCCCCAGCGCCATGGCTCCGACAAAGGTGTTCTTACCGATCATCTTGCCGTCATAGCCTTGGTCGGAATGGTCGGGCCCGGGACTCTGCACGTTACGACCGGTGGCCACAAAGGCCCAGTCGGCCCAGCGCCCGCGCGGCCCCATGATGGCGCGGTCATAGAGAACAAAATCCGAAGGCGGAGGGAGCGCAGTCATCGGTCCTCGATGCAGCACCGCAAGCAGAACTGCATAATCGGAATTAAATGAATGCTCCACACCCTGCCCGAAATAGTAGTTATACCGGTCACCATAGAGATAGGCGGTCGCCAGGGCGGCCTGCCGTCCACGCAAGCCATTGTACATATGCTTGTATGCAATGCCCGTCGACTGCTCCTGAAAACCGCCGGGTTCAACCGATAGCGGCACATACGGGATCGTTTGGTCGAGTGCGGCCTTCATATCCGGCGATCCGGTGATGATCCACCACCACAGCATACTGTTAATGCTGACATTGCGATAGGTGGATACCTCGTTGTTGAAGCCGACATAGTGCGTCGCGCCGTCGCCAGTAACCGCCTGGGTCATCACCAGATCAATTGCCTGCTGAGCCTTCGTCTGATAAACACTGTTTCCTGTCGCAACCCCCGAGAAATAGATTGCCTTGGCGATACGGATATCACCGTTCAGCCACAGATCGGCGAGAATATGATCGTCGTACAGCAAGGTGCCGGCAGAGAGATGATAATCACAGAACTTGGCCATGGCCGCCTCCCAATCCGTAATCTCTAATGCAGTCAGGTCGAAGGGGCGGTGATGATTAAGCAGCATATAGGCATAGGCGCACTGGAACGAACCGGCGATGTCGGTTAGACCGTTTCCACTGGCAGCGGTCCACACATCAAACCGGGCGTTGAGCAGCACCTTGAGACGGGCCAGGACATCGGCATCATACTGATAAGAGCTCTGCGGATGCAGGTAGGCATAGACGGCGGAGAGCGTCTCCGCGCCTTCTTTGAAATTATTGATCGCACCCGTGGCGGTGCCGTTACCGACCTGCACATCGGAATAGAGTTGCCCATACAGCGGATAATTGGTGCTGAGGGACGGTAAATCCCAAACCTCTGCGCCGACAACAGCTGCCATAAACAGTAAAAATGATACTATGCATTTCTTCAGAGACATACTTACACCAGCACGATTTCCTGCGTTTTTTTTCGCCCCGATCTTGACCATATTACCCGTTTTGGCGGCTTCTTTCATTGCATCAAGGATTCGTAGGGAATTCACGACCACCTCGTCCGGCGTTTCATCCTGCGGGCGTTTCCGGGTGGTTACCGCATGATGGAAGATGTCCCACTGGTAGGCCTGGCTCAGCTCGTTGTTGGGCAGGCGCGCAGTCTCGACCGGCATGCCGTCTGACTCATCACCGATACAAAGGCACAGGTACGTATCATCCAGCCGATTAGCGCGCACCGGGTCACACGGCATCATGGTCGGATTGCGGTAAATGGTTCCGCGCTCAAAATAGAGAATCAACGAGGTTGATTGACGTTCGGGCGAAGCGACCCAGCCATTCAGGGTGTCGGCCATGGCCCCGCTTTTAAATTTGATGCACATGCGAGCGTAATCCGGCGTCGGACGTCCGGTGAACAGACGCGTCTGCATCACTTGGATTTCCTCCGGCTCACCGAAGATACGCAGCATGTCGTTCACGCCGTAAATGCCGAGGCGGAAGACTGGCGCAGCGGGACATTCGTCGGGATCGTCATACCAACTTCCATCCGCCTCTTCAACGGCCTTGTACCAGCATTCATGGTGCCCGCCCACCGGCATGCCGAGATCATATTTATCGCGCCAGTAGTTGATGAGCTTGAAATCCTCTGAATCGGCCGCGCACGGCGAATTCAGGTAGATAAAACATCCCAGCTCGCGGGCTTCGGCCAATACCGCGGCGGCTTCGTCGGGATCAATCTCAAAGGGTTTTGTGGTCATGCAGTCCTTGCCTGCACGGATGATTTTACGAAGCAGGTCGGCGCGTCCGTTCGGGCCGGTCATAAGAATGATCACCGGGATCTCATCGTCCGCCAGCAGGTCGTCCAGGGAATAGTATGCCTTCACACCATATTCCAGTGCGGCCGCATTGCATATCTCTCGATCCCGATCGCAAACCGCCGCCAATTTAAAAAAGGACTTTGCAGCCCCTTGTAAAAGGGGGCCATTGATTATTTTTCTGCCGAAGTTGAGCCCGACTACTCCAACGCGTATCGTTGTCATCGAATCTCTCCTATCAACTGAATCTGTGCTACGGAAAACCGGACCGCTTCATACTTTTCCGGGTTCTCGCGGAAATCACGGTCGTTGTCCGGCTTGTAGTAGGAAGCCAGAATCTTCTGTTTGTCGGTAAGCTTGCCCGACAGCGTCCACGTCACGGTGTGCTCGCCGTCTTCCAACTCCGGCAGCACATCGCCTGCATAAAAATCTTTCTTATTATAAACGGTAAAATAATTCTGTTCGACCGGGATGCGGTCATCCACTTTCACGTTAACGATACCGGAATCGGGGCCGTTGAATCCCTTGACGCCGACCACGGAGCCCCTGAAGCGAACCATCACCGATGCACCCGCCTCATCCGTGCGGTAGAGATACGGAAACTGGTTGTAGATTTTCTTGCCGAAGCGCCAGCAGGACGGGCCGTCCGCCGCAGTGAGTTTATTCCATCCGGCGGAAAACGCGGCGTTCCCCTCAACGGTAATCGTGGTGGCCTGCACCCAGCTTTTTCCAAACATTGGAAGCGGCAGATCAGCTTGTGGTTCCAGCGGAAGGTCAGCCAGCTTTTCAAGTGAGCGCATCACCACATCGGCATAGAAAGCATAGCCTGTCGGCATCACGGGATGGGTCTTGTCTTTAGTGATGACCAGCCGCCCTTCCGCATCCCGGCCGGTGGCTGTATCGGCAACTTTTCCCGTAAAAACCGCATCGCCGGCATCAATGGCCTGCACCACGGCGGGGCCGACGTTTATGGAAGGAAGGTTGTAATGCGCCGCGACCTGCTCGTGCAGCGCAGTGGTTTGATGCGCCCATCTTTCGCGGATCGTTTGCTCGTGCTGGGCCTGCACGGTGTAGACCAGACAGATATCGGTTTCAGGATTCTGCTGCCGCACTTTCAGAATAATGCCTTCCAGCGCGCGGAGTACATCCTTACTGCGTTTCGCGGCATCGCGGCTGTCGTTCACCGCAAATTCAATGAACACCAGATCCGGATTGCAGGGCAGCAGATCTTGGTCGGCACGGAACACACCCACAATAGAGCCGGTGCCGCCAATGGAGGCATTAACCATGGTCAGCTCGCTCCCGGGAAACATGTTCCGCAAACCCTCAAAAGACATCGGACGCCAACCGGGAGCAGCGGTGATGCTACCGCCGAAATAGGCAACCGTCAGTTTTTCGCCCGAACGCGCCTTTTCAAAAAAGCGGGAGAGTCCGCCGCGCACGTTCAGCTCCTGCGCCGCAACCTTTTCGGATTCCGCGCTTGATTTTTCTGCGGCGAGATTATTGCGGGCATAGTCGTGCTCTTCCTGCGAAATACGTGATGCAATCTGGCCCGCCAGTCCCTTTCCCGAAGAGCCAGAACTACATGTTGTCCGACTTTGAAGTTGAGTTTTGCCTGCGGCGCAGCCCGGGAAAAAATCTGGTTCCTTGTCGGGCAGAGAAACCTCTTTGCCCGACTGCGCCGATTTAGCCATGACCGTCGCTTCTCCACACCATAATTGGCTGCCGAGCAATAAAAAAAGCAATGATCTGTTCAGGTGGTTTTTCATATGAATTTACCTTCATAAAACTACTCCCCGCAAACAAGGTGTTGCAACAACGCCTCCACCTCTTGCGGCTAATACAATGAAGGGGATTTCAGCTTCCCGGCCTCAATCTTTACATCGCTTACGGTGTAGCCGTCGCCTGCCGCTTCGAGTACCGAGAGATTGGTCAGGACATAAGCGCCGTTCCACGTGTCGGTGTTTCGTATGATTTCAGATTCCCAAATCGACTCATCCCACTGGACAATCACCCGATAGGTGTGAGTGCCGTCGCTATTCTCTTTTTTATACTCCAAAAAAACGGTGATTTCGCTCTCTCCACCGTTTTCCAGCCGGGAGCCATACATTTGATTCGCATCGGTTGCGGTGCCCTGGGCATATTCGTTGGCTTTGCCGGAACAGCCGCCAAACCGGAAATCGCTCCGATAACCGGCACCGTACCCGAAAATGTAGTGAACGGTTGCATCGTTCTCTTTTCCTTCGGCATCATTGCGGAAGCCGATCCGAAAGGCATTGTTTGAACCTCTCTCTCCCGAGTTTTTAATGTCTTTCACCTTCAAAGACATCTTCAGCACAGGATTGTTTTTAGCGTCCAGCACGACCGGGGAGTCAAAACTGGTGCGAGCTCCCATATCTGCTCGCTCCGTGTTATCCCCGAACTGCTGGGAAAACCCGGAGGTTCCATGGCCGAGAAATGTGTTGTCCGGATCACTGCCCGTTTCCGCCCACTTCGAATGCTTTACCTCTCCCGCCATCGCAGCGGCGACAGCGAATGCAAACAATGCAGCAATCATCGTTTTCTTCATTTTTATCCTTCCATCAAACCGGGCGCACCATGGCGCCTGTCCGACAACTCAAGCTACCATGAAACGGGGCGTAAACCATCCCCCTGCTTTTGCATTCAAGTATAGCCGAAACTACATCATCAATCGGCGAAGGAACAGAACACCTCCGCCAAACGCGGCAACCAGGCCAAGGGTGGCCGGCTCCGGTATCGCGGTAAATTCTGCGGATGCTCCGGTCACCGTCCACGTATCCCCGGCCACTGACATGGTGCTGACGTTTGAAAGATGGGCGAGATTAACCACATTGTTGCCGGTCACGCCGGAAAACACCCGACTAGCCGAGTTTGAAGTGGCTCCGTTTACATAGGACACCTCGTACAGATAATCATAGGTGCCGTTGCCGTGATCCGCATTCAGGCTTAGCGATACGGTGCCGTCGATCACATTGCCGTCATCAAAGCGAATCGCCTTATGTGCAAAGTCTGACCAATCCATAATGGTGGCCCCCGTCTGACTGCCTCCAGTGAACGGATTTCCAGTGGTATTCGACTTGAATTCAAGGCGACTTTGCGTTCCGACCGAGGTGGTGTGATAGAGGAACGCCGTCGAGCCGAAATCAAATCCCGTCCGGAACTGCGGTGTAGTGAGATTCCCCGATGCAACGATACCCGTATAGGTAAAGTTGTAGGTCAGCTTGTCGCCGACATTCGCGAATGTGACGCCACCCTTGGCGGAATCGGTATAGGAAAATATTCCGCTGTCATACCTGCCATCTGTATCGGTGGCGTAGGTCATGGTCGCGCCGCCGTTCGAGGCTCCGCTGACTGCGACATTCACATCTGCACCGAGCTTGCCATAGGTTCCGAGTACAACCGTATCCGCCCATGTAGTTGCAGAAAATGTACACGCTGCCAGAAGCACCGTTGCGATAACTTCTATTCTAATCGTTGCCTTCATGATTTCTCCTTTATGTAGTACCTGATGTTCTTGGAACAAATTGCGAGTGGGTGCAAGCACGGGACCTGCACTTGTTACCAACTAGTTTTCCGATATTTCCACCTGCAGGAAACCGGCGGTTTCAACCGACGTATCCACGGAGTTGGTGTAGGCTATGAACGCCGAATCCGCAGCGGGGCCGGAACCATCGAGAGTCACGTTGATGCTGCCCCCGCCAACAACCAAATCGGTTTCAGTTACAACCTGATGGGCTATGTTCGTATCGGCGATCACTTGATAGATGTATTTCAGGCCGCCGTTGCTTTGCAGGGACGGCTGCACTCCCAGGCTTCCCGAGTTGGTCGGATCGCCGCCGAAGGCATATTCACCAAGGTCGTCCAGACCATCATTATCCGTGTCGACATACAGATTGGTTATCCCGTAATCGCTCATCCATGATTCGAGAGCGGTCGGCGGAAGCGTATAAGGCTCATAGATGAGCGTAGCGTTAGCAACAGTCCATTCATCCCCCGTTACATTCATGATCGACTCGTTGGAGACGTGGAACAAACGCCCCACCGTGTTGGCGGCAATATTGGTAAACGTCTGACTCGCCGAGTTCTGATGCGAAGCACCGACATAGGTGACCTCATAGAGATAGTCGTAGGTGCCGTCGCCATGATCCGCCTGCAACGTCAGGGAAACCGTGGCACTGATCAAGTTCCCATCATCAAACCGAATCGTTCTGTGATCGAAATCCGACCAGGTAGCGAGTGTACTCAGCTTGGTTCCGGAAGAGAACGGGTTGCCGTTATCGTTTGCCCAAAAGGTCAGATCCGACTGGCTTCCAACGGCCGTGCGGTGGATCAGGCAGGCATCGCTGCCGAAATCAAACCCGACGCGCATGGGCTGGGCACCGTTATTGTTCGGCGTCACCACCAGATCTTGGTAGGTAAAGCTGTAGACCAGTTTGTCACCGACATTCGTAATCGTCACCCCGCTGCTACCATCAATGGTGGTTGCAATACCAGTGTCGTGCTTGCCATCCGTATCGGAAATATACTTATGGGTCGCACCCGAACTGCTGAGATTGGTGACATAGGAATCCGCATCGCCGCCGATTTCAAAATAATTTAGTGTAAAATCCGGAGGAACAACATAGGCTTTAAAATCGAGCGCTGCATTGGTGACCGACCAGGTGTCGCCCGCAATCTGAAGGAAGTTATCATTCGACAGATGATAGACCGCATCAATCGAGTTGGCCGGAATATCAATAACCGTGCGTGACAGCATCGAGGTTTCGGTTGCGCTGGCATAGGTTACATCCACCTGATAGTCATAATCCGTGCCGTCAATATCAACCACAGTCAGTTCAATGGTAGCATCAATTGTGTTCCCGTTGTTGAACGCCAGCGATGTTTTATTGGTGACAAACTCATAGTCCGCGCCTCCCACCGTGGTGCCGGTCGAGAACGGATTCCCGGTCAGGTTGTAGTTGACGCGCCCGTCAATGGCGATTCCGCCTCCACCGGCCTCAATCCCCGCCTCTCCGTAACCCGTGATAAAGTGGATGCAGGCCGCGCTGCCGAAATCAAAGCTGAAGCGGAGTGTATTGTTGCGGTTCGTGCTGTTGGCAATGTTATCGTAGGTGCAGCGGTACGTCAGCTTGTCGCCCACCTGGGTAAACAGCACAGCGGCCGCGCTGCGGGCGGCACAATCCCCTCGACCATCCGACTCATTTGCATAGGTCATCGTAAAACCGGACGCGCTCGCTCCGCCAACCGTGAAGTCGACATCCGCTCCAATTGCTGCAAACGTCCCCATCGGCACGCTCTCCGCATGCGAAAACAGCTCAAACAGTGCCACGAAACCGACAACCAACCATCTTTTCATTGTACTCATCTAAACACCTCTTCAGTTATCCCCGGGAAACGGCACCGCGCCACCTTTACCGAGCTACGGCGAACATTTATATACGGAACCAGTGCAACGACAAGCTTTTTTTTACAATATTTTCCCTTTTGTTTTGCATTGTTTTACATTTTCAGAAAAATGAGTGTCCAAAGATGCAGCAATGTTACAGAAATCGGGCTACAAGGGGAAATGACCTATGCGGGCAGTGCAGAGGTCGTTGAACCAACAACCAACCCGCAGGGCAACAAGATGGCGCGGCCAGCCTCACTCGGAGCCTCAAGGCGACGCACCAACCGCCGCAATGCCGCAGAACCCAGCTCTGCCGACGACAAAGAAACAGTAGTCAACTCAGGCATTCCCGGACGGTTAGACTGAAAATGAAAGCCGGACAGGGAAATATCATCCGGCACACGGATTCCGGACTTCATCAATGCGTCGATGATTCCGTAACAAAGGAGATCGTTCGAACAAACCAGTGCGGTCATACCCCGACCCAACATCTCCTTAATCCGTGATACGTAGGAGAAAGCATCAATCATGGATTCATCCATCGCCTCCTCCAGCGAGATGGATATCGTGCAATCAATGCCCTCGGCAAGCCTCTGGTCAACCAGCGCCTCAACATAAGCGCCGTAGCGTGCGCGCGACCAGCTCATATCCGGATGCAGGCCAAAAAACCCTATTTTCCTATGCCCCAAACCCACCAAATGGCCGACAATCTTCCTCATCCCCATTTCGTTATCAATACCAACCCGATCAATGCCATCTACAGGATATTGATGAATCAAAGAAACCACAGGGAGTTTACGGACGATACCCTCCACTACCTCGTCCGGCCACCTGCTGACCAGTAACGCCCCATCCACCGCACCCTTGCTCAGGGCAGGTAACTGGCGGGACGGATCCAGGATTTCAGCGCAACGTTCAAATGGTAAAACATGGGTCATAACCATACTGTTGGTTTCTATGGCTGCCTCACTGATCCCGGAAAGAACATCCTGAACCGCATCATTAATCCCAAGGGTTTGTGCAAGCACCAATACCGAACGGGTAGATACCTCCGCCCTGCTTTCGCGCACATATCCCATCTCATCCGCCGCCTCTAAGATCCGTGCCCGCGTGGCCGGATGCACCCCTTTGATGCCCCGCAAGGCACGGGATACCGTGGCAATCGAGATATCCAGGCGCTCCGCAATCTCACTCAGATTGGCAGAACCCACATCAACACCCATATCAGTTAAGCTTCGTCTCGGCATACAACACGTTTACCAAAGAGCCTGAAGGCAAACAATCTTTATTTGCATTGTTTTACATTGTGCCCATTTTATCCATAGCAAGGGATCGTCCCAAACCCTCAATACTATGCATAACTCCGACTTCCGGATCATCGGTTCACATGGAATCTACCTCCAAAAAAGGAAAAGGTGTCCGCCCTAAAATTAATGAACAAGCCTTGGATGCAGGAAAAAAAACTATGCCTGACGGCCATGCAAAGGGTTTTGCATGCGCAGAATCAGTCGGCTTAAAGCTTCCATAACAACTACTGCCCTTCTCCGCATAATTTCCTTCGCTTACCATCCCGACAACATCGGCATTTCCCGTGAACGAATTCTCAGAAACTCTCAATTCATCAAAAATGGCTCTGTAAAAATTCGGGCGAAACTTCGGGTTTTTCCCACCAAAACACACCGTTTTTCAGAGAGTCGCACTGACCATTAGACTTTAGGCGGCAACTTGATCGACTAGGTCTTGCAGTCGTTTAAGCAGCTCGGATTTATCCAGATTAGGGGCCTCACGTGCCAGCGTTCCAACTCCTTCTCCACTGGGGCGGTCCCCTTATGTATAGCCTTCCTGGGCGTTGAGGCCGCGGCCGCTCTGATTGACACTTTGCCCAAAGCGGTTGTCTGAGGAGCAAGAAAAGTGATTTCCTCTATAGGAAATTGCCTATTCTACCCCAAAGTTGCGCCTATGGGGTGTTTTTCCACCATCAAAAGGTGCTCAATCAGGCAAAATCGGGTCATCAGAAATAATTATTTTGAGGAGGCTATTCATTAAAGCCTCATGTTTCAGGCTGTTTCATCCAAAATACTGGTTGGCTTTGGTTGGCTTTGGTTGGTGGTTTGGTTGGTTTTTGGTGACGATTTTTCAAGGTTTTTCACTCTGTCGCATTTATTTCTTCGAAAACCTGTAATCTCACCAAACCCCCATAAAAAAGGCCGGAACGTGTGTTCCGGCCTTCTAAGTTGGTAGCGGGGATTGGATTTGAACCAATGACCTTCAGGTTATGAGCCTGACGAGCTACCGGACTGCTCTACCCCGCAATCTTCTTGTTGAACAAGGCCGAGCAATCTACAGGAAGCGTTGACGCATACAAGGTGTATTTCTATGTATTTCGCGTATCGCAGATTTGACCTCTTTTGCTTCCACGTAATTTAGCAAGTAGAAACAAAAAAGCCCTGTATCATTGCTTTCAGGCAGTAATACAGGGCTTTCCACCAAATTGGTGGAGATGGGGGGAATTGAACCCCCGTCCGAATAAGAGTTACAGCAGCTTCTACGTGTGTAGTTCGACATTTAAAGATTCGCCGCCTCCGCTGCCGCCGAACAAGGCCACTTTGGTCGCTAGTTTCCTGTTATAATTTTTGTGCCGCATTCCGGAAACCCGAATGAAGCCTTAGCCTGCTATCGTCGCCTCTATCTCTTAACAGACATCGGAGTAGAGACGTAGCGGAACTATGCCGCTAGTGCGTAACTTTCGTCAGCATTTATGTTTTTTGGGCTCCTTTTTACGAGGCCTGGAGTCCAACCTCGACACGCCACTGAAGCTTCTACGTACCCGTCGAAACCAGTCATCCCCATATATGAGAACAGACGGAGAGAACACCAAAACAGCGCGCTCGTCAATCTGACTTATCAGTTTTCGCCTTCCGGCTGAAATTTCAGTGATGCTGTTTATGCAGTGATCCGAGGTGGTCGAGATCGTCTTCGACCATCAGCGAAGGTCTCTTCGCAACATCGAGATCGGCCTGAAACGTTTTTCGAACCCACCAATGGCTATTGCTCACCGGCGATGGACTTCCGCTTCCCATCCGCATTTTCCATGGAACCTGTATATTCATAGTGTGTTCCTTTCCGATCTGTCTGACCCGTTCCGGCGGGCGGCCGTTTAAAAATAGTTGCAGCAGTTTCGCAACGCGTTGAACCCCTCAGTCAACCCGTTCAATCAGAGCTATCGGGAAAACAGTAACCGCTTCCGACAGATTCCAAGTACATTCACGATTCGCGCAGTCAACGGTATTTCTAATTTGTAACGCATGTTTCTTCTCCTTTTGACGCATTAGTCCTATGCATGAAAAATGCCAATCTCATCAGAGTTTGATCACATAAAAGGATAAAGACTTGCGTCCAAACGCCAGAAGCGTACGCTTCAGGCATGGATTTGCATCATGACTATATTGCGGTACCCGAAGTTTTCTGGTCGTTTGAAACCGGGAAACCCATCAGCCATTGTAAGCTCTGCGATTGCGATCTCATGGAGCCCGGCACGAATTACCTCATCGAAAAAGCCTTTAAAAACGGCGAAACCATCTTCGAGCATGCCTTATGCCTCTCCTGCTATACCGAGTCTCATCAATCGATGTCAGAAGACAGTAGAGAGAAGATCCGGGATTACTTTGCAGAACATGTCAACATGGACGAACGGCAGAACATATTCATGGAACAGTATGGTACCGAACATGAAAAATGGATCGACCACTGTATGGTGAAAGGTTTCCCGGTTCGCGAAATTGAGGAATATCAGCTCTACGGCTTCTGCATTGATAAGGATTTGGTTTTCAGTGGAGCACCCTATGTACTCTGCGGTGATGTGATTGAAGAAATTATGGAGCTGCTCTCAGCGGAAACACTGGGAACAATGAACGCGCTCTCCCAAAAACTTTTCGGCGTGGATGCTCCGCACGATCTGCTCATGTTCTGATTTCCAGACAGTGGAAACCGTCTCACAATCTAAACAGGCAACCCGCTTGAAAGCAACCGCCCAACTTTGTACCATGGCGTTCAATTCAGCGTGTAGCGTCCAAACAATGGACACACACACGTCCACTGATTGAAGGGGAAATTACATCTATGAAAAGAAGACCGTTTATTTATCTCACCCTGCTGGCCGCTGTTGCCATGCTTGGACTCACCGGTTGCAGTCGTACTATTGATGATGTTGCGAAGTGGAAAACCAGCGGTAACATTGAAAAACTCATTAAAGCACTGGCTGATCCGAAAATTGAAGTACGGCTCGCCGCTACCGAGGCGCTCGGCGAACTGAAAGCCGAACCGGCTGTCAACGCGTTGGCAGCTCTCTATAACGATTCGGAAGAAACCATCATTCTTGCTTCGGTGGAGTCGCTGGCACAGATCGGCACCCCGTCCATAGTCACTCCCATGACGGCCGCTCTCAAACTCGACTACCCGCAGGCCCGCCTGACCGCAGCCGGCACGCTCGGCGAATTGAAAGCGGTCGGGGCAGTCAGCCAGTTGGTTGAAGCTCTCGACGATGCAGAAGCAGATGTGCAGTTGGCCGCAGCCCTATCATTGGGCCAGATCGGCGACGAGAGCGGAAGCGAAGGGCTGGTTGGAAAACTGTCCGATTCCTCTACGAAACTGCGCAAAACCTGTGCGGAATCGTTGGGACAAACGGGCGGAGAAACTGCCGCGAAGGGACTGATCCCTGCTCTGGCTGATGAAAACGATGGAGTTGGAAAAGCTGCCAAAGCAGCCCTGATCAATATCGGAGATGCTTCCATTCCGTTTGCACTTGAAGCACTTAAAAATGATGAAACCAAAATCCGGGCCGGAGCCATTGCTGTACTCCGCGGTCTGAAAACAATTCCGGAAACCGGAACAAACATGATCTGGTATCAACTCGCCCGCGCCTCTGTTGACAGTAAACCGGGTATCGACAAAGGGGTCGTGATGACTCTTGCAAGTCTGGACGACTCCGCCTTTGATACGTTGCTCGAAGCTGCCGCACACAATGTACGTGATTTCCGGGAACATGCCACCTATGCACTCGAACGTAATGGACGGAAAGCACTCAGCAAGGCCCTCGCCTACGCTGAAGCAAATGCCGGAAGCGAGGCCAAAGCATGGATGGCCAAACGCGGCTCATGGCCGGGAGCCCCTTCCTGGCGGATCGACCTGTGGGCCTCTCTGGCCTCTCTGAACCCGGAGTTCAATCTCGACAGCGCAACGGCTGCCAGCCTCGAAATGCAGGCCCGCCCGGCATTCAACATAATCGTGTCCCCGGACTTTAAAGCTGAACGCGAGTACATTCCAATGATGATTGCGCTGTTGGGTGATA
Organism: Pontiellaceae bacterium B12227; assembly: GCA_029432775.1. GTDB lineage: Bacteria > Verrucomicrobiota > Kiritimatiellia > Kiritimatiellales > Pontiellaceae > Pontiella. The sequence continues at coordinate 56,678 of JAROAZ010000027.1, read as the reverse complement.
CAACCAAACCCCCGCCGGAAGAGCCCGACTATAATGCCGAAGGCATTCCGGTTGTTAAAAAGAAACGCGACATGTTCCGGGGAGAAGCCAACCGTTTACTGGCCGAAGAAAAGCTGGCCGCAGCGGAATATCTTGCAACCCTCCCGCTGATTTCCGCCATTGAAGACGAAGATGAGCTGATTGCCGGCAATGCCGCAGACATCCTCGGAAGCCAAGGGGAAAAACGCGCTCTTAATCCGCTCATGAAAGTGGTTTCCGACAAATTGGAAACCGGGCAAGTCCTGACCGATTCACCGTTTTATGTAGCCTTGCAGAAAATGGATGAACCGGCCGCCGAGCCGCTGCTGCTGAAAATCCGTCCGAATCCGGATCGCGCTATGCGGGTGTTCGAACGGCAGTATCCGGGCGTACGCCCCATGAGTGCAGAAACCAAAGATTCCACCGGGCATGCCTCCCAGCCCGTCACCTTCCGCCTCGGCTATATTGAAGGAGCGCGCGTAGGGGAACTGCTGGTTACCTTCATGGTAGATGGCAGCGGCAACTGGGTTCCCACGCCTGCACTTCCGGCGCAACTTCCAACCCGTTAAAAACGGTAGATCAATGTTTTCAAAAGGGCAGATCGTATGGTCTGCCCTTTTTTTCTTTGATTTCTGCCGCCGAATGCCATTCTATTGCTTATATGTCAGTAAACTGATTCATAACGTTCGATACGCCGGACTCAAACGAGGGAAATTTATGAAAATATCACACTTTATTCGGATCGCACTGGGCAGTTGCCTTGCTCTCAGTCTGGTGAGCTGCGAAACCGAGCCCGATGACATTGCCAAGTGGAAAGCCGAGGGCAACACCGGCAAACTCGTTAAAACCCTGACCGACTCCCGACAGTTTATGCGCCTCGATGCCATCAATGCACTGGCGGAACTGAAAGATGAAACATCAGTGGACCCGCTCGGAGCCCTCGTTCAGGACCCGGATGTCGTCATCGTCCACAAAGCAATTGATGCGCTTGCTGCCATTGGCACACCGTCCACTGAAAAATACATGCTGCAGGCGATCACGCTCCCGACCAATCCGGCGCGTCTCACTGCGGCCAAAGCCCTGGGCAGCCTTAAATCGACCCAGGCCGTCGATCTCCTTGCTCAGGCCCTGAACGATGAATATGAAAACATTGCCGCCGCTGCCGCCGCATCGCTGGGTCAGATTGGCGATCCCAAAGCCATCCCTGCACTGGCGGAAACTGTTACAAAAGGATCCGTACGCCTTCGCGGTGCCAGTGCAGCATCCATTCGTGCCATCGGCGGAGCAGATGCCATCGAACCGCTGACCGCCGCCATGGCCGATATCAGCATCAAAGTCCGCAACGAAGCCATTGCCGGCCTAATTGAAGCCGGCGATGCCGCCGAACCGGTTGCCCTGAAAGCACTGAGCAGTCACAACGACTATGACCGCGAATGCGCCCTCTCCATCCTGAAAGGCATCGGCAAAATTCCAACCACTGGAAATAATGCCGTCTGGTATCAGCTGGCCTCTCTCTCCATCGGAGAAAACCCGAAGATCCAACGCGAGGAAGCACGGAAATTAGCGGCCATTGATAACGGTCTCGATGCCCTGGTTGCTGCAGCAGCTCATCCCTCCGAAGCCATTCGGGAACACGCGTTCCAGGCATTGGAAACCGTCGGCGAGCCCGCCGCCGGACCGCTTGCGGCTGCTGTTTCCTCGGCAAATCCGGATGCTGCGAAGTGGTTCAATGGACGCTCAGAATGGGCGGGCGCTCCCGCCTGGCAGCTCGATCTCTGGGGGGCCGCCACCGCACTGAATCCCACCTTTGAACTGGATAAACGCGAAGCCCGGCTCCTCGTTTCCGATGGAGACACCACCGCTGACATGCTCCGCTCCAAAGAGTTCCGACCCACCCGCGAACTGATTCCACTGCTGATTAATCATATGGCCACAAGCGCATCAGAAGATATCAAGGTGGTAAAAGCCGCCGATGGTCGCCGCGAACTCGCATTCCGCAAACTGCGCGCCTACAAACAGCGCTCCAAGTTCCCGCTCATGGCGGCCGTGTATGATGACGATTTCCAGATCGCCGCTTTTGCAGCCAAAATTCTCGTTACTTACGACGATGACGTGCGCACCAAAGAAGCCGTTATTGAGAGTTTCGCTCAGCGGGTCGAATCCGGCGAAAAGGTCTCCGGCACCGCCCTGCATGATGCCATGCTGGAACTGAACGATCCGGAAGTGGATACCCTCCTGCTGAAAATCCGGCCGAATCCGGCCGAGGCGGTTCGAACACTGGAAAGAAAGTTCCCCGGCACCCGTGTTTCAAACATTCCTTTACCTCCTCCAAACAAAGTAATCCCCGCCGAGCCGTTCCGCCTGAAATACATTGTCAACGGCCGGACCAGAGAACTGAAAGTCGTCTTCCGCCCCAATGAAGACGGCGACTGGGTTCCGAATCCACCACTGCCGGATGAGCTTCCATAGTTTGGAAACTCTCAGCAAAAGGGCAAGCCGCGGGCTTGCCCTTTTTTGTGCCCGCAGGTAAAAAGTCCCACTCAATTTGATGGAGAAATTCTATGGCCGGCGAATATATTTATACCCTCGAAAACCTGACCAAGCAGCATGGTGCAAAAACCATTCTGGAAGATGTCAACCTCTCCTTCTTTTTCGGTGCACGCATCGGGGTCATCGGAGGAAACGGCTCGGGCAAGTCGAGCCTGCTGCGCATCATGGCCGGACTCGATGAAGAATTTATGGGCCAGTGCATCATCGCCAAAAATGCCAACATCGGCTACCTCGAACAGGAACCCGAGCTGACGGCCGGTAAAACCGTTCAGGAGTGCGTGATGGAAGGCGTGGCCGAACAGCAGGCCAAGCTCGACCGCTACGACGAAATCTGGGAACTGCTCGGCGGCGACATCTCCGACGAGGAGTCCGACAAACTCAACGACGAAGTGGCCAGCCTCCAGGAAGAGATCGATGCCAACAATCTCTGGGAGCTCGACCGCCATGTCGAAATGGCTATGGATGCCTTACGCCTGCCGGAAGGCGATCAGATTGCCGATGTGCTGTCCGGTGGAGAAAAACGCCGCGTGGCGATGTGCCGTTTGCTCCTGCAGAATCCCGACGTGCTCCTGCTCGACGAACCCACCAACCACCTCGATGCCGAATCCGTCGGCTGGCTGGAAGAACATCTCAAGCGCTTCACCGGCACCCTCATCGTCGTAACGCACGACCGCTACTTCCTCTCCAACGTCACCGAATGGATTCTCGAACTCGATGCCGGCCGAACCTATCCCTACAAAGGAAACTACGAAGCCTGGCTGGAACAGAAGCAGATGATTGCCGAGAAGACCCAGAAGCTGAATGCCTCCCGCAAAAAAATGCTGAAGCAGGAACTCGAATGGGTCCGCATGAATGCCTCCAGCCGCCTGACTAAAAACAAAGCCCGCCTCAAACGCTACGACGAACTGGCCAATCAGGAATTTGATACCGCCGAAGAAAACCTCGCCATTCAGATTCCGGTCGGCAAGCGCCTCGGGCGGAAAGTGGTTCAGGCGCGCGACCTGGCCAAAGCATTCGGCGATCGGCTGCTTTTCGACGGCGTGAATTTCGATCTGCCTCCCGGCGGCATCGTCGGCATCATCGGCGGTAATGGAGCCGGAAAAACCACCCTCTTCAAAATGATCATCGGTAAAGAGGACATCACCGCCGGCGAGCTGGAACTCGGCGAAAGCGTAAACATTTCCTACGTGGACCAATCCCGCGAAGATCTCGATGCCGGAAAAACCATCTGGGAAGAAATATCCAACGGCGAAGAAACCATCGAAGTCGGTGGCCGCGATATGAACAGCCGGGCCTACTGCGCGCGCTTCAACTTTAAAGGAGCGGAACAGCAGAAAAAAGTTGGCGTGCTTTCCGGCGGCGAGCGCAACCGGGTTCATTTGGCCAAGCTGCTGCGTGGCGGCGGCAACCTGCTGATGCTCGACGAACCGACCAACGACCTCGACGTCGCCACCCTCCGATCACTGGAAGAGGGCTTAATGAACTTCGGCGGCTGCGCCGTGGTCATCAGCCATGACCGATGGTTCCTCGACCGCGTGGCCACCCACATCCTCGCCTTCGAAGGAGAGGAAGTCATCTGGCACGAAGGCAACTATGAGTCCTTTAAAGAGCTCATGAAAAAGTCCAAAGGCGACAACTGGACCCCGCACCGCGTCCGCTACCGTCCACTGAAAAACGGGTAGGCCGAAACCGTTCGCGCATCCGGGCGCCCTACTACTCCAGATCCAGCTCAATCTCAGATAACTGAACCCCTTTGGCACATTCAGTGATTACCAACTTGTAGCCATTATACGGCGCCGGTTTTGCAATGGAAAAATCGCGCGCCTCGCGTCGCTCCTTGAACACTTCGCCGGACCGTTTGTCCAACAGCACCCAGCTCCCCCCCTCATCATTGGAGCCATAGAGTTCCCAGCCTTTCGGGTCGCGCCGCGGCTCGTCGTTTCCGGAGACCAGTCGATAGGTCTTACACGTTTCCTTCACGCCCCCCTCGAGTTGGATTTGAATCCACATATTGGCTTCAAATTCGGGATCAAACCATTTGGTTTTATGGTTTCCATCAATGAGCATCCACAGCCCCTCCCGTCCTTCCACCGGCCGCGTTGCCGTGATCGTCGCATCCAGCGAGTTACCTTCTTCTGAAATCAACGGAGTTCGAACCTTTTTCGAAGCGGAGGTTTTTTGGACTGAGGCCGCGTTCCACGATGAAAATTCGGCATCGAGTTCTGCTTCGGAATCGAATTCCATGATGACCCGGAAGCCGACGTTGTAAACCTTCTGGAACGGGGCGTACATGAGCCGATAAGACGACGTTGCCGTTTTCGGGCGATCCCGCCAGGAACCACCGCGCACCACTTTACGTGTCTCTTCTGACAAATCGTTGCGGCCATCGTTTTCGCTGTAGGGATAAGGCATGTATGACGAGCGCGTCCATTCAGCCACGTTCCCGTGCATGTCGCAAAGGCCCCAGGGATTCGGCGCATATTGAGCCGTACCGGACGGAACCATATTGCCATCGTCAAAAGAGTCGTCGCGCGGAATAAAATCATTAAGCGGGGTGCGCCTCTTTTCTGAAACCGGCTTCGGATTCACGCCGCGCACGGCAAAGAGCCCGATGCTTTTATCGGCCAGATTGGCATGATTTTCGTACCCATCGGTGCCAAAGAAAAATGACTGATCGCTGCCGGCACGGGCCGCCCACTCCCACTGCGCCTCGGTTGGCAAACTGACTTTTTTACCGGTTTTTTCCGACAGCCATTGGGTGAAACCCATAGCCTCGTTCCAGCTTACGCGAACGACAGGCATCTGCGGTTCGTTGGCGGGATAGCCGGCATAGATATGGTCCTTCCACTGCTGATCGATCACCATACTGTCGTGCTCCGGCATAAACCGCTGCATCTGCTCATTCGTAATTTCAGTGGCGGACATCAGGAATGGCTTCTTAATTTCAACGACCGTTTGCGGAAGTTCATCCTGCGCGCCGTCAACAGATCCCATCACATAGCTGCCCGCCGGAATCTTTACAAAATTCAGGGTCTGCCCCTCGAATGAGATAGCGCGCTGCCCGAATGATTGCTGATTATTCAGCGGCCAGCCCTCCAGCGTTAGAGGCCCAGGCTTTTTCTTCTGCCGGGCCGGCTTTACAAACTTGGGACGGGAAACCTGCGGCGGCATCCACTCAATATTGTCGTTAATGCCACTGAACCGCTTCTTATATTTCATGGTGAGCTTTGCACTATCACGCGTTTGTTCGCTGCCGCTGACCTCGGTCCAGGTCGCGTGGTAAGGCACATTCAGATCGACCCACGTGGCAAGCTGACGCATCGAAGCATCGTCCACCTTCACTCCATAGTGCCCTTTTTCCAGGAGTTGGAAAAGCGGACTGGTCGAGGTATGAAATTCCATGGGAGAAAGCATGTGCAAATTACTTTCCGGCCCCGGCCGGCGAACGTACGGATGCAATGCCATGTAGGACTTCCCGAAATGTGCTCTCTTGCTGAATTGCACCTCACTGTCGTCCTCAAAATTCGGCCGTTCATCTTTCCTGCCATCATGACAACCCACACAGTACCGATCCAGAATCGGCTGAATTTCGCGCTTAAATCCAAATCCGTAGGGCATCTTTTCTTTCGTCCAGGGCGTAATATTCTGCGGCGCTTTCCTCGAAGCCAGAGCCGGGCGTGATAGAGGTGCCGCATTGCTCGGCTCATGACAACCCACGCAGGAAACCACCTCGCCCTGCTGAGCAACCGTCCAGCTTCTCATCACCTGCAGCGCCAGTCCGTCCTTATCGATCGGTTGGATAGAGAGCGGGCGGCTGTGCGGCACGTTGACCATCACAGATCCATCTTCTTCAACCGGTACCGTGCCGAGCACTCGTTTCGTATCCCATGCGCCTTCAATGGCCAGTGCATCGTGCGACCCGTTCAGGCGGTAGGCATAGCCGTATGTAAATAGCCGGAGCCCCGCCACGGTGCCACGCGGAATGCCCTCCAGACCGGGGCCTTCATAGATATCCTGAATATAGATCGTGCCGTTGCTTGCATTGGGACGGCGACGATCCGGCATCACCGGCGGAACTTCGCGTTTCATCAGCGGGATCGGCTCAAACATCAAAGCATCGCTTTCTCCCAATGGCACTATATTATCGAACGTATCAACCAGATAGAGCAACCACGGCCCCCGATCTTTAAGCTGCCCCGACACCAGAAAAAAGTTTTCGCTTACCGGATAGGGATGCAGAAAGCGCGGCCACTTTCCGCGCATATAGTTATCCACAATTACGGGCTCGACTTTCTCCCCGCGCCCGGGAATACGCTGCAGGGCTCCGTCGGCTTCGAAGCCGCCTTTATTTTGATCGAAGATAATCAGTTCGCCGGCCCGTGCCGTTCCATGGTGCCCGGAGACGATGGCGGAAAACTTCGAAGGATGCCCAGGGATCTGCTTGGCATAGAAAAGGGTATTGGGCCAATAGGAGTTCGAGCCATAAATAGAGCGATTTCCGGTGCCGTCGGGATTCATTTCCAACAGGATACGGGTAAAATAGTGTGAGTTGTCGGTATATTCCCAGCGGCTGTACATGACACGTCCGCTTTCCTTGACCCAGGGATACCAGTCGTTTTCCTGATCGAAACAGACCTGCTTCATGTTGCGGCCATCCGGATCAATCTCATAGAGCGTTCCGACATAATCCTTTCCTCCCACACACGGCACCGAGTTGAGCGAAGCGGTTGAGCAAAACAGAATCTTCCCATTGGGTAGATAGATCCCGTTGTAGCTATCAATTTCCGGAAGGATCGGCGTAACCCTCCGCCGTCCGGCTCCGTTGAGTTTCATCTCATAAACCTGAAAGGTGTTGGAATCGAGGTCGATGCCGGAGTAGAGAAATTTGGTGCCGGAATAATGCAGACAGATATCCATCAGCCCTTCCCGGGCATTATCCGGTTTATAGAGGGTTTTGACCGACTTCTTCTTGAGATCCAGAACTTGAAACGCATCGTCGAAGTCGGGTTTCATCTCCCTTCCCCCCTGACGCAACAGCGTGGAATTCCCCTGCCAGTTCGACGGGAACTTGGCGGACTTGGAACTGCGAAAGAGAATCTTATCGAAACTCACTTCAGGATTATCAAGCACCAGCGCGTCATACCGCAACGCATCAAGCTCTTTCAGCGAAGCGCCTTTCTTTTTCAGAACCGCCAGTTCCTTCAGATAGTCCCTCCCCTTATACGACCGATATTTAGTTGCAAGAAACTCAATCGCTAGACGGGCATCTTCAAAGTTTTTCGCGGTGGCCTCGGTTTTATCCGGCCGGGATTTCGCCGCATAAAGGGGCATCCCGGCAAACAGACTCACCGAAAGGCCTAGCAGTATAAATTGTTTTCTCATCTGATACCTCGTCTATTGAAGAATACTATCGGTAGGCTGTTCGCAGAATAGTAACAGCCTGTTCCGGCGAGAGCGGCGCCGGGTCAAAATCACACAGGAAACCCATCGTATCGAACGCATTGGCCGCAATTGCTTCCAGCTCATCTTCCATGATCCCGAAGTCGGACATCTTTAAATTGCGCACCCCGCATTGCTCCTGCATCGCCACCAGCTCGGCCACAAAATTGGTTCCGCCCATCGCCGACGCCATTTTCGTATAACGCTCGGCGCAGTGCGGCGCGAAATGACTGAAATAGGTTTCGGAAAGCAGAATCAGCCCTGCTCCGTGCGGAAGCTCCGGATGAAACGCGCTCATGGCGTGCTCCAGCGAATGTTCCGAGATGCAGCAGGACGTCGATTCCACCAACCCGGAAAGCGTATTGGCCAGCGCCACCTTTTCACGCGCTTCCAGATCCGATCCATCGGCCACCGCGCGCGGCAGATATTCCGCCACGAGCCGAATGCTTTCCAGTGCATAGATGTCGCTCATCGGCGTCGCCACGTTGGCAATGTAGCCCTCGACCGCGTGGAAAAAAGCATCGAATCCCTGATAGGCCGTCAGGTGCGGCGGGATCGAAACCATCAGCTCCGGATCCACCACCGAGATGGTCGGGAAGGTAAACGGCGGAACACCGAAGCCGATCTTTTCGTTGCCGTTGGTAATCACCGTCCACGGATCGGCCTCAGTACCGGTGCCCGCGGTGGTCGTGACCGCCACAATCGGCAACGCACCGTTTTCAACCGGCTCGCCTTTGCCGGATCCGCTTCCGATATAATCCCAGTAGTCGCCCGGGTTGACCGCCATAATCGCAATCGCTTTCGCCGCATCGATCGGCGATCCGCCGCCGAGCGCCACCACAAAATCACAGTCGTTCTCTTTGGCAACTGCCGCGCCTTCCATCACATGTTCCTTAATGGGGTTCGCCTGAATTTTGTCATAAACAATCGTTTCTATATTCTGCTGCTTCAGCAGCTCTTCCAACCGTTGGAGATAGCCATGCTTGCGCATGGATGTTCCGTTCGAAATTACAATCAGTGCTTTGGTACCCGGCAGCGGCTCTTCGGCCAACTGATTTAATTTTCCTGCACCAAACAGAATTTTAGTCGGGATGTGATAATCAAAGTTCATCGGTATGTTCCTTATTTATTTTAAAATGATAACGCCATGAATCGTTCCGGCGCGGACGGGATCGTGCCACTTCCAGACCACGTTGCCTTCAGCATCGAACTCCACCAGCTGCGGTCCCCGCTCGCTGTCGCCGGGTTTATGCCCCGTCCAGTTACATGCCACAATATGACCGCGGGGCAGTTCAAACGGTCTCGAAAAAAAATGGTATGCATCCGTCCCGCCGAGCGTTCGCAGCACCTCGCCGTCCGGCGTTACATCGACAATCGATTTTCCATAGCCCGTTGAAACACGACAGCCGGAGTCCATTTTACGGATCCAGTAAATATGCTTTGCACCCGGCACCTGAAAATCGGCATAGACCTTTCCGCTCCAGTCGGCCTCAATAACATGGTCGGTATTGGCACCGAACAGAAAATGACCTTGTGGTGAGAGCCGCATCAGGCGCATGGTTTGAAACTGCGGAAAGTTCGCTTCGCGAACCACCGCTCCGCCAGACTTAACCTCGAAAAAGGTGATCCCTTTTTTATTCGCTCCAAGAATCGTATTTCCGTTTGGCAGGCGCGTAACGGTTTCGGTCTTCCTGAACCGTGGATCGCGCACTTCAGCAACCTTCTTCCGGGTTGCGAGATCAAACTCTGCATAGCCGTCGGTATGCGACACTAACACCCGGTTGCTTTCCAGCAACCGGATATCGCGGCAGCCCTTTTCCAGTTGAATCTTCCAATCATTGGAAGAGTCGAACTGATCCACATAGTGCAACTGCGCCCGCGACTCATCCTTCGCCAGAAAACGGTGCTTGATTTCCTTTGCACCCGAATTTATTGCCAAGAAAAGGCATAGGATCCACAAAGGCATTCCCGCCCAGGCCTTCGTGCCTCTTTGCGGCCATTTTTTTGTTTTCATATTCATTCCAATGTGGGTTCAACGATCTCGCCGCGGAGCTGGGCGAGGCCGCCTTCTTTTTCGTAGACGCCGTAGAAATTCGACATCGAGTCGAGCCAGACCGTGATGCGGTGCAGCTCTTCATCGGAAAGCTTCACATCGCTGTGTCCGGCCTTGAGCATCTTGTAGAGCTTAGAGGCGCGCGCACCGAATTCACCCGGAATGGTGCGGTAGTGATCGCCGAACTTCCAGAAACCGTATTCGTGAATGAGACTGTCGTAAGAGCGGAAGACACTCGTCTTTCCTTTTCCCAGATTGGCCTGCACGATTTGGCGGTCAAGCGGCAGAGCATGAGTGTTGTCGTGGCAGGAAACGCAGTGTTTATCGAGCACAGGTTGTACAAGACGGGGATAGCTGAACGGATTGGTGCCATCCACATCCGCCTGAGGAACGGATGGCTTTCGCTGAAGGGCAAGGGCAGTTTTTTGCGGTTGGAGTGGCGCACGGTTTTTCGGCTCATGACAGCCCATACAAATCAGTTGTTCCCCGGGTTGTACCCAGGTAGAAGAGCGCATCGACTGAACCGCCAGTCCGCCTTCATCCAGTGCCTGGAAATAGAGTTCCTTCAGCGCAGGGACTTTAAAGAAGGCACTGCCATCAGATTCGACCGGCACGGTGCCGATGATGCGGCGCGTCAGATTGACCGAGTCGCCGGCTTCCGCAATACGTTTGCCCGTTTCATGAGGGCGCGGTCCGGACGGAGTTGAACTCGGATGAATCTGATAGATGCGCAAAGCGGTGATTCTGGTATTTTCCGGCCAGGGCATCAGACTATCGTAGATGTTCAAGACAGCCATCGTGCCTTCCATCTTCGGATGCTTTTCCAATCGGTTACTTCTTTCCGGCAGCACAGGCGGCATCGGGCGCGGGCGCAGCGGGATGGGACTCAGGCAGGCGATTTCAGGATCACGATAAATGAGAATTTTATTTCCGAAGGCATCGAGCAGATAGATGCCATATTCCCCCCGCGGATTGGTTTTATCGCCCTGCCGCCCGTTGCGCTGCTGCATCTTTGCGTCGTAGACAACGAGGTGGTATTTTTCAGAAAGCGGCCAGGGGGTGCCATAGACCTGTTTGCCCTTCTGGCTTTCGGGAAAAGCGACGTCGGGTGTGAGACGCTTGACCGGCGCCATGGCATCGTCATCCGGAGTACGAGGATCCACTATAATAATCGAGCCGTACGCCTGTCCGTGATGCGGCGCGGCGGTACCGACGATTTTATGCGATCCCGGGACGGCACGAAGATCCATTTCCATATCAGCTCGTTGCGCCTTTACAGAAAAGTTGCCATGCACAGCCCGTGAGTCGCGACCGTCGGGCGTCATGATCCATGGATGGTGGGCCACGCAGCCATGACGGTCCACATAATCCCAGCGGGTGTAGGCCAGCATGCCATCGTGCAGCACGCTCGGTTGCCATTCATTATTTTCGTGCGGACTGAGTATGCGGATATCAGAGCCATCCGGGTTCATATCATGCACGGTGTACGATGGGCAGTCGCGCCCGCAGCGCAGGTATCCGCCGCGCCGTTCGGAGATAAAGGCCACGCGCCCGTTGGGGAGAAAGCACGGATCAAAATCGTTAAAGGTGCCGTCGGTCAGTTTCCGAACACCGGATGTTTTCCCGGCGGCATTGAGGTCGGCGGAATAGAGATGGTACGAACGCCCCACGTTCCAATGGCCCCGCTCATGATCGAGGTGTACGATATGCTTTTTATCTCCTGTGCATTCCGTATAGGCAAACAGTACCTGCCGGCCGTCGAACGAAAGTTCCGGCGAAAGAAAGCTGCCCCCAGCGAGCCCCTGACCTTTTAAAAGGTCCGTAACGACCGGAGCATCCGAGAAAGGATTGTCGAGCACATAGACGCTTCCGCCCGGCCGGGCATGCGCACCATAGAACTGATCGCACATATGGCTGAAGTTTGAGCGGTGGCGTTTAATGAACAGTAGTTTGTCAAAGTTCAACAACGGATTGGAAAATGCAATTTCCCGGCGCAGGGCATGGGCCTGACTGAAGAGCTCCCTGCGATCGCCTTCGGCCTTTTCAAGGTTGGAGAGCCTCCTCTCAAAAGCACCCATTTCAGGCGCTCCGGACATGTGCGCAATATCATCAAGCAGCGCACGGGTGCGACGCAGGAGAATATTGAGCGGATCGCGATCGGCCTTGGTCACGAGCGCCTGCGGATGAAACGTCTCGCCGCTTACCCGTTCGAAATGCGCGGTACGTGCCAAATCGAATTCCAGATTTCTGTACTGGCTTTCAACCTCGCTCCCATGAGACAGCGGTATCGCCGCAAGAGCAGGAATAAAAATGAATGTAAGGAGGTCTCGATTCATCGTATTTTCTTAGTCCCGGGCCGCGCTGCCCCACCAGTCCTTGTTGGGTTGCCACTCCATATCCAGGAAGCGGGCATGCTGCTCTTCCAGCCCCCGCATGCGTTTGGTGCGGGCATTTTCGAGTTTGGCTTCAAACTTGGCTTCGTTGAAGCGGGCATCCTTTTCGGGCATCACCGCGCCGGTATCCGCCAGCCATGCATCGAGCTGCTTCTTCAGCCCGCTTACCTTTTCCGGATGTTTTGCGGCGAGGTCGGCCTGCTCGCCGATATCGTCGGCCAGGTTATACAGTTCCATGCGCTGGTCTTCGTGATAAAAAATCAGCTTCCAGTCGCCGGAGCGGATGATCGATGACGGCTCGCCGCCCTGATTTCCGTAGTGCGGATAGTGCCAGAACAGAGCGCGGTCCGGCATGGGTGCTCCCTTGAGTGCCGGAACGAGACTGACCCCGTCCACATGCTGCTTCGGCAGGAGCGGAAGGTCGGCCAGTTCGAGCATGGTCGGGAAAAAGTCCATCCCGATGGCCGGCACCGTGGAAATTGAGCCCGGTCTGGCAACGCCCGGCGCACGGATGTAGTAAGGCTCGCGGAAACCGCCTTCCCATTGCCGCCCCTTTCCGCCGCGCAGCGGCAGCGAACTGGTCGCAAAGGCATCGCCGGAGGTAACGCCGCCGTTGTCGCCGGTAAAGATGACCACGGTGTTTTTATCGAGGCCGGTTTCTTTCAGTTTGTTCAGGACAATGCCGACGGCGTCGTCGAGCGTTTCCATCATGCCGCCGTAAATCGGGTTATCCTGCACCTGCCGCACCGGCAGGCGGCGGTCGAATTTGAAGCGCACGTCATTTTCTGTCAGCCCCATCTTATCGGCTTTGGCGCGATATTTATTGCACAGTTCTTCCGAGGTCTGGATGGGACCATGCACCAGATAGAACGAAAGGTAGGCAAGGAATGGCTGGTCCTGATGATCGTCCATAAACGAGGCCGTTTCGTTTGCCAGGCGGATGGCCAGCGCTTCGCCATCCGGTCCGTTGCTGAGGTTCGGGTTCTTGTAGGGTGAAAAATAGCCGCCGCTCGGGGAACCTTTATCCCAGCCGCCGATATTGATATCGAAACCATGATCCTCCGGCCAGGAGCCCTTGCTTCCGAGGTGCCATTTGCCGGCAAAGAAGGTTTTATAGCCGCCGGCTTTAAGCGCCTCCGCCAGGGTGGTATCGCTGGCGGGCAGGTTATGGACGTAGTCGGCGGGCATCACCGGATCGTTACGCTTGTAGGCCATTCCGGACTTCGCCCCGATCCACTGCGTAATGCCGTGGCGTGGCGGAGCCGTGCCCAGCATGATGCTTGCGCGGGACGGACTGCAGACCTGACAGGCTGCATATCCGTTCTCGAACCGCATGCCCGAACGTGCGAGCGCATCGATGTTCGGCGTTTCATAAAAGGTGGATCCTTCAATTCCGATATCCTGCTTGCCCAGATCGTCCACCAGAATAAACAGAAAGTTGGGTTTGTCTGCCACGGCCGCAGTGCATACCAACAGCGCCGTCATCAATATATGCTTCTTCATGATCTCTTTTCCTTTCACTGACCTTAATGAACAAATTGTTTGAATGCCGACCATGCCGGTATGCCGTGCCGCGGCTCCACCGCCTCGCCGGCGGCCTGCTTTTCAATGTCGCGGTAGGCGCCGTAGAAATTGCTGTTACAGTCGAGCCAGAGCGTGATGCGGCGAAGATCTTCGGAAGGCAGCATTTCCCGTGCGCCGGCGGCTTCAAGTTTTTTCCAAAGGTTGGAAACGCGGGCGCCTTCCTGCATCGGGATCGAATAGGAGCGCTTGTTCTTTTTGTAGAGCGCGCCGTTCCCGCCGTGCTTGCCCCAGGCATCTTCGGAGAGCGTCAGCATGGCTTCCGACCAGCCCCACTTCCCGAACTCCGTTCCGCTGAGGTTTTTATCCGGATAGACCGAAGCAAAAAATTCCGGATGCTTATCGAGCACAGGCTGAACCAGGCGCGGAAAAGTCAGCGGATACGAGCCGGGCGCTTCGGGTTTAATTTTTGAAGGCGGGCGCCGCATCGCGAGCGGCATGGCGCTGATTTTCGGCGCGGTATATTTATTTTCGTGGCACCCGATGCAGGTGAGTTTTTCCCCGGGATGCAGATAGGTGTCGGACCGCATGTTCTGCACCATCATCCCGTTTTCATCCAGCAGTTGGAAATAGATGCCTGCGCCGGTCGGGCACTCAAAGAAGACACTGCCGTCCTCTTCAACCGGCACGGTGCCGAGCACACCGCGGGCGATCGACTGATCGGCATAACCGATGCGCGGGTTGGTGATTTTATGCGTCGATTTCGGGAAAACGTTAATAATCCGCATTTCCTTAATTTTCACGCCTTCCGGAATCGGAAACTCGCCTTCGTAGACGTTCATCACCGAAATAGTTCCCGTCGATGGATCCAGGCCGGGATCGCGGTCGGCCTGCATCTGCTGGGTCTGCACCGGAATGCCCGGCGGACGGGTGCGCGGACGGAACGGGATCGGGTCGAGGCAGGCGATTTCCGGATCGCGGTAGATCAGCTCGCGGTTACCGAAACTGTCGACCAGATAAATGCCGTAGTTGCCCTGATTTTTTTCCGAGTAGACGCAGAGATAGAAATCTTCGCTGAGCGGCCACGGCGTGCCGTAGTTCCAGTCCTGATGCTTATTTCCCTTGGCATCGCGGAAGGAGAGTCCGGGGGTTATTTCGGATTCGGGAAAGGCCGAGAGCGGTGTGATGCGTTTGATCTGCGACATCGCCCGGTCGTCGGGAACCGATTGATCGATCAGAACGAGCGAGCCGTAGGCCTCGCCGTGGTGGGGCGCGGCGACGGCGGTGTATTTATGTGAACCGGGCACCGCGCGGATACTCATTTCCATCCAGGGTCTGGAAGATCGGCGGGCGGGATAGTTGCCATGCATTGAGCGCGGGTCGCGTCCGTCGGGATAGCAGAACCACAGATGGTGGGCAATGTCGGAGTCGCGGTCGACATAGTCCCAGCGGGTGTAGACCAGCATACCGTCGTGGTTGACGCTCGGATGCCATTCGTTGGTATCGTGCCAGCTGAACTGCTGGATATCGGATCCATCGGGCATCATTCCGAACAGGGTGTAGGTGGGAATGTAACGGTAGCCGCAGCGCTGGGTTCCCCCGGCCCGGGCCGAAATGAAAACAATGCGGCCGCTCGGCAGGAAGACCGGATCGAAGTCGTCCCACTGGCCGTGGGTCAGTTGCCGCAGGTCGGAACCGTCGGCGCGGGCCTTGAAGATGTGGAAGGAAGATTCCTCCTGGAAACAATAGTGTTTGTTCCAGGTTTTATGGGCGGCCTCCCGGGCATTCCAGGGCTGCCCTTCCCACTTTTCCGACCCCTGGAAGTTTTTCCAGTCGAGCGCCGTGTAGGCGAAAAGGATTTCGTCGGCGTCGTAGTCCAGGTCGAGCGAGATGAAGGAGCCGTTCTTCTGATCGAGCTGATCGGTTTTCAACAGGCTGGATATTTTCCAATCATTGGAAAACGGAGCATCCAGCCGGAACACCCCTCCGCCGGCCGACTGGTTCAGGCCGAGATATTGGTCGACCATATGATTGTCCCCGCGCGCCTTCGTGTTGTGTTTAAGGAAGAGCAGCGAATCAAAATCGAGCAGCGGGTTGGAAAATGAAATTTTTCTGCGGAGCTGCACCGCTTCACGAAAGAGATCCCGCTGCTGCTCTACGGTAAGGTCGGGCTTGTTTTTCTTTTTCAGCGCATCGAGCGCCGCCTGATGCTGACCGACATGCAGATGATCGGCCAGTGCCTGCGTGCGGCGGAGCACAACATCCACCGGAGTGCGGTCGGATTCGAGAATCAGTGCATCGGAGCGCAGCGTCTGGGCCGCCACCTTTTTGTATTCGTTCCAGTGCGTTGGATGGTAGCGCTCGATATTACTTAGGATGACATCGAATTCCCGGACATCGGGAGACGGAGCGGCATGGATAGCAATCGCCCATGCGCAGGCCAATACGATGTTCAGTTGTTTTATTGCCATAAAATTATTTTCCTTCTTCAAGGAGTGCCATACTCGCAAGACGCAGTAAACAGGTATATATTTGCATTGATAGTTTTTTATGTATAATTTGACACCATGTCAAACGAGGTCATTATTTCCAAGTCAGCCGATGTCATGCGACGCACCGAAGCCGAACTGGGCTACACCATCGGTCTCGGAGTGCTCCAACCGTATAAGGAAGACGGCATTGTACTGGCCGCGGTGGACGGAACAACCGGATTTTCTTTTCATCTGGAGGTGGGCTTCGAGTTTCCTCTTCACACAGGAGCGCCGGGCAAGGCCATGCTGGCCTATCTTCCGGGGGCCGAACGGGAGCGGTATTCAGCGGCCATGAAGTTTAAGGTGTATACGCCCTGCACCATCTCCTGCCTGGAAGATTTTACGGAAGAGCTGGAGAGCGTGCGCGAAAAAGGCTACGCCCTCGACGTGTCCGAACAGCTGGAGGGCTGCCACTGCGTGGGTGTTCCGGTTTTTGATTCCGAGCGGCAAGTGGTGGCGGGACTGTGGGCCACGGGCCCGGCATCGCAGCTGCCCGTGCGCAACTTTGAACCGGTGGCCGGAATACTGCGAAAAGCAGCACAGGAAATCGGCACGCGCATTTCAGCCTCCAGCCGTTCCTCGAACCGCGACTATATTCTCAACGTAGTGACGCAGGCTCAGGAGATGATCCGATGCAATCTGCACCGGCCGCTCAATATGGAGGAGCTCGCGGCCAATCTGTATGTGGGCTATTCCTGGTTCCGCCGGAACTTTAAGGAACAGACCGGTCTGGCTCCGGCGGAATATCATCAGCAGCTTCGGATTGAGGAGGCCAAGGGCTTGCTGAAACGACCGGAGTTGTCGGTGAAACAGGTTTCGGAAATGCTTGGATTCCCCAACCAGAACCATTTTTCGGCGTTGTTTAAACGTCTGACCCAACACTCGCCCAGCGCATACCGGAAGAAGAACGAGGGTTAGATTCTTGCTTCCCTTAATTAATCGTGCCCAGAATGCAGGTATTGAAAGGATGACCCTATGCAGAAGCTTTTAGCAAAATTTGAACGATTCGTCGTACTGACCCTCATGGCTTTCATGATGTTTGCGGTCCTGCTGGCCACCATCGAAGTGGGCGTGATTCTATGGCAGCAAATGATGAAGCCGCCGGTGTACCTGCTGAACGTTAAAGAGATGATGGAAGTATTCGGCTTTATTCTGATGGTGATCATCGGCCTCGAGCTGCTCGAAACCATTAAGGCCTATCTCGACAAACGGGTCATCCATGTGGAAGTCGTGCTGCTGGTGGCCATCGTGGCCGTCGCACGCAAAATCATCATCATGGACTACAAAGAGATTACTCCGGAAATGATCTTTGCCGTTGCGGCGCTGGTCATCTCGCTCTCGATCGGATTTTTTGCTGTTCGCCGGGCCCTGGATGCCCCCCGTAAAATGGGTGACGAAGGGAAGCGCTAACCTTCTTTCGGCTCCATGCTGATGATCTTCACAGGATAGGCCGCCGACGACTCGCCCTTTACATAGATAAAGATCGTGCCTTTATTTTCCAGCGTAAGGCCTTCGGCTTTCGCGCGCTTTAGGCTCTGTGCGTCTCTGATGGACATGACGCCGGTATAGTCTCCAACGCCCCAGGCACCGTCGACTTCCAGTTTGGTGATGGTAACAAACGAACGTTCGTTGTTGATCTGATCCACCAGCACCCCGACGCCGCGTTTTCCAACCATTGGAATGCCGGAGCCGGAGCGTTCAATGACGAGATACCCCGCAGAGATCCCGATCTCGGCCTGCAGGCCCGGTTGCTCCAGCACCACCTTGGTAAGCGCACTGTCTGCCGTTCGGTTGAGGTCGCGCTTCCTGGTTTCACTCATGCTCGTGCAACCGGTCTGGAACAGGATGGCCGCGCTTAAAAGCCCTGCGGAATTCAAAATTTTTCGATTCATTCAATGCCCCATAATCAATTGACAAGTATTTCAAAACACGGGAATATTTCCCCAGCAACGGGATTGACCGATTCCTATAAATGACAAGGAGAGAAATCATGCAAGCATTATCGCGAAACCTCAGTCTATTTACCGCGGCTCTGATCTGCTCAACCGTGGCTTCTCTTGCCGAAGCCGGCGCCAGTCGTTCACCTTCAGCCGTGTCACCTGCCGAAAAGGCCCCGGTTCCAGCAGAAACGAAACCGTTGATTGCCGGTTTCACCGCAGAAGAACTGCAGTCGGTGGTCGATGAATCCTATGCAAAATATAAAGATCTCAAGGAGGGTGCGAACGCCGATTACATCCCCATTCTAACCACGGTTCCGAGCGATCTGTTCGGCGTCGTGATCGCCACCAAAGACGGGCGGCTGTTTACATCCGGCGATATTGATTATAAATTTTCCATCCAGTCGGTTTCCAAACCGTTTACTGCGGCCCTGATTATGAGCCAGCAGGATCCCGACGCCATTCACGACCATATCGGGGTCGAGCCGACGGGGCTGCCCTTTAATTCAAAAATGGCAATGGAACTCTATGCCGACCGCTCGGTAAATCCTCTGGTCAATGCCGGGGCCATTGCCGCCGTCAGCCTGGTGAAGGCCGACTCCGAAGAGCGGCGCTGGGCCAAAGTGCTGCAGAACCTCAATGACTTTGCCGGTGCAGAGCTCCCGTTGCTGGATAAAGTTTACCAGTCGGAATATGAAACCGCGTGGGGCAACCGCGCCATTGCCAACCTGCTTTACAACTACGAGCGGCTCTACTGTGAACCGGAAGAAGCGCTGCGGGTCTACACCAAACAATGTTCTGTCGGCGTCAGCACCAAAGATCTGGGCATAATGGGCGCCACGCTGGCCAACGGCGGGCTGAATCCCATTACGGGCAAACGGGTGATGCCGGCCGAACACGTTCCTGAACTGCTGGCCGTGATGGCCACCGCCGGCTTTTACGATGAGTCGGGCGAATGGATGTACTCAGCCGGGCTTCCGGCCAAAACCGGCGTCGGCGGCGGAATTGTGGCCGTAGTTCCCGGCAAGTTTGCCATTGCAGCCTTTTCACCCCGGCTGAACGAAGCGGGTAATTCAATCAAAGCCATGCGGGCGATTCGGCATATTTCCGGCGAACTCGGCGTGGGCGTCTATGGAGCCAATCCGGAATAGTTTTTCACCACAGAACCAAGGGAGAAGAGAGCATGAAAACGAAACTGCTTATTATCGGATGTTGTTTTGCGGTGGCTTCCGGAGCCGAGTTGGAACTGGGAAAAACCACCATGGAAATCTATGGTCATGCCATGCTCGATATGGGATTTCAGGCCGGGCAGAACGATCCGAACTGGTATGATGTCGTGCGGCCCGCCAAACTGCCGGTTTATCAGGATCAATACGGGGCTGACGGGAACTGGTTTATGGGCGTCCGGCAGAGCCGGCTCGGCTTTAAGACCACCACGCCATTGGGCGACGAAGAAATCAAAACGATCTTTGAATTCGAACTCTTCGGCACCGGGGTGGATGAAGGCCAGACCACCTTCCGTCTTCGCCACGCCTATGGGGAATATAAACACTTCGGAGCCGGCCAGTACTGGAGCGTGTTCATGGATCCGGATGTCTTTCCGAACTCACTTGAATACTGGGGCCCCAGCGGGATGATTTTTTATCGGAACATTCAATTCCGCTATATGCCGGTCAAAGGGGAAAACAACAACGTCGCCATCTCCCTTGAAAAACCGGGAGCCAGTGGAGATCCGGGCTATGAATCCGCCTCATTTCCGAACACAACCGGCCGCTTTCCCGCGCCGGACCTCGCAGCACACTACCGCCATTCACAGGGCTGGGGCCATATCCAGCTGGCCGGAATCCTGCGTTACTTTGAAATTGAAGATACAGGAGGCGGGAATCTCGATGATGAATTCGTCGGCTGGGGCCTGAACCTGAGTGGAAACTATAAGATCGGCAACGACACCGTGCGGCTTCAGCTCGTCTACGGTGAAGGAGTCGGAAACTACCTCAACGACGGAGCGCCGGACATTGGTGCCACCGGCCCCGGATCGGCAGAAACCCTTCCCCTGCTGGGCATCGTGGCCTTCTACGACCATTCGTGGAGCGATAAACTGACCAGTTCGGTCGGTTACTCCATGTATAATGTGGATAATTCTTCCGCCCAGACTCCAAGCGCATTCAAAACCGGACATTACGCATTGGCCAATGTGCTGCACCATCCGACTCCCAACCTGACCTACGGCCTGGAGCTGCAATATGGGAAGCGCCAGAACAAGGGCGATGGCCAGATGTTCGATTTTGATGATGATGCAACAACACCGGATGTATTGATTGAAAGTTTCGACGACATCCGGATTCAGTTTTCCGTGAAGTTTGCGTTTGGCGCTACGCTCGGCGGGGACTCCTGAGAAGCTCTCCGGGTTAAAAGCCGCATGAGCAATCTACGCGGATGAGGCCGGCGTAGTTTTATTGGAATAGAACGATCAGAATATTAATCCCGATAGGGTTTAAGACGGATGGTGCGAATGGTCCAGGTGGCCGAAGCTCCGCCCTCTGAAAGGGTATAGAGCTGATACCCTTTGTGGGCGTCGAGTTGCTGACTGGACCCTTCGATGGCAGCCTTTCCAGCACTGGCTTCTGCGCCAATCTGATAGGCCCAGGTCCCGGCCTGAACCTTCTTCAGCAGTTTCGGGTCGGTAAAGGCGAGCAGCACTTTATAGGTGCGTGCCCCCCAACCGCCACCCAGCTCAATGCGCGATACTTTCACATAGGTCCGCCGGCCGGTGGCCTTTTCAACTACCACCCCTTTCCCGCCCCCTCCGCCAAGGACCGGCACCTTAACCACTTTGATGTCTACAATCAGATAACCCTGACCGGCATCCAGCACATCGCTCAGCTCCGGGTTCTTCTCTTTCAGTTGTTCGATCGCGTCTGCTCCCATGCGATCCAGCTCGGAACGCTGGTCCGGACCAAGTGTGGCACAACCGACCAGCACGGAGGTCATCAGCAGCAAAAGTATAAGTTTCTTCGTCATCTCACCCCCGCAAAAAGGTTAAATACAGGATGGCAACGTACTACATAATCACCCATTATTACCACTGATAAGTAGTCGGTATGCGATGCCGCGTACAGGCAGATTCAAGGGGAAACAATATGAGGTGGGTCATTTCATTTTTGACTGGATTGCTGACCGTCAGCAGTATGGCCACAACCCATCAGTTTGCCGAGACGCAAGCGGAGCCGCGACTGAATGAGACCGAAGAATACCCCTATCTACTTCCTTTCCTCGGACAGAAAGCCATTGATGCCGGAGAAGAGATCCCTCTGCCCTTCGGGGTTTCTGTGGCCTATTACGCTGTTTCGCGGGATATTGATGTGGCCAGTGTATCGGCCAGCATTAACGACAACCCGGTCCAGTCCGTTGATGGTGTGGTCTCGTTTGATGTCGGAACCAGGGTCGACAGCGGGACCCTGCGGGCGGATATGTGGATCTTTCCCTTCCTGAATGTCTACGGCATCTACGGAACCATTGACAACTCGTCACGCATCAAAGCGAACTTCGAATTGCCCGACGGCTCCGGAGGAACAACAAATTATACCCTCAATGCCGATGGCGGATTCAATGGAACCACGGCTGGTTTCGGCGTCGTGCTGGCTGCCGGCTATAACGACTTTTTCATGACCGTGGATGCCAACAAGGTCTATTCAGAACTCGGCTCCGCCTTTAAAACCAAATTCGAGGGACAGATCTATAATGCCCGCGCCGGCTGGAAAGGTAAAATCAACAACCACAATACCCGGATCTGGCTCGGCGCCACCTATTGGGACACGGAACGGAAAATGTCCGGAGAAATCGCCAACCCCGATGGCGTGATCATCAAAAAAGTTAACTTTGAAGTGGTTCAGAAACCGGTCAACCCCGGCAATATGAGCATCGGCTTCAACTATGAATTCACCCGGCATCTTAATGTCGTTGCTGATTATGGCTTCAACTTTAAAGACACCAACATCTTCCTTTTATCTCTCAACTACAGATTCCCCTAACCCAGGAGCTCAAAATGAAATTACATATCAAAATCCTACTATCCGCACTGCTGCTCAGCGCTACCACCGCTCTGGCGGAACCGCGCGGCTGGGGAGCCGGCCTCGGTGTTTTTGAGGGCGATTTCGGCATCCATGCCCGTAAAGATTTTATGTTCGGCAAAGAGCTTCAATATGGGGTGGCACTGCAGGGCGGCCTCTACAATCAGAACAAGTGGACCACCCGGCTCGATGCAGACTTCCACTACATCTTCACGCTCGGGTCCGCGTTCCGCCTCTATCCGCTGGCTGGAGTGGACCTCGCCATTCAGAGTAAAAACAACCGGATCGGCGGCAACCTCGGCGGGGGGGCTATGGTCGACCTGAATACAGATACGCGTCTGTTCATGGAGGCCAAATATGTGACGGGCGACTGGGATGGATTCGCTTTCACCGCAGGCATCTATTTCTAAACCGCATGAAACTCCATCCCGCCATCGCAGGCCTTGCCCTGCTGCTCTGCCCCGCACTTTCCGAGGCCGATGAAAAAACCCACTGGGCTCAGCTCGCGCAGAACCCGATGGCCGACCTCATTAAACTGCCCGTAAAAAATCAGTACGATTTCAACTACGGGAAAAAAGATGCCGTCAACTTCCGCCTCGCCTTTCAGCCGTCCATGGTTTCTGAAACTTCCAGGGGTTGGAACATAGTCAACCGGCTGGATATTCCCTTCCTGTATCAGCCCGGCCGGACGTCGGGCGAAAAAGATTCCTTCGGCCTCGGCGACATCACCTACGAAAGCTATTTCAGCCCCTCTACGAGTCGGACGTTCTTCTGGGGCATCGGCCCGGCGATCCAGATTCCCACCGCCACCGACAACCAGATCGGAAGCAAAAAATGGAGTGCCGGACTGGCCGCTAATGCCACTGTCGTGAGCGGCCCGATTGTCGCCGGCCTCCGCGCAAACCACCTCTGGTCCTTTGCCGGGAAAGACCACCGGGATGATGTGAACCAAACCATCATCGAATACTATTGTTATGCCAACCTCGGCAATGGTTGGTGGATCGGCACCGCGCCTGTCAATACCGCCAACTGGGAAGCTTCGTCCAGCAACATCTGGACCGTCCCGCTCGGCGGCGGCTTCGGCAAGCTGATCGGCAAGCGGCGCCCCGTTAACCTGAAGTTCGAAGCCTACGGATATGCCGAAGCACCCTCCGACTATGCAAACTGGTCCCTCATGCTCGGCTGCGACTTCCTGATTCCCGAAAATTCTCTATTTAAGCGATCCAATGACTAACTCCCCACAGAAAAGTACCCGCATTGCCTCCATCGACTGGATGCGCGGATTTGTGATGATTCTGATGATGATCGATCACGTCTCCATGGCGTTTGACGGGCATCACTTTTCTGAAGACTCGGCCCGCACGTTCGGGGGCGTTATGCCGGAGGCCCTGGTATTTTTGACCCGTTGGATCACCCACCTCTGCGCTCCGACCTTCGTCTTTCTTGCTGGTACTGCGCTGGCGATCAGTATTGAACGCAAAGTGGCTAAGGGCGTTAATGCCAAAGAAATCGACCGCGGCATTTTCACCCGCGGCCTGTTTATTCTTTTACTCGACCCGACGCTGGTCTCGCTCTTTTCCTGGCGGCTCACGTTTCAGGTGCTCTATGCCATTGGCGGCGCCATGATCTGTATGACCCTGCTCCGGCGCCTCTCCACGAAGCTCCTGCTGACCGCTTCGCTGAGCTGGATCTTTTTCGGCGAACTGCTGGTTCGTCAGCTCTGGGATCCAACCCTTGGAAACCCCGCCCTGCCCACCGCCTTTACGATGGCCTTTTACTACGAACCGTTTTTCAGGATTTCCTATCCGCTGCTGCCGTGGCTTTCCATCATGTGCCTGGGCTGGGTGTTCGGCCGCTATCTGAATGAGCTCCGTAATCCGGATTTTAAAGGCCTGCAGCCCATCACGCTTCTGACGATCGGTGGATTGGCCTCCCTCACCGTTTTTGCTGTTACACGCGCGCTGAACGGCTATGGCAACATGATGCTCACGCCTGAAATCAATTCCTGGATGGAATTCCTTCTGGTCAGCAAATATCCGCCCTCCCTCAGCTATACCTCTCAACAGCTCGGACTGCTCTGCCTGATTCTGGCCGGCATGATGGGGCTGGAGAAAAAAATCGGCGTCCGCCCGAACGGGGTGCTACTGGTGTTCGGGCAAACGGCCATGTTTTTCTACCTGATTCACCGGGTGGTGCTCGAGGGGCTGGCGCAATGGTGCGGCCTGCGCGGATTTTCCGGCATCGGCACAACCTATATCATCAGTATCGTTTTTCTCGTCCTGCTCTATCCGCTCTGCCGCTGGTACCGAGGCTACAAGAAAGAACGCCCCGGCGGCTGGACCTCGTTTATTTAATCGAGTCGCTGACCGCCGCACTCATCGAAGCAGGAAATGCAACGATCAGAATGCGTTTAAGCGCCGTGAGATGATCGGTTGACCACGGGCATTTATTGATGACCGTCAGCAGGCCGGCCACAACCAGCAGAGAAATCAGATAAATGCCGGCCACGCGCTTCACAAACTCAACCACATGCCCCTTAAAGTTGAAGCGGTAAAAGTTGTAGTAAACAAACAGACCGATAAAAATCAGTGAGAGCACACTGAGCCCGATCACATTGGCCAACGGCAGTTCCTTCCCCAGCACCCAGGTTTCCTCTGTGAAAGCAACCGGAATGGAAAGGAGCGAGGCACCGACCACCACCTGCATCACATCGCGTGGTTTAAATTCCACCATCAGCGGTTTCAGCGTATAGTCCAGCACCTTGCCGGTCGCGTCCACAATCGGCACCACGCGGTGCAGATAGCCGCCGATGCGTTTAATCATTTCATCCGGAGTCTTTTTTAAATCCATACCCTTCCCCTTCCAAAGACTGGAGAATATACCGGTTTTTCCAGCGGTTTAAAATTCGCAAAATTACGTTTCCCATCGTTGGAACTTTCCAGAGGATGGAAAAGTCCTGCCTACCAATGCACCGCCCGTCCGATACGCCGAACCATTCAGCGTTGCTCTTCCAGATACTGAAAGATCTTTTCAAAAACCGGTTTCCGATAGATTTCACTTTCATTGGCCAGCTGATGCTTTGCGCCGGGAACCATGAGCAGGTCTACGGTTTTAAATTGGGACTGCAGAAAGGGAATATTATACTTCCAGTTCACCACCCGGTCTTTATCACCCTGAATAATACACAGCGAACCCGGCAGGTCGGAATAAGTCCGGGTCTTTTTCTCCCAGGCATATAAATCGGACAGATAGTCATACGACAAAATATCGCTATGCAGGGGGTCCTGCTTCACGAAGGCGAGGTAAACGGCATCCGTTGAATTCTTTTTTTCGCGGCGGCGCACTTTATTCACGAACGGATTCGAGATGGCATAACCGAACTTTCCCCATCCCCAATAGGCATGCCGAACCAATGGGGCAAGAAACACTACACCGTCAAAAACATCGGGTTCAGGATTGAGTATATATTCCATATAAATGGAGCACCCGGTGCTGTGCGCAATTAAATACATGGGACCAGGAAGGTGCCCTTTGGACCGCCCGACCAGATCGATAAATTGTTTGGCGCAAAGGTTGAACTGGCCCGTATCCGTTCGGGCGCCCGAAGAGAGCCCGTGCCCCGGGAGATCCCAGCTTACAACGGCATAGCGCTGCCCGAGTCCGGCTGCAATCAGTTTGGCGAGCGTTCCGGTATGGTCAAAATATCCATGAATCATAAACAGGGTTCCGCGCGGCTCCGGTGGAATAAACACATGGGCGGCCAGCGTCTCCCCTTCCGACTGAAGGGTGCCGAAAAAGTGCTGCGCATTCGTCGCCGCGTTCAAACCATAGAAATTAAAATACTCGGCCGTGGCCGGCGTTGGCGTATAGGGCGCGGAGAGATCCAGCGGTTTCAAATCGCGCCTGACCTCGGCCAGATTATAACCGGTTGTATCCGGCTTTTCATTTTTATCCCGGAAATAGGCACAGCTGCACAGCATCGAGCTGATGAGAATAAGAAGGACGGAACGGATGGTCATGGTTGCAGTTCTTTCAGATTAAACAACAGGGTGTAGTCGAGCGGTTTTCTGCCGAACCAACGGAATTTCTGCGCGCCCGATTCAAAAAGGACCAGCAGCTGCCCGTCGGCCAAAGCCATATTTTCCGCCATGGGGGGAAGATCAATCGACCGCACATGATTTGCACCGTCCAGAAACCATAACGGCACGGGGGGCTCTCCCATTGTTTGAATCAAGTGGTGCGGCGGCTCGGAGATTGGATTTCGAAAGATTTCAATCGAACTGCGGCTTCTGCGTCCATAGGAACGGCTGAGCAAAATATAGTTATCTTTCAGAAGCATCCCCTGCGCACGATCCGGAATGGACAGCACATATTCGGGGCGGACAAACCCGTTCTCCGGATCGTAGCCGCATACCCAGCCATGCCGTTCCGATCCATCGCGCGCCGTTAGATGATGCGTGGCGGGTGTGGCATATTTATTCCCGAGTGCAAACTCGCCCGCCCAGATCCGGTCATTAAAGAAGGAGCAGAAGGCCACTTCGTTGGAGCATTCCGTTTTTATTTTTTCCAGGGTCTGGAAGGTGGAGCCGGTGGGCTCGGTGCAATCCGCCAGACGGCCGCGGTAGAGGAAACCGTCTGAAGCAATCCAGAGATTGGAATGCCCCACTGCCAAACCGCCCACATGACCGAAATGTGGCTGGCCGTCCGGCTCCAACAACTGAACAGTATTCAGCGCTCGGCCGGTTTCCCAATCGGTACTGACGACGCAGGACGGGCGGTGGTCATCAAAATAATGTGAGGTCAGAATCAACCCCTGCTGCGGGAGATAAACCAGGCCCTGCGGAATCGCTCCCTGCTCCAGGCCGGCAACAACCGGTCCGGTGTGATACCCGTCCGGAATCCGTAACGATCCCACCAGCGGTCGGGGTGTCGCCTGCTGCAACGCAGGTTCCGGGATGTCCTTCGTGCGGCACGCCGTTGCTGCAATAGACAGCACAACCAAGGCGCTTACATTCCGGCATGTCTTAAGATGGACCTTACTTTTCAATCGATGCATCATCCTTTCAGGCGGAACAGACAAAACCACCGGATGAGAACCTGTCATTGAAACCGGCATAGTTCAACCTGTTTCGTCGCTCCGGGAATCGGCGCGATGGCATCCTTGTACAAACCACTCTTTCTTTGGCACACTCAGTGTACCTATTCAAGAAAGGGATTTCCGATGTGCAAACCAAACCTGATTACCGAAACGTGTGCGTATCAACCGGGAAAGCATATGCTCTGTTTGCTGCTATTGACCGGCATATCGTTATCCCTGCTATGCGGTTGCCGCTCATCGAAACTGCCGGACGGGCCTGAACTGGCCCGTGTGGAACAGTGGAATGCATCGCCGGAATTTTATGATGTAAATTCCGACATCATACTGGACTGGCTGGAAGACGATACTCCGACGGCAGTCATTCAGACCCCGGATGACATGCTCCCGAATGGGCTGGCAGCCAGTATGCTGCCGTTTCTGGTTGATTGGAAAGACTCGAAGCTCCAATCAGCTGAGGAGCGTTATGTGCTGGTCCACAATATTCAATTGTCGGGCAATCCCATTCTTGGAATCTCCCGGAATGCGAGTGTGCGAATTCCGGTGGGCGGGCTTGAACGCATTGAATATGTGATTGTGCGGTACTACCTGAAGGGGTTTGCCAAATATACCGGTCATGTGCAGTTACGCTTTATCTTCAAAGAAGATCAGCGGCCCTCTGTACTTGGAAAAGATGGTCTCCCGGATCCGGATGTGCCCTTTCTCGATGATCTGATCTTAAGCTGGGAAGCATGGCGTCCACCCCTCACCGGCTACAATTTCATTAAAGGACTGGACCCTGAAGAGGGGTATGCGCTCACAGCACGCCTTTATGCCGGAGGGCAGCGTTTCCTGAACGATTCTCTGCGCGGAGCGGTTTGGGACTGCTATCCTCTGGAACTACCCGATCATGACCGGGCGGAGGATCTGGTATTGTTTGCCGGGCTCATGATGGGCGATGCCGTGGGCCGGCGGACCATTTCAGACATGCTGAACGAGGGCAGGCTGAAAGATGAGACCGGAGAAATTGCATCTGAGTGGACCACAAAAGGACTCAAACAGGCGCGCGGCCGACTCGATTGGGATCAGGTTCCGGATGACATCATCAAGGAGTATATGAAAAAAGCGGATATCAGCTATCATATGTTCAGCCGCTCCTGCATTTCCGTCACACACGCTCAAATTGAACTGGCCATGGACCGGCTCTATGATGACGAGGATTTAGGCCCGAGAAAGCAGATTGATTTTAACAAAGGGACAATCCCCAAATGGTTTGATGATGTGCGGGACGGAAATGTGTGGGGTATTATTAAAGGGGCGCCGGGTGCATGGATCTGGATTTCGCGACACTCAGACCTCATGCCCTATAGATCCTATGTGCCTTTAGAAGATGCCGGCTTGCTCAAGATGGATCCGCGGGGGAAAAAGCCGGAAGCCTATCGATATGGCCATAAAGGAGTGGTGCCTTACGGCGCGCTGAAACGAAATCTAATGTAATAACGGCACGCCTTTCCCGGTCTTATTTTGGAAATAGGAATAAATTGGTATTCAACCTCGACAATACCCCATACACAAAACTAGGCTTTTTACTCAAACCCGTGGAGATGTGAGTTATGAAAAGATTGCCGTTTTTACCCGTTCTGTCGCTGTTAGTGCTCGTTGGCTGCACGCCGAAAAATGAATTTCAGGCACCGCCGCCCCCGGCCGTAACGGTTCAGATGCCGGAACAGAAAACGGTAACCGTTTTCGAAAGCTTCCCGGGCCGCCTTGAAGCGTTTGATGAAGTCGATATCCGCGCCCGGGTAAAGGGATTCCTCAAAACCGTCGACTTCGAAGATGGTCAGCGGGTTAAGGAAGGCGACCTGCTCTTCACCATTGAGCCGGCAGAATATATTGCCGCAGTCAACTCCGCCAAAGCCAGTCTGGCTCAGGCAGAAGCTGCGCTGAAACTGGCGAAAGCCACCCAGCAGCGCATGGAAAAAGCCTACGAAACCAAAGCCGTATCTGAAGTAGACGTTCTCACGGCTGAAGCCGAGACTGATTCTGCAGCAGCGGCGGTTCAAGCCGCCCAAGCTGCTCTTGATAATGCAAAACTAGACCTTTCCTACACCGAAATACACGCCCCCATGGCCGGTCGCCTGGCCCGCCGCCTGATGAGCGTCGGCAACCTGGTTGGCGATGGACAATCCACGCTGCTGACCAAACTTGTTGTAGAAGCCCCGATTGCGGCCTACTACAACGTGGATGAACGGATTGTACTGCCCTATCTGCAGGGCGGCATTCGAAAAACCCAACCCGGCAAGACCCATCCTCCCGTAAAACTTGAAATGGCTGATGGCAGCATGCACTCCGAAACGGGTGTGGTGGACTACATTGATCCCGAGGTCGATCCGGAAACCGGCACGTTGCGCGCCCGCGCCATGTTTAAAAATGCCGACCTCGCCCTGCTTCCGGGCCTCTACGGTAAAATTCTCATCCCGAATGAAATTGAAAATGCATTGCTCGTTCCTGATCTGGCGATCCAGCAGGACATGGCCGGCACCTTTGTTCTCACAGTAAATGCCGAAAATGTGGTGGAAAGCATCTATATCACGAAAGGGCCGTTGGTTGGAACGCTCCGCGTGGTGCAGGACGATACAACCAAGGACCGCCAATTAACCGTGCAGGACCGCATCATTGTGAACGGCCTCCAGCGGGCCCGTCCGGGCATTCCGGTTACCGCCTCCGAAGCACAAGCGGCTGCGCCGGCATCTGTTGCTAAATAACCCGGGAGAACACCATGTTCAGCCACTTTTTTGTTAGACGACCTATTTTTGCGATGGTGATTGCCATCGTGATCGTCCTCATCGGACTCTTCTCCATGAAGGGCCTTCCGATTGAGCGCTATCCCAATATTGCTCCGCCCGCCATCACGGTGGACGCGGTCTATCCCGGAGCCGATGCCCAAACCGTGGCCGACACCGTGGCAGCCGTCATCGAAAAAGAAGTCAACGGCGTCGAAGGCATGATCTACATGAACTCCGTCAGCGCCAACGACGGAACCATGAAGCTGACGGTTACGTTTGCGACAGGCGCAGATCTCGATATGTCCAACGTGCTGGTTCAGAACCGTGTGGCCAAAGCCATTCCGCAGTTGCCGCAGGAAGTGCAGCGCCTCGGCATCTCCACCCAGAAAAAATCGACCGATGCCAACCTCTACATTGGATTCTCCAGTCCGGACGATCGGTATGATGACATCTTTCTGGCAAACTATGTGGCTCTGCGGGTGCAGGACGAAGTCGCCCGTGTGCCGGGCGTCGGCGAAGTGCAGGCCTTCGGGGCCGGCGACTATTCCATGCGCCTCTGGCTGAACCCGAACAAAATGAAAGCTCGCGGCCTGATTGCGGAAGACATTGTTTCTGCCGTACAGCAGCAGAACCTGCAGGTGGCTGCCGGGCAGGTTGGCGAACCGCCCGTTCCCACTGGACAGGCCCGCCAAATGAGCATGCGCGTTCGCGGCCGCCTGCTCACCGCTGAAGAGTTCGGAGACATTGTGATCCGCACGGGTGAAGACGGTCGAATTCTTCGCGTCAAAGACGTCGCCGACGTTGAGCTCGGAGCCCAGACCTACGTGCTCGGTTCCTCCCTCAACGGAAAACAGTCGGCAACTATCGCCGTCTACCAGATCCCCGGCGAGAATGCGATTGAGGTCGTTAAAGGCGTTAAGGCCAAGATGGAAGAACTCAAAGCCGGCTTCCCCGAAGGGCTCGACTATACGATCATTTATGACAACACCGTGGTTATTCAGGCCTCCATCGACGAAGTGGTGGAAACCCTGTTCATCACGCTGATCCTGGTGGTACTGACGGTTTTCATCTTTCTCCAGAACTTCCGGGCCACCATCATTCCTTCGGTCACAATTCCGGTTTCATTGATCGGCACCTTCGCGGCTCTGTCGGCCTTGGGATATTCCATCAACCAGTTCACCCTGTTCGGCCTCGTGCTGGTGATTGGTATTGTGGTGGATGACGCCATCGTTGTGGTGGAAAACTGTACGCGCCTGATTGATGAAGAAGGGAAATCGCCGAAAGACGCCGCGCTGCAAGCCATGACCGAGATTTCGGGACCGGTGATCGCAACCACCCTGGTGCTGCTTTCTGTATTTATTCCAACGACTTTTATGCCCGGCATTACCGGCACGCTGTTCAAACAGTTTGCCGTCACTATTTCCGTGGCCACGGTTTTCTCAACCATCAACGCCCTGACCCTCAGCCCCGCGCTGTGCGGACTGCTGCTGCGCCCCTCCGGTGGCGAGAAAACCACCGGACCGCTCGGCCTCTTCAATAAAGGACTGAACACCACGAAGTCGGGCTACCTCAAAGTAGTTAACCAGGCACTCAGAAAGTCAGTCATCGGCCTGATCCTCTTCATCGGTATGTCCGTGGTGGCCTTCATGGGTTTCTCAGACCTTCCGGGCGGATTTGTTCCGCAGGAAGACGAAGGCTACTGTATGGTCAATGTGCTGTTGCCCGAAGCCTCTTCCCTCGAACGGACCCAGAATTTCCTTGAGGAAGTTAATAAGGTCATAGCAAGCACCGAAGGCGTAGCCGATTTTATGGCCATCTCCGGCTTCTCCATTCTCGATAGCGCCGCCATTCCGAATGCGGCTTTCAGTGTTACCACCTTCAAACACTGGGATGAGCGAAAAGACCGGCATCAGTCCGCCATCATCCGCGACCTGAACATGAAGTTTTCCCAGTTGCAGGATGGCGTAGCCTTTGCATTCCCGATGCCCTCTCTGCCGGGTGTGGGTATGTCGGGCGGACTCGTTATGCAACTGCAGGACCGCGGCGGAGTCGGCATGAACACGCTTCAGCAGGTAGCCGATGAATTCATGAACGATGGCAACTCTCAGGCCGGACTCCAAGGCATGTACACGACTTTCCGGGCCAATGTACCCCAGCTGTACATTGATATTGACCGGGATCAGGTGCTGACCAAAAACGTGGCCATGAGTTCCGTCTTCAACGCGCTCCAGTATTATTATGGTTCCGTCTACATGAACGACTTCACCTACATGAACCGCGTGTTCCAGGTAAAAGCGCAGGCCGCCCCCGAATTCCGCACCGAGCCGGAGCAGATTCTGGACCTCGAAATCCGTAACCGGGATGGAAAACTGCTTCCGCTAGGCGCCGTTGCCAGCGTCAAAGAGATCCTCGGCCCGCAGTCGATCAACCGCTACAACATGTACCCCTCCGCCAAGATCATGGGACAGCCGGGTGATGGCTTCAGTACCGGGCAGGCCATGGGCATTGTGGAAGATATGGGAAATACCAAACTTCCGGCCTCGATGGGCGTTGAATGGACCGAACTCTCCTATCAGGAAAAGGCGGCCCAGGGTTCGTCTAACATTATCTACATCCTGGCAATCATACTGGTTTACCTTGTACTGGCCGCTCAATATGAAAGTTGGAGCGTTCCCGTTTCCGTCTGCCTCTCCGTACCGACTGCGCTGCTGGGCGCCGTAATCGCGCTTAAGGTCGGACAATTCGATAACAATGTCTATGCACAGGTGGGGATCGTGCTGCTCATCGGCCTCTGCACAAAGACCGCCATTCTGCTGGTGGAATTTGCCAAGGTGGAGCATGAGGAAGGTAAAAGCCTGTTCGATGCCGCCATGTCATCGGCTAAACTGCGTTTCCGGGCGGTACTTATGACGGCCTTCTCCTTCATTCTCGGTGTGATCCCGTTGGTGGTTGCTTCCGGAGCCGGAGCGGAAAGCCGAAAGGTACTCGGAGCCACCGTATTCGGCGGTATGCTCGTGGCCACTGTTGCCAGTCTGATCTTTGTACCCATGCTGTTTTATATTGTCGCAAAGCTGACCGGAAAGAAAACCGAAGCCCCTGCCCTGAACACCCCTGAAGAAGAAGGATAACCATGAAGATTTGTACATTCCTGATTGCAGCAACGCTCACCATCTCGGTTTCAGTCGCTCAGGCCCAATACCATAAATACGATTCGTGGGATGAAAACTACACGGTGTCCGGCCTGCTGGGTGCTGTTCAGTATGAAAACCTGAAACTGAACCCCGAAGATGCTGCCGATGGAGCCAAAGTCGATCTGGCCCTGCTACCACAAGTCGGAGGTGCCTGGCACAGCCTGCCTAAAGGAGAGCGCTTTCAATATGGGTTGGAAGCCACCTTTCTGCTGGGCTTCCGCTTCGATAAAGTAAACTATGCCTACCTCGGCGGAGGCGGCGCATACGTCAGCCTCTCCACCTCCATGTGGATGTTCGACCTCGCCGGCGGAGCCTATGCCAGCCTGTTTCTGACCGAATCGGAAAAGGTCCGTATTTATGCCGGCGGCGGCCCGCTGATGGTCTTTGCCAGCTACCGTACCGAACGCGAATACGATAACGGCGATCCGGATCAGAACGACACCGAATCCGCATTCGGACTCGGGCTCTATGCACGCACCGGCATTGAGTTCCGGATTCACCGAAAGGGCATGCTCGGGCTCGGAGCCCGTGCCAACTGGTCTTCTGTCGACTTTTCAAACGTGGGTGGAAGTTCCGACCTCACCGGTCTGGGCCTCTACGCAAGCTACACCGCCGGATTCTGAAATGAGTCAGAAAGACGTCTTCAATCAGCTGAGGAAAGACCTTTCCTGCTCGGTCATCGGACAGGAACATGTGGTTGAACACCTGCTGATCGGTCTGCTCGCCAACGGCAACATTCTGATGGAAGGGCTACCCGGCACCGCCAAAACCCGATCCATCAAAACGCTGGCCAACCTGATCCAGAGTGATTTCAGCCGCGTGCAGTTCACGCCGGACCTGTTACCTTCTGATGTGACCGGCTCCGAAATCTATCGCGAGCACTCCGGCGAATTTGAATTTCAGGCCGGCCCCCTCTTCGGCAACCTGATCCTCGCCGACGAAATCAACCGCGCGCCCGCCAAGGTACAGGCCGCGCTGCTCGAAGCCATGGAAGAACGGCAGGTCACCGTCGGCGGTACCACCCATAAACTGCCCGAACTCTTCATGGTGCTTGCCACACAGAATCCGATCGAACAGGAAGGCACCTATCCCCTGCCCGAAGCGCAGATGGACCGATTCCTTCTCTATGTCCGGGTCGATTATCCAAAGGTTGGAAACGAGCTCGAAATTCTCCGCCTCGTCCGTGGAGAAAATACCGGAACAACAAAAAACAGTCCGACCGCCATCGATCCCTCTGCCGTCTTCGTAGCCCGCAAAGAAGTGGATCAGATCCACGTCGCCGAAGCGGTCGAAAAATATATCGTCGATCTGGTCATCGCCTCTCGCGAACCGGGCAACTACGACGAGCAGTTGGCCAACTGGATTCAGGTCGGCGCAAGCCCCCGCGCAACCATCGCGCTCGATGCCGCCGCCCGGGCACACGCCTGGCTCAACGGCGCCGACTTTGTATCGCCCGAAAACGTGCAGGCGGTTGCCCCCGCCTGTCTGGCGCACCGGCTCCACCTTTCCTACGAAGCCGAAGCCGCCGGCCTTACCCGCCACGACCTCGTTGCTGAGATCCTCAAACGCGTCGCCGTCATTTAAGAAGGAATTGCCACGATAAACGCAAAGATACACAAAAACAGAGCGGTTTAGTTTTCGTGCCTTTGTGTGTTTTTTGTGGCCATAAAATGTCCGCAAAGCCGTCAATGAAAGCCAAGGTGCATGTGGAACTGGACGATCTGGTTCGGCTCCAATTCGATCAGCATCGCTTTTCCTTTCTTCCCAAACAACCGATCCACAGTCTGCTGAGCGGACGCCACGCCTCCCGCTTGCGCGGACGCGGCCTGCAGTTTGAAGAACTCCGGCACTACCGCCCCGGCGACGACATCCGCAGCATGGACTGGCGCGCCACCGCCCGCCTGAAAAAACCGCACGTTCGTGTTTTCTCCGAAGAGCGCGAACGCACCGTTTTGTTCGTGATCGACCAGCGTAACGGCATGCACTTCGGCAGCGCCCGCGCCACCAAAGCCGTTGCCGCCTGCGAACTCGCCGCGCTCGGTGTCTGGCGCACGCTCTCCATGGGCGACCGCGCCGCCGCCATTATTTTCAACGACGAAGAGACGGCCTATGTTCCACCCCACCGAAGCCGCGCCACGGTGCATCGCATCTGCTCCGAAATGGTGACGATGAACCAGAAGCTCGATGCCGGCAATCGGGCGGATAATCCCAATGCGCTGGACGAAGCGTTGCGGCAGGCGGCAAATCTGGCCAAACATGATTTCCTGATCGTACTCGCAACCGACTGCCATGGCGCCGGGCCGGAAACCCGCAAACTGGTCTCCCGGCTGGCGGCGCATAACGATATGATGGCCGCGCTGGTCTACGACCCACTGGGTATTCGCCTTCCAACCCTTGGAAGTCTCGAAGTAACCGATGGCGAAAAACAGCTGACCATTCCCGAAGGCCGAAGTTTTCAGGATAACTATGAAGCCGCCTTTGTGGAATGGGGCCGACTGATTCAGGAACGGTTCAGCGCCCTGAAGGTCCCGGTTCTTCCGATCTGTACGCACGACGATGTGGGCGATCAGATCCTAAGCGCACTGGGGTATAACGTATGAATATATTCCTCGCAGAGCCGCAGAGATCACGGAGCAGGAGAACAGAAATATTCCTCTGCGTTCTCTGCGGCTCTGCGAGGATTACTTCCGCCGAGAATCTGACGCTGAATGATCTCAACGATATTGTGATGCCGGACCCGGTATCCGGCTGGCCGCCCGCGCCGGGCGTTTGGATTCTGCAGGCTCTCATGCTTGGGTTGGTCGCCTTTTTTTTAATTCGAAAGATGAGTGCCTACCGGAAAAATGCCTATCGCCGTGCGGCTCTGACCGAACTCGCACAGGTTGATTCAGTCTCGGGCATCGCAGAAATTTTGCGCCGCGTGGCCATTCACGCTTACGGGCGCGAAACCGTAGCCCTGCTCAAGGGCGAAGACTGGTTCCAATGGTTGGAAGTTCAAGGCGGCTTCCAAGGTTCGGAAAAAGTCCGGCAGGCGTTGGCGAGTGTCTATTCAGACGAAGCCGGCGATACTTCAGCACTGCGTCAGTTTGCGGAACAATGGATTCGGGAGCACACATGCTGACGTTTGCGCATCTATGGCTCTTCATTCTGGCCCCGTTGCCCTTTCTGGCAGCGCGGTTCCTGCCATCGCGCACGGCGGAGGCCGCAGCGGTGCGGGTTCCATTTCTGGATCGGATTGAGAAAGCGGCGGATGGCGTTTCCAAGGTTCGGAAACATTCCAGGCATTGGAAGTCGTGGATCGTATGGCTGCTGGTTCTGACCGCGCTCACCCGCCCGCAGTGGATCGAACCTCCGATTGAAAAGCAGGTTCCCACGCGCGATCTCCTGCTGATCGTCGATCTGTCTGGTTCGATGGATACCGAAGATTTCACCAACGCCGTCGGCGAAAAAACCGACCGGCTGACCGCCACGAAAGAAGTGGTCGGTGACTTTCTGCTGAAGCGTGAAGGCGACCGCGTCGGGCTGGTCGTATTCGGCAACGCCGCGTTTCTGCAGGCACCCTTCTCCACCGACCTCGACCTGAGCCGCCAGTTGCTGGAAGAGACTGCCGTCCGCATGGCCGGGCCGCGCACCGCGCTGGGCGATGCCATTGGCTTGGGAATCGGGCTGTTCGATAACAGCGAAGCGCCGGCCAAAACAATTATCGCGCTCACCGACGGCAACGATACCGCCAGTCAGGTGCCGCCGGAAGAAGCGGCGAAGGTTGCCCGCGACCGCGGCATCACCATCCACACCATCGCCATGGGTAACCCGGAAAGCGTGGGCGAAGAAAAACTGGATGAAACCACCCTGAAGAAAGTCGCGGCAACGGCGGGCGGAAACTATTTCCTGGCACTGGACCGTAACGAACTCGAAGCCATCTATACGGAACTCGATGCATTGGAAACGCGCGAGATTAAAACCATCAGCCATCGTCCGCGCACGGATCTCTATTTCTGGCCGCTGGCCGCCGCCCTCTTACTCTCCTGCATTAGTTCCGTCGAGTGGACCGCGTTGCTCCGTCACCGCCGCCGCACGGACAGCGCCTCTCCCTCCAGACTTCGGGTCAATGTACAGACGGCCGAATTAGAAGTGGAGGAACAAAGCATGAGCCACAAAAAACACGAAAAGGCACAAAAAGGAGACGGCAATGGAAATCAATAAGCTTTGCGATATGGTCAGGGAAACCAGTTTTTCTATCCATAAGTATCATCGTAATGGGCATCTGGAAAAAATCTATGAAAACGCACTGGTGAACCGGCTCAGAAAACTCGGTTTGAAAGTCGAACAGCAACATGCTTTAAC
Organism: Pontiellaceae bacterium B12227; assembly: GCA_029432775.1. Lineage (GTDB taxonomy): Bacteria > Verrucomicrobiota > Kiritimatiellia > Kiritimatiellales > Pontiellaceae > Pontiella. Next base: position 18,771 of record JAROAZ010000027.1, on the reverse strand, counting down.
GGTTTACGACGAAGACGGATCTATTCTCGGCGAATACTATGCCGACCTGTTTATAGAAGACTGCCTGATCGTTGAACTGAAAGCCTGCAAACACACATTGGATGAACACATTGCACAGCTTCTGGGTTACTTGAAATCGGCCAGAGTCCATGATGGCCTCCTAATCAATTTTGGAGCTCCTAAACTATACGTTAAAAAATATGTAATGGGATAGGAATAGGATGGAGGTCACAAAATACACAAAAAGAAATCACCCTTACCGTTTTCGTGCTTTTTTGTGTTTTTCGTGGCCATTAAAATACCCAGCATGGAAACGGACTAAACAGCTTAAAAATGTTAGCCACGAAAAGCACAAAGAGGCACAAAAAGACATGCCAGAATTGTTTTCGTGTCTTTTCGTGATTTTTGTGGCCATAAAAAAATGACCTTTCACTTCATACGTCCAATCATTCTGCTCGGCATCCCATTGGTGGTGCTTGTCTGGTTCCTATGGAAACGGGCCGCTGATCCTCTGCGCGGTTGGCGGGAGGTCATGGATCCGGACCTGTTGAGTGCGGTGGTGATGGGGAATAGCAAATCAGTGTTTGGCATGGCTCGTTTGGCCGCCTGGCTGCTCGCAGTTATTGCCGTGGCGGGGCCGACATGGCAGCCAGAGCCGTCGCCCTTTTCCGACGACCCGTCCCCCGTCATGATTCTGCTGAAGGCGGACGAGTCGATGAACCACGAGGATTTTTCTCCGTCGCGGCTGGAACGGGCCCGGTTAAAGGTGGTCGATTTTTCCACCATTCGGAAGGGCCGACCGACCGGCCTGATTGCCTATGCCGGAACTGCCCATCTGGTTTTGCCTCCGACGCGCGACACGGAAGTGGTCGCAACCATGGCCGGGCACATCAGCCCCGAAATTATGCCGGAGCCGGGTGATGATCTGAATGCCGCGATCAAACTTGCGGAAAAGACCCTGAAGGAAACGGGCGGGTCGATTGTGGTGATCGCCGATACGTTTCCCGCATACGACTCCGAGCTGCCGGTTTACACCCTCGCCGTTTCGCGCACCAAGGTTAAGGGTGCGGTGATGATTTCACCGGATACGGCCGACATTGAAACGCTGGACCGTAAAACCAAAGGAACGATGATTGCCGCGACGGCCGAAGGGAAAACCCGTTGGGCCGAGGCGGGATGGTGGATCGTTCCTGTTATAGCCCTGCTTGCTCTGTTTCAATTCCGGAGGTCCTCCGAATGAATGCGATAGCCACAAAAAATACAAAAAGACACGAAAACAAACAGGGATCTTTCTTTGTAAATTTTTGTGTTTCTCGTGGCCAACAATCCGTCCAGTTCATGTCCGTGAGTGTTTTGTTGGTCGGATTGTTTTTGACGCCGGACCAGCAGGGGCAGCGGCTGATGGAGCGCGGGGACTTTGCTGAAGCGGCGGACGTCTTTGAGGATCCGATGCGGGTTGGAGCGGCGTGGTATCGGGCGGGCGAATTCAAAAAGGCGGAGGCGGCCTTCCGGCAGATCGCCTCGCCGGATGCCGATTATAACCGCGGTAACTGCTTTATTTTTCTCGGTCAGTATGAAGAGGCCATCCAGAGCTTTGACCGGGCACTACAAGTGAAGCCGGATTGGGACGCGGCACGGACTAACCGCGAGATTGCGCGGATCCGCGCGAAGGCCACGGAACATACGGGTGGCGATCAGGGCGACCAGAAGATCGGCGCGGACAAAATGGTTTTTGATAAGCCGAAAAATAATAAAGGACAGGAGACGACCATTCAAAAAGATCAGGAGACGTCGCATCAGGATATGCAGGCCCTCTGGCTCCGCCGCGTTCAGACCGATCCGGCCGATTTCCTGAAAAATAAATTCTCCTATCAACATACTATGGAGACTGAACCATGATATTTTCAGCCACAAAAAACACAAAAATTCACAAGAAGAGACGGGCCGGCTCGGTATTCTTTTCGTGCCTAAATTGCTCCTTATTCTTTCTCAATTATGTGTTTCTTGTAGCCATAATTGTCCCTGCACGAGCGGCCCCGATCACAGCGGAGTTGGGGACTGAGGAAGCATGGGTGGGTGAAGGGGTTCCCCTGCTGATTACGCTGCGGGCAAGAGGTCCGTTCAGTGGAACAGCTTCGTTTGATCTACCGGAAACCGCGCAGACCTTTTTCATTAAAGAGGGAAGTCCGAGCGTAGGCAGTGAAACGGTTGGCGGCGATACCTGGCTGACGCAGGCGCATGAGTTCCGCGTGTATACGCAGCTGAGTGGAACAGTTGAGATCCCGCCGATCCGTATCCGGTTCGAAGCGAAGAAGGATTATATTTCCGACCCGGAACCGCATACGGGGAGCACGGAAGCGCTGCACTTTCAGTCGCGCCGCCCGCCGGGCACAAAAGGCATTGTGGTTTCTGTCGAGGACATGAAGGTCCAGCAGACCTGGACCGGTGGCGCTGAAGAGGATCTGAAGCCGGGCGATGTGGTTATTCGTCGCATCACCCGCAAAGCAAATAAAACCACGGGCATGATTTTCCCGGATGTGGATCTCTCGGCACCGGACGGCATTCAGGTTTATGCGGCCCGCCCGGAGATTCACGATAAGTCGTATCGTGGAGAGACCACGGCGGAACGCATCGATGTAATCAAATATCAGTTCAGTCGCGGCGGAACGTTTTCATTGCCGGAACTCATTTTTACGTGGTGGGATCCCGTAGACGAAAAACTGAAAACAGTAACGCGGGAAGGATCGGCATTCGAAGTGCAGCAAACCCCATCCGCCCCAACGCGCAACTGGAAGTGGCTGTGGGGGCTTCTTCCGATGGCGCTGATCTATCCTATCGTTTCCAAGGTTTGGAACGATCTGAAGCGGCCGGAGCGGCTGGCCCGCCAAGCGGTCATTGCGGCCTGCCGTGCGAATGACCCGAAGGCGGCCTACTCGGCAGTGCTGGCCTGGCAGAGTTCGCCTTTCAGTCCTGAATTTTCCAAAGGTTGGAACCGGCTTTCGGAGACGCTTTATAAAGATACGGCTTCAAACTGGGACGGCCGGGCATTTGAAAAAGCATTTGTTACCGAATACAGACAGGCTCGGCCGAAAGAAAAACGTACAGCCGAGCCGCTGACCCCGCTGAATCCCGGCCGGTAGGTAGCAGATGCGGGAATCCGGTTTGCGACGGGGAGGATTATACAAATAGGATAATTTTAGTGCTTTTTAAATTGCCTATCTCACTTCAGTCATTAAAATCACTTTTTCTTATCAAGAACATCCCCGACATTTTGTTTACTTTTTTTAAAACCTAACAGGAGGTACCGCATGAAAAAGAACCTGGCAACCCTATGCCTCGTTTCAACACTTCTTCCAATCCTTGGAAGTGCCGCGGGCGAAAAGCCCAATATTCTCGTGATCTGGGGCGACGACGTCGGCCAGGCGAATATCAGTGCCTATACACGAGGCATGATGGGCTATAAAACGCCGAACATTGACCGTATTGCGGATGAAGGCATGCTGTTCACCGATTATTACGGTGAGCAGAGCTGCACCGCCGGCCGTTCTTCCTTCATTATGGGGCAGAGTGTTTTCCGCACCGGCCTGTCTAAAGTCGGACTGCCCGGCGCGAAGGAAGGCATGAACGAGCTGGACCCGACGATTGCCGGGTTGCTGAAAGACCAGGGCTATGCCACCGGACAGTTTGGTAAAAACCATCTGGGCGATCGAGACGAGCACCTGCCGACCAATCATGGATTCGATGAATTCTACGGAAACCTCTATCACCTCAATGCCGAAGAAGAACCGGAAAATGAAGATTACCCGAAAGACCCGGCCTTCCGTAAAAAGTTCGGCCCGCGCGGTGTAATCAACTCGTCTGCGGATGGCAAGATCGAGGACACCGGCCCGCTGACTAAAAAACGCATGGAAACCGTCGATGACGAAACCTCCAAACTTGCAATGGATTTCATCCGCCGTCAGCACGCAGCCAAGAAACCGTGGTTTGTCTGGTGGAGCGGAACCCGGATGCACTTCCGCACGCACATGGATGATGGAAAAGTCTCAGAGATTAGAAAGAAATATCCGAATGCCGATGAATACACCTGCGGCATGATCGAACACGATATGCATATCGGCGATTTCCTCGCGCTACTGGACGAGCTTGGTATTGCCGACAACACGATCGTTCATTATTCCACCGACAACGGCCCACACTACAACACCTGGCCGGATGCCGCTTCCACTCCGTTCCGCGGAGAAAAGAACACCAACTGGGAAGGTGGATGGCGTGTGCCGTGTGCCGTTCGCTGGCCGGGCGTCATTAAGCCCGACACCGTCTCCAACGGCATTGTTCACCATATGGACTGGCTCCCGACTTTCCTGGCGGCCGCCGGCAAAACCGACATCAAGGAAGACCTGCTCGACGGATATACCTCCAAAGCACTGGGTCGTGATTATAAAGTTCATCTCGATGGCTATAACCTGATGGATCATCTGAAAGATCCGGATAACGTGGAGTCTCCCCGTAAAGAGATCTTCTACTTCTCCGACGATGGCGACCTGACGGCCCTGCGGTATAAGGCATGGAAGATGGTCTTCATGGAACAGCAGACCGTTGGTACGTTCCGCGTCTGGATGGAACCATTCGTTCCGCTGCGCGTGCCGCTGATTATGAACCTTCGCCGCGACCCGTACGAACGCGGGCCGATCACCTCCAACACCTATTATGACTGGATGATCGACCGTGCCTATCTGCTCGTACCGGCTCAGGCCTATGTGGGCGAATTCCTCAGCACCTTCAAGGAATATCCTCCACGCCAGAAGGCGGCCAGTTTCAGCCTGGACCAGGTGATTGAAACCATGACTAAAGGGGCTGTCGGCGAACGCTAGTTTTTCCAACCCCTGGAAAATGAGGAACGCGGGCTTTTCGCCCGCGTTTTTTTTTACGTACCGCAGGCTTCCAGCCTGCCCACAGGAACGGTATTTTATGCGGCTCTATGAAAAAGAACGAACAGATGCGCTTCTCAGATCGTAAGCGGGTGGAGATGGATTTCCAATGGCCGGAAGTCCCGATGAATATTGTGCTGGTCTACCCCTCCATTCCGCCAAACACGGGTAATGTGTCCCGCCTTTGTGCCGCCACCGGCTCGCGGCTGCACCTGATTGAGCCGCTCGGGTTCGATATTGACGACCGGGCCGTCCGCCGCGCGGGACTCGATTACTGGGACTCGGTGGACATCAACGTCTATCCCGACTTTGAAACCTTTGTGGAGAAAAATCCCGAGGGGTGCAAATATTTCTTTTCCACCGCGGGCTCAACGATATTCCACAATGCGGAGTTCGCTCCGGGCGACTACCTGATATTCGGCAACGAAACCTATGGTCTGCCCGATGAAATTATCGATGCACAAGAGCCCGACCGGGTCTTGAATATTCCGATCAAACTCGATAACGTGCGCTCCCTTAATTTGTCGAACTGTGCGGCCATCGTGCTGTTTGAGGCCGTGCGACAATTTAATACATGAATTTTGAACGCGGAATAAGGTTGGCGGTCGAACATCGCATTAACCACTTATAACAAGGAGTAGCTGGAATGGCTGGAATCGAAGTTATTAACCAGAAAGTGCGCGAGCAGAGCGCATTCGTGCCCACCCTCAAATCTGAAATTGGAAAAGTGATCGTCGGTCAGGAATATTTAATCGACCGGTTGATCATCAGCCTGTTGGCCAACGGCCACGTGTTGCTCGAAGGAGTTCCCGGTCTGGCTAAAACGCTGACCATCAACACCCTCGCCCAGGCGCTCGACACCGCCTTCCAGCGCATCCAGTTCACGCCCGACCTGCTTCCTGCCGATATCATCGGTACGCTGATCTACAACCAGAAAGACGGCGACTTCATTATTAAGAAAGGCCCCGTTTTTGCCAACGTCATTCTGGCCGACGAAATCAACCGCGCACCGGCCAAGGTGCAAAGCGCCCTGCTCGAAGCCATGCAGGAAAAACAGGTTACGATCGGCGACGAAACATTCAAACTTCCGAAACCGTTCCTCGTGATGGCCACGGAAAACCCGATTGAGCAGGAAGGCACCTATCCTCTGCCCGAAGCACAGGTTGACCGTTTCATGCTCAAGCTCAAGGTCGGCTACCCGACCATCGAAGAAGAGCGCCGCATTCTGGACCGCATGGCCCACTCCAACACCGAAATTCCGATTAACGCCGTGCTGCATCCCGACGAGATTCTCAAGGCCCGCGAGATCGTGGACGAGATCTACATCGACGATAAGATCAAGGACTACATCCTCAGCATTGTCTTCGCCACTCGCGAGCCGGAGAAGTACAACCTCGATATCAAAGACTATCTCCAATACGGCGCCTCCCCGCGTGCCACCATCAATCTGACCATGGGTGCCCGGGCGCATGCCTTCATGCAGGGCCGCGGCTATGTAACACCTCAGGATGTAAAATCAATTGCTCCGGATGTGCTTCGTCACCGAGTCATCGTCTCCTACGAGGCCGAAGCCGAAGAGATGACCAGCGAAGATCTCATCGAGAAAATCCTCTCTGAAATCCCGGTGCCCTAACGTGACGATTGAGCCGTGAAACGTGATTTCCCTCACGGCTCACGGCTCACGGCTCACTTTTCACGCGAATCATGAACGACTCTATCGACCACAAAGAACTGCTGAAGAAGGTTCGGCGCATTCAGATCACCACCAAACACGCCGTGAATGACGTGTTTGCCGGGCAATACCATTCCACGTTTAAAGGGCGCGGCATGGAGTTCGACGAAGTCCGCGAATATGTGCCCGGCGACGACATCCGAACGATTGACTGGAATGTAACCGCCCGTACCGGCGCGCCGCACATTAAGAAATTTGTGGAAGAGCGCGAAATGACCGTCATGCTGGTGGTCGATGTTTCCGCCTCCAACCTGTTCGGCAGCGGCAACCAGATGAAGCGCGACCTCGCTGCGGAAGTCGCCGCTGTACTGGCCTTCTCGGCCATCCGCAACAACGATCGCATCGGCCTGATTCTCTTTGCCGAAGAGGTTGAGAAATATATCCCGCCGAAAAAAGGAACGCGCCATGTGCTCCGCCTCGTTCGCGAGATGCTGAGCCATCAACCGCAGGGCAAAGGCACCAATGCCGTTCCCGCACTGGATTATCTGAACCATATCAGCACCCGTAAAAATGTCACCTTCCTGATTTCGGATTTCATGTTTAACGACGACTATGAACAACTCCTGAAGATCTCCGCCCGCCGGCACGACCTCATCAGCGTGGTCGTGGGCGATAAGCGCGAAATTGCCTGGCCGGATATCGGACTCGTCAACTGGCACGACGCCGAAACCGGCGAAACCGTACTGGTCGACACCTCCAGCAAAAAAGTGCGCCGGAAGCTGGCGATGGATCAGGAAAAACGCGCCGAAGCCGTCGATGATCTGCATCGCAAAGCCGGCATCGACACCGTCCGCCTCTTCGCCGGCGAACCCTACGACAAACAATTTATCAAATTCTTCCGCCAACGGGCACAGAGACGTTAGCCATAGATGAACACAGTAAAACACAGACTATTTTTAGAATCCGCGGCCATCCGTGTTGTTCCGTGGCTCCTTCTTCCCCTGGTTCTGGTGGGTTGCAAACCGGAGGAGCCGAAGGAGTATCCTCAGGACCGGCTGACGGTTGAATACTCCGTCGACCGCGAAGCCATCCTGGTCGGCGATCCGGTTGAGCTGATCGTTACGGCCTTTTTCCCGACCAACGGCACGTTGACTCTTCCGGAGATTGGAAGAGAGAAGGATGTGGTTCTGCTTTCCAGAGATTGGACCGACGTACCGAGGGAAGACGGACTGACCCAATCAGAAAGCCGCTACTCAATCACCTCGTTCCGCCTCGGCGAACATCCCGTTTCCACCGGCATGGTTTCCTGCGCACTGGGCGGGCAACTCTTAAGCACGAATTTCCCGGCCGTCACTCTGCAGGTTGGAACGTCGTTGAATGATGAATCGACTCAAATTGCCGATATCAAAAACGTCCACAAGCTGCCCGGCCGGATTCCGGAATGGATCTGGATTGTCCTCGGGTCCGCCATTGCCGCCTTCCTGATTGGTCTGATTACTTCCAGACTCTGGAAAAACCGCGACACCCTGATCCCGAGTGCTCCGCCGATTCCTCCGCACGTGCTAGCTTTCCAGGCATTGGAAGCGCTGAAGAACCGGGGATTGCTGGAAAAGGATGAATGCAAACCATTCTACACCGAACTCTCATTGATTCTGCGTACCTATCTCGAAGGACGTTTCTGTCTGAATGCTCCGGATGAAACCACCGAAGAAATCGTGGAAGAGATGAGCAAGTCTCCGGAACTCGACGGATTGCAGAAAGGTATTCTCCAGGAGTTTATGCGTCAGGCCGATATCGTAAAATTTGCCAAAGGCCACCCCGACCGCTCCACCATGGAAACCGCCTTTGAAACAACTCAGCAGTTTGTTGAGGAAACCAAGCAAACCGGGGAGGTGAAATAGTGCTTAGTCTCGCACATCCCTATTTCTTATTACTCCTGCTCCTGATCCCGGTGCTGCTCTGGTTGCGCTGGTTCATGGTGCGTAAGCAGTCGATGCAGTTCAGCAGCAGCGCGGTGCTTAAAGGACTGCCGAAAACCTGGCGCATGCGACTGCAGCCGGTTATCCCCTTGTTCTACACACTCGGCTTAACCTGCCTCGTGGTTGCCCTGGCCCGTCCGCAACGCGGGCTGGAAGACAGCCGCGTTCGAACCGAAGCGGTGGATATTATTCTGCTCATGGACCTTTCTAAATCCATGGACACCCAGGATTTTCAAAAATTCGGACGGCGCATGAGCCGGCTGGAGGCCTCGAAGGAAGTGATCACCCGCTTCCTTGAAAACCGTCCGAACGACCGCATCGGCATGGTGGCCTTCGCCACGGTCCCCTATGCCATCGCCCCGCTTACGCTGGACCACGGCTGGCTGACTCAGCGCATGGATGGCCTGCACACCGGCATGCTCGACGGCAACCGTACGGCCATCGGCGATGGAATGATGTCGGCGATCAACCGCCTGCAGGAGAGTGAGGCCAAAAGCAAGGTCATCATTCTGCTGACCGACGGGGCGAATAATGCCGGGACCGTGTCGCCCGATAATGCGGCAGCAGTGGCTGAGGCAGTCGGAGTTAAAGTCTACACGATTGGCGTTGGCGGTGCGCGCAGCGGCTTCTTTATGCAGCGGCAGGAAGTGGATGAAGAGACGCTTCAGGACATTGCCTCAACCACACTCGCAAAGTTTTATCGTGCCAAGGATCTGGAAACGCTTGAGTCGGTCTATGCCGAGATCGATCTATTGGAAAAAACCGAGATTGAAGTGGAGCGTTTTACGCGCTTTGAGGAAACCTCCAAAGGCTGGCTGATTGCCGGCATCCTGTTCCTGGGACTGGAACAGCTGATCGGACTAAGCAGAATCGGGAGGCTCCCCTGATGAAATGGCATGACTCCGACATTCTAATGTGGCTGTTTGCCCTGGTACCGCTCTTGCTGATTACCGGGCTGATGCTGAAGCGCCGTCAAAGCCTGCTGAAACGTATGGCGGATGAGGGCCTCTGGGCAACCATGCTGCCGCTCTTGTCGCCTCGGCGGCAGCGGCTCAAAAACTTGCTGCGCCTCCTTGTTCTGGCCTTGGCCATTGCCGCCGTGGCGCGGCCCCAGTGGGGCTTCCGGTGGGAAGCTGTTAAACAGCGCGGACTGAGCATTCTGGTGGCACTCGACACATCAAAAAGTATGCTGGCTCAGGATATTAAACCCAACCGCCTTCAGCAGGCGAAGTGGGGCGTGCGGGATTTGGTCAAAGAGCTGCGCGGCGACCGGATCGGCATCGTTGCTTTTTCCGGCGATGCATTTCTGCAGTGCCCGGCGACAATCGACTATGCCGCTTTCCTGATGATGCTCGATGATATCTATGCCGGTATTGTTCCGATCGGCGGTACTGATCTTTTCCGGGCACTGGAAACCTCCATTGAGAGTTTTGAGAAGGCCGAAGAGATGCAGGCTGATAAGGTGATCATCCTGATTTCAGATGGTGAAAGTACAACCGGCGATCTGCTCTCGCTGCTGCCGCGACTGAAGGAAGAAAATATTCGCGTATTTGCCATCGGCGTCGGCACACGTGAAGGAGAGCTGATTCAGACCTCGGATGGTTTTGTTAAGGATAAAGACGGCAACGTGGTAAAGAGTTCGCTGAATGAAGAGCTGCTGGAACGGGTTGCATTTGAAACCGGCGGCTTCTACGTCCGCTCTGCACCGGGCGACTTCGGACTGGAGCGTATTTACCAGCAAGGCATTGCGGAGCTGCAGCGGGAAGAGCGGGAATCCCGCATGTCGAAAACCTGGACCGAGCGTTTTCAATGGTTTGTGGGAGCAGCGATCCTGCTGCTGCTGCTCGAAGCCGCCATTCGGCCGATTAAGTGGAGAGGGAGCCGCGGATGATCATAGATAAACACAACCTGATCCTCTTTGCTTTCGGTATATTTTCTCTCTCCGCAGTCGCGGAGGACACGCCGAGGTCCTCAATGCGCAAGGGACTTAAGGCGTACAAGGGTGGCGACTATACGAATGCCATTCAGCACCTTGAAAAAACAGCGCTGGAGTTTCCGGACATTGGAAACTTTAACCTTGGAAATGCCCAATACCGGGCCGGCGATTTTGAAACAGCCGAGCATTCGTTTAATGAAGCGCTCCGCACGACGGACCTCGAGTTGCAGGCTAAAGCCTATTTTAACCGGGGCAATGCCCTGCTCGCCCGCACCACGGCGCTGACACAAACCGAAGAAATCAGCCTGGCCATCGAACTGGCCTTCCAGGCCATGGACATGTATGAGAAAGCGATTCTGCTGCAACCGGCCGATTTGGAAGCCAAGCAGAATTTTGAACGGGCGGGGAACCTGCGCCTGCAGCTGGAGTATAATCTGGGCCGCTGGTATTTTGATCAGGCTGAGGAACTGCTTCCTCAATTTAAAGCAAAGGATGCCCGGAAAAACTATCAGCTGGCTAAAAAACAGTTTGAGCATATTCTGGCCAATGTGGATGCCGCGCACCCCGAGTCGCAGCAATACCTTCCGAAGATTGCCGAACGGCTCGAAATGCTGGCGCTTGCGGTGGAAGCGGCGGAGATCGACCTGCAGACCGCACTACAGTATATTTCGGACTTCCAATATATGCTGGCCGCCCAGCGGTTGACAACGGAGACGGATGAACGGAAATATGCGTTCGATATTAAACCGGATCTGAAGAAACAGTATGAAGAAACTATTCAGAAGAATCAGGAAATTTTAAAGATTATCGAGGACCTGTTCCCGACAACCAATATGGCGCAATGAAGATCTTATACTCCATCCTGTTGACCGGACTTGCGGTCGCTGCTGCGGCCCAGGGGCCGGAGATTGATATTGATTCGACCTATTTCCACCCGGCCGCGAGCATGTATGTGCATGGAAACAGTGCCGGAGCGAGTAATCTGGTGGTCACCGGGCTGGCTCAGTTTCCGGAAAACGGGAAATTGCTGCGCCTGAAGGAACTGCTCGATAAACAGCAGGAACAGGAACAGAATCAGGACCAAAACCAAGATCAGAATCAGGATCAGCAGGACCAGAACCAGGACCAGCAGGAACAACAGCAAAACGAAGATCAGGAGAATCAGGACCAGGACCAGCAACAAAACGAAAACCAGGACCAGAACCAGGATCAGCAGGACCAACAACAGGATCAGCAGGAAGAGGCTTCGGAACAACAGCAGCAACAACCGCCCAGCGCTGAGCAGATGAGCCGGGACGAAGCGGAACGGCTGCTGGATGCGATGAAGCAGGATGAAGAGACCAAACGGCTGCAGTTGCACCCGGTGATGGGCGCACCGGTGAAAGTGGACAAGGATTGGTAGGGAGCCGAACGATATTGAACGGGACAGCATGAATTTCGAAGGATTACATTTTGGTTGGGCGGCGAGGAAAATGCGTAATTCCTCGCTCCTGATTCTATGCTCAATATTCGCCCTTGCGGGAACCGCACGGGCCGCAGATGTCCAGATGTCCATCGAACCGCAGTTGATCAGTCTGCTGGACCGGGCGGTGCTGAAGGTTGAATTTATTAATGCGAGCGGGAAAGCGCTGGATATCCCTCAGGTGGACGGACTGAATATTCAGTATCGAGGCCAGAGCTCTGAAACCAGCATCGTGAATATGAAACGCACCAGCAAGGTGGTCCACACGTATCTGGTTACTCCTTCCAAGGTGGGGGATTTCACCATCGGGCCGGTGACCGCACAATATAAAGGCGGGGACAAAGAACTTTCTGCACAACTGCGGGTGATTAAACCCCGCGATGATAAGGAAGCGCAGGCGATTTCGGAGCTGATGTATTCGCAGATTTCAAGCGACCGCGAAGCTCCGCACGTACAGGAACCGTTTGGCCTGACCCTCAAAGTATTCATCCGGGACGGCGTTCAGATTGACGGCAATTTTTCCATTCGCGGCGGCATGCCCGAGAACGGAATGGACGGCGAACTGCAGTGGGAAATTGTGAACCGCACGCGGCAGGAAATAAACGGCACCATTTTTGGTGTCTACACCCTCGTCAGCACCGCAAAAACCCTGACCGCCGGCACCTTTACTTTTCAACCGCAAGTCCAGATGAATGTGATCATTCCCCGCCAGAACCGTCGCTCCTACGGCTTCGACGACCCGTTCTTCGGAGATTTTTTCGGGCGACAGGAAACCCGCCCGATCGTGCTCGACTGCAACCGGCTCGAAGTAAACGTCCGCGCAGTTCCAGTGACTGGAAGACCGGACAGCTTTACCGGAGGTATCGGCATTTTCGGATTCAATGTGGAGGTCGGCCCGAAAGAAGTGAAGGCAGGTGAACCGATTACGGTGAAGATGCGCATTTCCGGAAAAGGAAACCTCTCACAGATCACCCCGCCTCAGATTGAGGAAAGCCACGACTTTAAACTGTATGATGCCCGGACTGTGGCCACGGATAATCCGAACGAGATCTGTTTTGAGCAGGTTCTTATTCCAAAGTCGGACAGTGTCACCAATGTGCCGCCCATTAAATTTTCCTACTTCAACACGAAAACAACCGATTTCCGAACGATCTCGCAAGGCCCCTTCCCGGTCCAGGTGGAAGCCGCTCCGCAACAGGCTGCACAGGTGATTGCCACCGTGCCCAGCACCATCCAGCAGGAAACCAAGATTCTGGGGCGGGACATTGTCTACCTTAAACCCGCTCCCGACCATTGGAAAAATGAGTCCGACCTGAATTGGTACCGCAAACCGCTGATGCGCATCCTGCTGGCCCTTCCCCTGCTGCTTCTTATTTTAGTAACCGGAGGCACTGCACGTAAAAACAAGTTGGCCAACAATGTTGCACTTGCCCGCCGGCAAAAAGCGCCGAAAGCGGCACGAAAACAGGTTCAGCTGGCCGAACAGTCGATGCGTAAACAGGACGAAAGTGCCTTTTATGAAGCCCTCTGGAATGCGCTGGCTGAATACTTCGGGCATCGGCTCAACCTGGCTCCCGGCGAGGTTTCTCTGCAGGCCGTACTCAGCAGCTTCTCCGATGCCGAAGAAGACCTTCGGGCGCTCTTTAGTGTTGTTGAACAGCGGCGCTATGGCATTCAATCCGAGCAGGAGAATTCCAAGGATGAAATGAAGAGTTTGCTACACAAGCTCACCGCAACCCTGAAAGCATGCGAGAGGATCAAAGTATGAAATTATTCCTAAGCATGTGCACGGCCCTGGCCCTCAGCAGTCTCACGGCATTTGCCCAGCAGGAACAGTTTTCCTCTGCACAGATCGCATACGATGCCGGCCGCTATGCCGAAGCCGTACTGCTTTATGAAAAAATACTGGACCAGGGAATCGCCAACCCGGAGGTGCACTACAACATCGCCAATGCCTATTTCAAGGACAGCGATCTTCCGAAAGCGGTATGGCACTATCAGAAGGCGTGGTATGAAATGCCGCGGGATCCGGATGTTAAAGCCAACCTTCATTTTGCTCTGAATGCTGCAGGCGCCATTGAGGCAAAACCGGCATTTACAGAGAGACTCCTCTGTTCACTGTCGAAGAGCGAGTGGATTATTGCGGCCACGGCGGGCTATCTTTTGCTGATCCTTCTCTTACTCCTTCTACAGGTAAAGACCTCCCGGCGGTTAGTCGTCAAACTCTGTCTGGTCCCTCTTGGAATTATCCTGCTCTCCACCTTTGGGTGGTTGCGATGGAACCAACTGCAGACCCATCCGGACTGGGTGGTTGTGAAAACGGAAGCCACGGCACTTTTCGGTCCGGTTAAAGGCAGCACCGCCCATTTCAAAATACCGATCGGAGCATTGGTTCGCCAACGCAGCATCGATCCCAAAGGCTGGGTTGAAGTCGAATATGATGGAAAGCAGGGCTGGCTTGAAACGGAGTATATAAGTCGGATTTCTCCTTGATATATACTCGATGTTCATAGTTAATTTGCATCTTATATGAATAAACCTAAAAAGAGTCCATTTCAACCGCACGCCATGCTTTGGTGGGTTGCCATTATTGCCCTGGCCGTATCCGGATCGTTGTATTATTTTCTGGGAACACAGGCCGAGATCGACGTGAATCTCCGACAGCAGCGCTTGATCTTCCCGCTCATCGGCATTGTGATTGCCGGAGTCTGCCTGATTGCAGGAACTGCCGGACGCTGGTTTTATCCGAAATAATTTTCCAATCATTGGAACAGCGAGGTTGCAGTGAAAGCTGATATTGAATGGACGGAAAAACTCGAAGATCGGGTTAAGCGCAAAGTAAGAATTACCTTCACCGGCAAAACGCTGATGAAATGGCAGACGAAACGTTCCGACGAAGAAATGTGGGACTACGACACGCCTCCCAGTGAAGAAGACTGGGATCATCTCGTGGAAAAGGTCGACATCCTCTATCACCGACGACGTCAGCCTTACCAGCGTCTTGAACTGGTCAAAAAGCTGCGCAAAGAAGCCTTGTCGGAATAGCTATGGAAATTCCGATTACAAGTGAATACATCGAGCTTTGTAAACTTCTTAAACTGGCCAATCTGGTCATGTCGGGCGGCGAGGGCAAAGAGGTCGTCGCTCAGGAAATGGTTACCGTGGACGGTCAGCTTGAAACCCGCAAGCGCTGCAAAATACGCGCCGGTCAAACGGTCGGTTTCGCCGGCGAAACCATCGACGTGATCCAGGCATAAGAATAGGGCTTCCAATGACTGGAAGCCCTCTGCATTTTCCAGCGTCTGGAAATCTTACTTCAGGTGGGTCTTGAATCCTTTACCGATGGAGTAGACTTCGAAGCCCATTTCGAACAGCGCATTATGGTCGAGCATGTTACGGCCGTCGAACAGGAAGGCCGGCTTCTGCATGTTGTCGTAGATGCGTTGGAAGTCGAGTTCCTTGTAAAGATTCCAATCGGTCAGCACGGCAACGGCATGCGCTCCTGCGGCCGCCTTATAAGGATCTTCTTCAAACTCAATCTGGTCGGCCAGTTCCGGCATTTCCAGCTTGGCATTTTCCATGGCTTCCGGATCGGATACCACAATGGTGGCATGTTCGGCAGCCAGCTCGCGGCAAACCTTAATGGCCGGGCTCTCGCGGGTGTCGCCGGTATCGGCCTTAAAGGCAAAACCAAGCACGGCAATCCGCTTGTTGGCAATCGTGTTGAACATGCTGTGCAGCATATTGGTTACAAAGCGGCGCTCCTGATATTCGTTCATGGTGACCACCTGACGCCAGTAGTCGGCCGGCTCCTGCAAACCATAGGTCTCGCAGAGATACACCAGGTTGAGAATATCCTTCTTAAAGCAGGAACCTCCGAAACCGATCGATGCCTTCAGGAATTTCGGGCCGATCCGGCTGTCTGTTCCA
The DNA here is from genome assembly GCA_029432775.1 of Pontiellaceae bacterium B12227. Taxonomy (GTDB): domain Bacteria; phylum Verrucomicrobiota; class Kiritimatiellia; order Kiritimatiellales; family Pontiellaceae; genus Pontiella. The sequence continues at coordinate 2,864 of JAROAZ010000027.1, read as the reverse complement.
ATGGCATGCGCCACTTCGCCCACATCGGCCTCGGTGGCTTCGCAGAGTGCGGAAATTGCATTGATTGAACTCACGCGCTGGGCAAGGAATGCATTGGCCGTGAGCTTGGAAAGTTCTGAAGACCAAAGGTTGGTGGTCAGAATGCGCTCACGCGGAATCCAGGTTGCATATACATCCACCAAGGTCTGAATGGCTTTCTGCCCGGTTTCTGTTTCATGTCCGCCAATCAGCACGCGATCGGGAGCATTCAGATCTTCAATGGCCGTTCCTTCAGCAAGAAATTCCGGATTCGAGAGCACTTCAAAATGTACGGGATTATCACCGGCATGCAGGACGCGCTCCATGGCTTCGGCCGTGCGGACCGGCAGGGTGCTTTTCTCGACAATGATTTTATCGGACGTGGATACTTCTTTAATGCGGCGGGCGCAGAGTTCCCAATACTGCAGGTCGGAAGCGCAGCCAGCCCCTTCCCCGAAGGTTTTAGTGGGCGTATTCACACTCACGAAGACGATATCCGCCTGTCGAATTCCCTCATCGACATCCGTCGAGAAGAACAGATTGCGGCCACGTGCTTCCTGAACCACTTCCAGCAGGCCCGGTTCATAGATCGGAAGCTCATCGGTTTGCCACGCGGCAATACGGGCTTCATTAATATCCACAACGTTTACTTCAACGTGAGGGCACTGTTTGGCGATCATCGCCATGGTGGGCCCGCCAACATAACCGGCACCAATGCAGCATATTTTAGTCATTTCGGGTTCTCTCTTTCTTATATTCCCAGATTACTGAGCGAGGTCATTACATTGTTAATCAATGCCGTGATCCTCGGATGCTCAACTTCAAACTCGTCAGCTTCCTTCTGCAAGGTTTGTACCAAGTCTTTGACCGCTTCCGGCGTGAAGTGCTCTATGCCCTCTTTGGCCGACTCTAATGTTTCTTCAAAAAGACCCGTTTCCTTTGGAGTCTGCTCCAGTTCGCCCTTGAGTTCGGTAATCGACTTTTTTACTTCATTATGCGGCATGGTGCCCCCTTATTAATTAAGACTTGAACGGTCAAATATGCGCATTGCGCCCTTATTTCGCGAGACTAAATCCACACTTTCACCCTCTTCATATGCTTATTATCATTTCATACAGTTCTCATAAACCGCACAAACCTGATCCACAATTTTCGGCCAGCTGTAGTGTGTGGCCACCTCACCGAAAGCGCGGCGGGACAGATCGGCCCGGAGCGCCACATTGTTCGCCAGAAGAGACATTTGAGCAGCGAACTCGTCATCAGTCCCCGGCTCAGCCATGAGAATGGTTTCCCCATCCACCGCAAATCCGGGAATCCCTCCCACCCGGCTGGCTACCACCGGAAGCCCTGCGGCCCATGCCTCGAGCACCACAATGCCGAACGGCTCATGGAGGGAAGGCAGCACAAAAATTTCCGCAGCCTTGTAGGCCGAGGGCAGCAAGGGGCTGTCGGGAGGAAGCCCTTCGATGAGCGTGACCTTGTCCTGCAAACCCAGTTTGACGACCTCGGCCTTAATTTCATCGCGATAGCTTTCGACCGTGACCGGGCCGATGAGCACCAAACGGTGCGCGGGTTGCCTGGCGGAGAAATCCGCAAACGCGCGGACAAGCCCGAGCTGATTTTTCTGATAATCGATCCTCGATACACACAGCACCAGTTTTTCCAAGGGTTGGAAACCATACTTGTTCCGGAACAGCTCTCCCTCTGCTTCGGCAAACCGATCCACATCGACCCCGTTGGGAATGTAATGCACTGCCTTGTCCGGATAGCGCTTGCGGACTTCGTCGCACTCGCTCTGACCAACACAGATGATGGCATCGGCATCATCCAGCACCTGCCGTGAACCGAAGAGCGCCCCGAATGCTTTCCCCCATTCGGGCCTCCCACGGAAGGGGGCAGTCATTTTTTCCACCTGCTCCGGCGGCAGCGTAAAATGACCGCCGTGCAGGCTGACCACATAGGGAATCTTCTTTAAGCGCGCGACCGTGCGCGCCATACCGCCCAAACGATGCTGCACATGTGTGTGAATGATGGAAATATCTTTCTCCCTCAGCAAAGCAAAGAACAGAGATAAGGAAAGCGGACTCCCGCCTTTCAGCACCAGTTTCTGACGGGCGGCGGACGAAAGAAAGAACCACGGAAAGCAATACGAGAAACGATAAACAGGTACCTCTTCCAGGCAGTGCCGCCCCCGTTCGGCAAGCATATCGGTGCAGAAGACCGGACATTCCGCCCCGCGGCGGATCAGCTCTCGTGATGTATTGAAAACCACGCACTCGGTCCCGCCCCATTTCCCGGGAACAAATCGACGCATCACATGAACAACTTTTTTTAATTGCGGCATAATACGCTCAACCTACGTCATTTTTCCAAACCTTGGAAGTTCAAGTTGGTCCGGCGCTATTGCAACTATGTTTTTGTTTACCCCATGTCGGTCGGTCCTTATAGTGCAGATCTCTTATGATTACTTTATTATATAGGGTTCTGCTTCTAGGACTGACAGCTGCTTCCTTGTCGGCCGGAGCCGAAACGCTGAACGACCGACAACGGGCATTTCTTGCTGAAAAAGAAGAGATCATCTTCGTTGCACAACCACGCCATGCCCCGTTCGAATTTATACATAAGAGACATGTGACCGGAATGAATGTGGAGCTGATCCAATGGATGGCCGCCGATCTGGGCATTAAAATCCGCATTGAAACAGCTCCGTTGGAAAAAGGCATTGAGATGCTGCGCTCCGGCGAAGCGGATGTGGTAACGAGCCTCTACCACGGCCCCTCCCGGGACTCTGAACTTGCCTATTCGGAAACGTTGAAAATGACCCCGGTCGCTCTTTACATCAAAAG
>JAROAZ010000026.1 GCA_029432775.1 Pontiellaceae bacterium B12227 | reverse complement strand
TTGACCGCCGTCATGCGGAAATTAATCATCGCCGCGAACTCAGCCGTTAAAAATCCTGATTTTGGGGTTGTCATTTAACACCGTTGCTTTGCGGTTAAACATCGATCGGCACAACGGATCTGAGCAAACATGCCCGATGGGGCATCGGGCCTACATCCATTCACGAAACCTGTAGGCCGGGTGCCTCACCCGGCGGACCCCTGTGGACAGGCGTCCCTACCTCAAGATCATGCGTATCCAGTTATCCGGCAAAAATTAATCTGCGTTCACCTGCGTAATCTGCGGGCAAAACATACGACGGAATGGCTCTGCGTGCGTGCGGACCCCTGGGGAGCGGGTTTTCAGCGCATTTACAGGATTATTGAACGATAAATCCTGCAACGGGTCGAAGGGTGCAATATTATATATAAGGAGATTCAATGAAACATGCCCGTAGCGTAATAATGAGCACCGTAATGGTTGGAGCCGTATCGATGAGTCCGGCTGAACCGCTGAAGTCCACATTGGATGCCAGAAAGAATTCATTTGGTGCCAAAGCACCGGATGACGTGAAGAAGATCTATGCCGACGGCATCCGTGCGGTCGAGAAGAGCGGTCTGACGGCTTCGGCCAAGCAGAAAGGGGACAAGGCTCCGGATTTTGTGCTGACCAATGCTTCCGGTGAAAAAGTCAAGTTGAGCGACTATCTTGAAAAGGGGCCGGTTGTTTTGACCTGGTATCGGGGCGGATGGTGTCCGTACTGCAACCTGACCCTGCATGCGCTGCAGGCGGAGCTTCCGAACTTCAAGGCCGAGGGAGCCACCCTGTTTGCGCTGACGCCGGAAGTGCCGGATAAATCGCTGTCGACGGCCGAAAAAAACAAACTCGATTTCGAGGTGTTGAGCGATATGGATAACAAGGTGGCGCGCGAGTATGGCGTGGTGTTCAAACTGACTGATGAAGTGGCGGCGATCTATGAAGAAAAATTCGGTCTGTCTGACTACAACGGGAACGAGTCCGCCGAGCTGCCGCTGGCCGCAACCTATGTCATCAACACGGATGGCGAAATCGTCTACGCCTTCCTCGATGCGGATTACCGCAACCGGGCCGAGCCTTCAGAAATCACTGCGATGCTGAAGTCACTTTAACCAAACAAAAAAGCCCGCGATCAAATCGCGGGCTTTTCGTTTGGAGGGTCGCTCGTCGAGCGACCGGGCGGAGAGCCTCCGCCCCTCCATTCTACTTCTCCAGCAGGATGCGGAGACGGTTCAGGTTGCCTGCCTTGACAGAGTTCACGTCTTTCATTACTACTTTTTCAACGAAAAAGTACTTTGGAATGCCCTTGCGGGGCGGGCAGCTGGATCGCCTGATAGGCGATTGCTATCCATCAAATACCCGCGAAAATTAAATCAGGAAAACCTAAAACGATGAGACGATCCATATTCCTCCTGTTTGCCGCACTGCTTGCCAATGTGCTTTTGTTATCGAATCTCAGCGCCGAAGGGAATGGACCCTTTTTGGCAACCGGAATTAAAATCGGCGAAGTCACCTCAGACTCAGCCATCATCTGGGTGCGTTTAACGGAGACCGGGGAGCGCGTTGGAAACGACGCGCCCATGCCTGAGTTCAAATACAAAAATCCGAAGACCGGAAAGCTGGAGCCTCGCAAGGGTCGGCCCGATCGCGTGCCTGTTGAGTTCTTTCCTGAGGGTTATACGCTGAAAACAATTCAAGGCGCAGTTCCGGGAAGTGAGGGCCGGGTCCGCTTGAAATACAAAGCCACGTCCGCCGCGAAATGGATCGTCGTGGATTGGCAGGCCGTCGACCCGGCGCATTCATTCAGCACTCAATTTGAAATCAGTGGACTCGCCGCGGGAACAAAATATGAACTGTTGGTTGAAGCCGGTTCGCTGAAGAGTGAAACCGTCAGTGCGTCCATTGAGGGATCATTCACCACGGCCCCGGCGGCCGGCACGCCGTCTGATGTAAATTTTATTGTGACAACCGGAACGTCGTATGGCCACGTGGATAGTGAATCGGGCTATAAGCTCTATCCCAGTTCTTTGAAACTGGATCCTGACTTTTTTGTGCATACCGGAGACATCGTTTATTACGATGGACAGGCAAAAACGGATGCATTGGCCCGGTGGCACTGGGACCGGATGTACAGCTATCCGAACCATGTTGAATATCACCGGCAGGTACCTAGCTATTTTATCAAGGACGATCACGACACCTGGATGAACGACGCCTATCCGGGCATGAAAACCCGGTTCATGGGTGATTTTACTTATGAGCAGGGCACGCAGGTTTTTCTGGATGAAGTACCGATGGGCGATTTGACGTACCGCACTATCCGGTGGGGAAAGGATCTTCAAATCTGGCTCCCCGAAGGCCGCGACTATCGCAGCATGAATCCTATGCCCGACGGACCCGAAAAAACAATCTGGGGGGCAGCTCAGATGGAATGGTTTAAGAAAACCGTTGAGGCGTCGGACGCCACCTACAAAGTCGTGATCAGCCCTACGCCCATTGTGGGCCCCGACCGCGCTTCAGGAAAAAATGACAATCACGCCAATGCCGGCTTTAAAACGGAAGGCGATCAGCTGCGAAAATTCATGAGCAAACACAACATGGTGTCCGTGTGTGGCGATCGGCATTGGCAATACGTTTCGAAGGATGCCGAAACGGATCTGCTGGAAATCAGTTGCGGGCCCGGTGGAAACAAACACGCCGGCGGTTGGACTCAGGGGAAAATGCTGCCGGAACATATCTACTTAAATGTGGTCGGCGGTTTTCTGGAAGGCGCAGTGAACCAACTTGAAGGAAAGCCCGTGCTGTCGTTCCGTCATTACAACCCGGATGGCGAATTGTTGAACGAATTCGTTGTGCCCCGGTAGATCGCGTCGCGCATTTCGGTTGTGATACAAAAAACCCCGCGATGAGCATCGCGGGGTTTTCTATTCTTCCAATGTTTGGAAGTTTGAAACGCCTTTAGGAGACTTCCTGCAGGATGCGGAGCATCCGGCGCAGCGGCTCGGCGGCGCCCCAGAGGAGCTGGTCGCCGACCGTGAAAGCGTTGATGTATTCCGGCCCCATCTTCATTTTACGGATCCGGCCGACCGGTACGGTCAGGGTTCCGGAAATGGCGGCAGGCGTCAGACGATCAAGGGTGTCTTCTTTGTTGTTGGGTACGACGTCGATCCAGTCGTTGTCGCCGCGCAGAATATCTTCGATCTGTTCAACCGAGACATCTTTATTCAGCTTGATGGTCAGCGCCTGGCTGTGCGAGCGCATCGCGCCGATACGAACGCAGGTGCCGTCAATCGGGATCAGCGGATCGTTCTGCAGAATTTTGTTGGTTTCAACATAACCCTTCCACTCTTCCTTGGTCTGGCCGTCATCGACGGCTTTGTCGATCCACGGAATCAGGGAACCGGCCAGCGGAGCGCCGAACTGTTCTTTCGGGAAGGCGTCGCTGCGGAGGGCTTCGCTGACCTTGCGGTCGATATCGAGAATCGCGGAGGCAGGATTTTTCAGCTCTTCAACGGCCGCATCGAACAGGTGGCCTTTCTGGGCCAGCAGCTCGCGCATATTCTGGGCGCCGGCACCGGAAGCGGCCTGGTAGGTCATGGAGGAAACCCATTCCACGAGGCCGGCTTTAAAGAGGCCGCCGATCGCCATCAGCATGAGGGAAACCGTGCAGTTGCCGCCGATGAAATCTTTTTTGCCGTCGGCCAGCGCCTGGTCGATGACCGGGCTGTTGACCGGGTCGAGTACGATGGTGGCCTGCTCGGCCATACGCAGGGTGGAGGCGGCATCGATCCAGTAGCCGTTCCAACCTTTGGAACGCAGTTCGCCGTGTACTTTAGTCGTATAGTCGCCACCCTGACAGGTGATGATGACATCCATTTCGCTCAAGGCGTCCAGGTCGAATGCATCGAGCAGGACGGAGTCGCCTTTGCCGACGTTCGGTGCCGCCTGACCCGCCTGTGAGGTGGTGAAAAAGACCGGATCAATCTGTTTAAAATCATTTTCCGCGCGCATGCGGTCCATCAGAACGGAACCAACCATTCCGCGCCATCCAACCAGTCCAGTTTTCATAATTCTTCTCCGTATTTTGTTCAAAAGGTGGGCACGCTATTTGATTTGAATTCCAAACGCAAGCCGCTAGTGTCCTCGGCTTTAGCTCGAAAAATGAGGGATTCCAGGGATTGGAAAAATTACGATGTGGATTTGGCTTGGACTCATTTCAATGGTGTTTCTCGGGGTTTATGACCTTTGTAAGAAACATGCCCTGACCGATAACGCCGTACTGCCAACCCTGTTTTTTTCGAATCTGGCCAGCGTTTGTCTGATGATTCCGGTTTTGCTGGGTTCCAAGTTTGCACCGGATCTGATGAAAAATATCGGGTTGTATGCCGCGCCGATGGAACTGCACTGGCATGGTTATATGGTTGTTAAGGCCCTGATTGTCGGTTCTTCCTGGATCTGTGCCTATTTTGCGCTGAAACATCTGCCCATCTCAATTGTTGCGCCGATCCGGGCGTCGGGACCGGTCTGGACGCTGATCGGGGCCATTCTGATTTTTCATGAACAGCCTTCGGGGTTGCAGTGGACGGGCATGGGGATCATTTTTGTCTGCTACCTACTGTTTTCGGTGCTGGGCCGGGAAGAGGGGATCCATTTTCATCGGAGTCTCTGGGTGGGGCTTATTTTTGTGGCCACACTGATTGGAACCTGCAGTACCCTTTTTGATAAGTGGCTGATTCATGGGCAGGGGATGGCGCCGGTTCAGGTGCTGGTCTGGTATTTTCTCTATCTCTCGATCTTTTTCACCCTCGTGAATGCCACGCTTTGGTGGCCGAACCGGAAAAGGACGACCCCGTTTAAATGGCGCTGGACCATTCCATTCATTGGAATTTTACTGGCCATTGCTGACTTTGTTTATTTTATCGGAATCACCGATCCGGATGCGCTGATTGTGATTCTTTCCATTTTGCGGCGCAGCAGTGTGCTCGTTTCATTCGGGATTGGGGCGGTGCTGTTCCGGGATGTCAATAAGCGTAAAAAAGCATGGGTCCTGCTCGGAATCATGATCGGCGTGCTTTTAATTATCCTCGCGGGTTAGTTGTTTCACCTCTTTCTAATATGATAAGAGATCGTCTATGACTCACTTGAGAGAAATCATTCTGAAACTCGCTGATGCAAAGATCGATTTTGTGATTGGCGGCGGTGTTGCCTGTGTTTTGCATGGTGTCGAACGGTTCACGCTGGACCTGGATGTTTCGGTGAACTTAATCGCTGAAAACCTTGAGCAGTTCATTGCTGTCATGAACGAGCTGGGTCTGAAGCCGCGAGTTCCTGTTCCTCCGGAATCCTTGCTTGATGCCGATTTCCGACAGATGATTGTTGATGAGAAAAACGCACTTGTTTTCACATTTCTTGATTTGGATGATCCGAGGAAGCACGTGGATATGTTTCTGACCGATGACCTCTCGTATGAGGTCATGGCCGGAAGTTGCCGGGAAATCGGCCTGGATGGAAGGGTGGTTAAAATTGCCGGGATCTCAAAACTTCTGGAATTAAAGGAATCCATCGATCCTCCGCGCGATAAAGATCAGATCGATATTAAAACCTTGAAGAGTTTGTTAAGCGATGGATGAAAAAACTCAACAGATTCTGGAGACAGCCTCGGCGCATGATTTTGATGGGCATACCGCATTTTTAAAGATGACCCCGGATCAGCGATTGACCTGGCTTGATGAGGCAAATGCAGCATTTCTGGAACTGTATGCGTTGGCAAACCCCGAACTACGGGTTGCAGAGAAGCCTCGGCAATATGGAACCGATCCCCAGTGAAGGTGGTTCTAAAACATGCGGGGCGTTGGTTGCATTTCCAATGTCCGGAAAAGGTGCTGGTTGCTGAGCGGATCGAGGATGTGCTGCCGATGCTGCAGGAAGCGGAGGCGTCGGGCCTGTTTGCCGCGGGCTTTATTTCCTATGAAGCGGCTCCGGCTTTTGATCGGGCACTGAGCACCATGGCACCGGATGGATTTCCACTGCTTTGTCTGGGGCTTTTTCCGCCGCCCGATGTGCTGGACGAAATTGAGGAACCACCGTCGGCCGGCTTCGGGATCGGGGAGCTGAAGCCCACCGTTTCGAAGGAAGCCTTCACCGAGGCCATCGGGCAGATTAAGGATCGGATTGCTGAAGGGGCGACCTATCAGGTGAATTATACCTATCGCCTGCAGGCCGATTTCAGCGGCGATGCCTGGGCCTTTTTCTATGAGCTGGTCAAGGGCCAGAAGACCGAACATGCCGCCTTTATTGAAACCGATGATTACACGATCTGCTCCGCTTCACCCGAGCTGTTTTTCAGCTTCAACCAAGGCCGTATTGTGTCCCGACCCATGAAGGGAACGGCGAAGCGCGGTATGACGTTATCCGAGGATTGGAAGCAGGCGGAGGCCTTGCGCGAGTCGGTCAAGGACCGTGCCGAAAATATTATGATCGTCGATATGATCCGCAACGATATCGGGCGGGTGGCCACGCCCGGCAGTGTGGAGACGGTCTCCATGTTCGATGTGGAAAAATATCCAACCGTCTGGCAGATGACCTCAACCGTTACAGGGGAGTTTGAAACAGAAGAGCGCAAAGGGCGCGAAGAAGAATCCTCTCTTGGCGATCTTTGCGGCCTTGGTGTGAATAAAATTTCCACGATCATGAGTGCGCTGTTTCCGTGCTCCTCTATTACCGGTGCGCCGAAGGCGAAGACGATGGAAATTATCCAGGGATTGGAAACCTCGCCCCGTAAAATTTATACCGGCTCGATCGGCTTCATTACCCCGCAGGGCGAATCCTGTTTTAACGTGGCCATCCGAACCGCTCTCATCGACAAAAAAAACGGGCAGCTGGAATATGGGGTTGGCGGTGGCGTGGTCTGGGATTCGGATGCGGAATCGGAATATGAAGAAACCCTGATGAAGGCCCGTGTGCTGGATGTGCCGCGGCCGGAGTTCCAACTGCTGGAAACAATGCGCTGGGAGCCGGAGTCCGGAATTTTCCTGATGGATGAACATATGCAGCGTTTGGCGAAATCGGCGGCGTATTTTGACGTGCCGCTGGAAATGCATGCGATTTTCCAGGGATTGGAAAATGCCTTCCAGACGTTGGAAAAGCGACCGCACCGCATTCGTCTGCTGGTGGCCGGAGACGGGAATTCTGAAATTCAGACGTTCCCGCTCGAGGATCAGATGGGCGAGGGCACCATCCCGGCCGTGCATGTTGCTGTTGCAAAAGAAGCGGTGGATTCGCAGAACGTTTTTCTCTACCACAAAACGACACACCGCACGGTGTATGAAGGTGCCCGAGCGGAGTTCCCCGAACAGGATGATGTGATCCTGTGGAATGAAAAAGGGGAGCTGACAGAGAGCTGCATGGCCAATGTGGTGCTTCGTAAAGACGGCCGGTTGATTACGCCGCCGATTCGGTGCGGCCTGCTGGCCGGAACGTTCCGCGAGCATCTGCTGAAATCCGGCGAGATTGAGGAGGGCATGCTGACTCGCGAAGATCTGCAGGCCGCGACGGAGGTTTTTCTGGTAAATTCGGTCAGGAAATGGCAAAAGGCATGTATTAAGTAACCGGAGATTTACGTATGAAAGTCATCATTGATCTGACCATTGTTCCTATTGGAATCGGCATTTCGCTCTCACCCTATGTGGCGGCCTGCGAGGACGTGCTCAAGGGAACGGGACTCAAGACGGCCCTGCATGCCAACGGCACCAATATTGAAGGCGAATGGGACGATGTTTTTGCGGCGGTTAAAGCATGCCATGAAAAAGTGCATGCCATGGGGGCCCCCCGCATTCATACGAACATCAAGCTGGGTACCCGCACGGATAAATCGCAATCGCTTGAAGACAAAGTGAACAGCGTTGAAGCCAAGCTGAATGCCTAGCGCGCGCTATGATTGCCGGTTGGTTTTCCACGTTTGTATTTTTCTTTGCCGTCATTGATCCGATTGGAACGGTTCCCGTTTTTCTGGCCGTAACGCGGAAGCATGCTCCTGAAGAGCGGAAGAAAATCGCGCTTCATGCGGCCTGGATTTCTGCCGCCATTCTGTTGTTTTTTGTAATTGCCGGCGAAATTATCCTTAAAGCCATTAACATTCCACTTGAGGCGTTTCAGATTGCCGGGGGCATTGTGCTTTTTCTTTTTGCGCTAAGTATGATTTTCGGCGAGGCCAAACCGGAAGAGGAAATCAAGCTGGTTAGCTCAAGCACATCCGAGAAGGCGGTATATCCGCTGGCCGTGCCTTCGATTGCGAGTCCCGGCGCCATGCTGGCGGCCGTGCTGCTGACCGAGAACCATCGCTACAATTTTACGGAACAGGTGATTACATCGGTAATTATGCTGCTGGTTGTCGGGCTGGTTTATATTGCAATGCTTTTTGCGAACCGGCTTCACCGGGTTCTGGGGGATACGGGGGCCAGCATTATCAGCCGGGTTATGGGATTGATGCTGACGTCGGTGGCGGTTTCGAATGTGCTGGCAGGGATTAAGGCCTATTTCGGGATCTAACCGCGCTAGGGGCAGACCTTGATTCGCAGTACCGAAATCAGCCCAATCAGCAGAAACACCGTGCCGGCGATCCGAATGACGGGTTGTTCGATGGCGAACCCAACGGCATAGGTCCCGAAGATAAGGATGCTTGCCACTGCAATGATCTTGGCCCTTTTCGGGATACATTTGTTTTCATGCCAGTTCTTGATGATGGGGCCGAAAAGCCGGTGGTTCATCAGCCATTGGTGACACTTTTCGGATGAATTGGCAAAGCACCATGCTGCTAACAGGAGCAGCGGAGTGGTTGGCAACAGGGGCAGTACAATGCCGACGGCCGCGAGAGCGGTGAGCAGCATGCCCGCGATCAGATAGACGATTTTACTTTTTCCAACCATTGGAAAAGGGTGATGAATGGACACCGCGGAGTAAAGTGAAAATACGCCGCAGTGGAAAAACCGCTGGTGTTTTTCGGCATCGTGCGGGATACTTTAGCTGTTGAGAGTCGGTTGAAATGTTGAGGGAGCGCTAGGTGTATGAGTGGACATATCAATAAGTTGTGCTTGGGCGTATTTCTTGTGTCTGTTGCAGCTTCGGCGATGGATAATCCAATATCCGTTCCTCTAGAGGGGGCGATGGTTTCGTATAACGGGACCTATTATGCGATGGGTGCTCGCACGAACGGGCAATTATTTGTTTCTGATAATCTGATCGACTGGACATCTCCCGTCTCCGCTCTTTCTTCTAAAAACCCAGGTCCGTATGACCTGATTTATCGGAACGGACTGTTCTATCTATTTGCAGATAAACAGGGCTTCGCCGTATCGGAGCATCCGTTGCAACCGTTTTCCAGTGTTCGGAAGGCCGGTCTTTCCGGGGAGCAGATGCGGCTTTATCAGGATGCAAGCGGGGTTCTTTTTTCGGTAAACCGCCGGGCCGGAAGCAAGAAAGAGGGCGAGATCTGGCTGCAACGCTATGCGGCTCCATGGAAAACGTATGGTAAACCGAAGCAACTCCTCGATGGCCGCCGTGGTATGTGGGATTCGCTTGATAGCGCGGATCTCGGGGAACCCGAAGTTTATGGATATCGAGGGAACTATTATCTGTTGTACGCAGCCAATAACCCCAGCCCGCGGACCGGGTTGCGGGAAATTGGAATTGCCGTGAACGAAAATCCGCTTCGGTTTGAAAATCCGGACAAAATGGGAGATCCGGTTTTGGTTCGCAATGCGGATCGATTGGCTCGAACGTATGACGTCATACTCCCATCAGGTGAATATGCGCCATGGCGTGGACGGTTCCGTACCACGCAGCCGGAGGGGGAGTGGACGAAACCGGAATACGAATATTCAAAGTGGCGGTCGGGTGATGCCGGGTTTGGGTCTCCAGCTGAAATTGACGGCGCGCAGCTCCACGCATGCCGCACGAAGTGGGATGAAGATCAGATCTGGGTTCGGCGCGAATTTGATTTGGATCGAGGTATTCCGGAAACGCCTGTGCTGAACATTCGGCACGAAGGTGCGGTGCAGGTGTTCATTAATGGCCGGAAGGTATACGAGTCGGCCGAACCATCGATTGCCTATAGCAATTTTGATATTTCCGAGGAGACGAAAGGTTTGTTCCGCAACACGGATAATGTGCTTGCGGTTCAGGCGCGGGTGCCGCAGGGGGCTGAATATCGTTTTCTGGATTTCGGCCTGATGGATGCCGGCGATGAGCCCGTCGAGCCTACGGTATATGGAATGAACGGCCCTCGTATTATTGCGGGACCCAATGGATTCGAAAAATGGATGACCTACAATGCCTGGTGGAACGGTCTGTATGGAACCGGGCTGGATCGCGTTTTTTTCTACGACAAAGAGTTGGTTGTCGACGGGCCTACCACAGAGAAGACGCCCGGCTTTCATCCTCCTCCAGCTAAGCCGAGCTTCAGCGATTCCTTTCCAGAGCATGAAAATATTGAATGGGCCGAACGCTGGGAGTTTGTCGGCGGCCAATGGATGAGTGTAGACGGGGCTCTGCGCCAGAGTGCGGTGAAGGGTTCGGCGAAGGGCTATTTGAAAACCGACCCTAAGGTGAACTATCTCTTTGAAACGGGGATTCGTTTCCCAAGCTCCGGGAAAGGCGATGTGGGTATTGTGGCCTGGAGTGATGGTGAGTTCGACCTGATCATCAGCATTAATCCTTCGAAGAAAAGCTGGTCCTATCAAGTGGAGCCAGGAAGTCTTTCTCCCAAAAAGTTCAAGCTCCCTCCCGCTTTTAAGGTGCTGGAAAAGCCGCCGGGGACCGGTGCGGCGGGAAATCAGATGCATCGTTTGCGGGTCACCAAAAACGGCGGATATTTCGGTGTCGAACTGAATGGAATAAACCTTCTCCCAGGAAAACCGATTATCACCAAAATGACCGCTCCCGGGGTGCCGGGCTTCTATTGTAAAAATTCTGCGGCTGAGTTTGACGGAGCTACCTATACAGTTGGTTGGGATGAATATGATCAGTTTGTAACCGGTTGGGGAAGTGCGGCAGATGGAACGCCGCCGGGCGGTGACTGGCGACAGGATAAAGATCTTGGACTTGAACAACGTTCGCATTCAGAAACCGGACGGGCCTTTAAAGGCGATTTGCTCGAACAGTATGAATTCTGTGTGAATGCGCAGCTTGAGGAGCTGGAAGAAGGCAAAGATCGGCTTTATGGCATCTTTCCTGTTTTCGCAGATCAGGATAATTACCTGAAAGCGATGATTGATACACGCGCTCAAATGTTGGTTGTTACCGGCAAACTGAAGGGGCGGAGTTTGAAGCCCATCCAGCGAAGTCTGAACACAGAGGTGGTTCATCGGCATCTGTATGATAAGTCCACCTCCTACCGGGATGTAACCTCGTGGGTATATGGATTGCGCTCCGAGTCGGTGATCAGCGGCCTGGATATCCGATGGTTGGAAGGTGACTATGAGCACCTTCGGCAGGATTTCGATATTCCGGTGGATGACATGGTCGTTAAATATGCGAACCTGAAGAGGGGGGAGGAGCCGAATCTTTGGGAGGACGGGCGCTTTTACGATGCTGATGAGCCGAAGCCGGGCCAGCAACTCGCTGCCGTGCATAACCGGATTAATATTCGGCCTGTAGAGGGGAATTATGTCGGGTTCGGTTTTTTCATTGGTGGTTCTGTTGTTGTGGATAGCCGAACCGGGGCATACCTTCGTCCGTATGATCCAAATGAAGAGCTCGGCCGGAACGAAGAGGTCAGCGACGATACAACCGAATCCGATACCATGTCCCGGCCGCAGGAAACCGTTATTTCACTGGATGTTGAATCCAGCTACTTCTTCCGTTGCGTGAAATTGGAAGATGAGGTGATCATTGAGTTGAATGGACGCCCGATGGTGACGATTGAGGAGCACTGGCCCGCCGCGCAGGTGGGGTTGGTTACTGAGGGGCAACCTGCATTTTACAATGGCATGACGCTCTTCCATATTCCGGTAGAATAACTGACTGATACCTCTGAAGGCCGTAAAATAGATTTTAATCGGTCAATTTCACACATTTAAAGGTGTGAAATTAAAAATGAGCATTTATATGGGTGTATTATTTGTTTCACACCTTTAAATGTGTGAAATAAAAGGGTTTTTAGCGAGCTGTTTGGTCATGGGGAAACTGCATTGCCTTTTTCTTTTCTTGAATTAGATACGTCATTTTGTTCATATCTCAAACCTTTGAGGGATAAATTAGGAGCAAGGTATGAACAATCTTTTCGATATTCAGGATAAAGTAATCGCAATCACCGGCGCGGCCGGAGTTTTGGCGGGGGGAACGGCGAAATATCTTCAGGAGCAGGGGGCCTACGTGGTCTATCTGGACCTGTTTCAGGACAAGGTGGATGCGACTGTAGAGGAAGCAAAAAAGATTTCTGATAAATGTTGTGGGTTTGCCTGTAACGTACTCGATCAGGATGCATTGGATAAGGTCTACGATCAGGTTATGGAAACCTGTGGTCGTGTTGATGTGCTGATTAATGGCGCGGGCGGCAATATGCCTGGGGCAACGATCGGGCCGGATCAGGATGTGTTCGACCTGAAGATCGAGGACTACTCCAAGGTGTTGGATCTGAACCTGAAAGGCACCGTTATGCCGACGATGACTTTCGCAAAGGCATTTAAAAAGCAGGGTTTTGGTTGTGTCATTAACTTTTCCTCCATGTCTTCTCCGCTGGCGCTGACACGTGTGCTGGGTTATTCCAATGCCAAGGCGGCCATTGACAATTTTACCCGTTGGATGGCAGCTGAGATGGCGCTGAAGTATGGTGATAAAATCCGCGTAAATGCCATTGCGCCGGGCTTTTTCATCAGTAACCAGAACCGGGCACTGCTGACCAATGAAGACGGCACCTTCACGGAGCGCGGACAGCAGGTGATTAATAACACGCCGTTCCGTCGTTTTGGCGAGCAGGAAGAAGTCTACGGAACCATCCACTACCTGATGTCTCCGGCGGCTTCTTTTGTTACGGGAACCGTAGTGGCTGTGGACGGCGGATTTTCCACATTTTCCGGCGTATAGTTCCAATCATTGGAAAATTTTAAAGCTTTGTAAAAGGCCGCTCATTCGGGCGGCCTTTTTTGCTAAATGGTTACAAAGGGATTGGTCTTTTATAATAGATGTCTCTACCATGGGTGTTTACCTTAAATGCATCTCAAGGAGGTTGATATGTTCAGTCCTGCATTCTGGTGGGCCATTGTTGGAATCGGATTAATGCTTTGCGAATTCGTGATGCCCGGCCTGATTCTTTTCTTTTTCGGCATCGGAGCACTGATCACCGCGCTGCTGGTGTGGTTGTTCCCCCTGTCGCTGACGGTCCAGCTTGCGATCTTTGCCGTTGCTTCACTCGTTGCGCTGTTTGGTCTGCGCCGTTTGCTGAAGCCGATCTTTACCGGGCGCGAATCGGATGTGAGCGAAGGTTCGCTGTCAGAAGGAATGACCGGGCAGGAAGCAAAAGTCTGCGAAGAGATTACTCCGGATGCTTCGGGGAGAGTCATGCTGAACGGAACAGCCTGGAAAGCGGAATCGACTGAGCATTTGGAAGTTGACCGAATGGTTGTGGTGGTGGGTCAGAAGAGTCTGACGTTAATGGTGAAAGGTAAATAGGAGAGACGTATGGGATGGGGCAGAACCATGCTGCTTGGCGATATCGGTAATCGGTTAGATATTGAGGATACCGAAAATGAGATTTCCAAACTGAAGCGATCTCTTAGAAAAGCAGCCAGCGTTGATATGAGTCAGGATCAGAAGATTCATGCACTCGAAAATGAAAATGCTGAGCTGAAGCTCTATATGGCCTCTCTCATACGCTTGCTTCTGTCCAAGGGCACCATTTCTGCTGAGGAACTTACCTCGTTGGTAGATGAGATTGATGGGGCAGACGGAAAAATTGATGGAAGGTATAACGGGGCAATTCTCTAATAGAATCAGAGATATTAACGAAAGAGTATCTGGAGGTATAAAATGGGTGGATTAATAATCACGGGAGTCATTGTACTGTTCATAATCGTTTCGATTGCGAAAACGATGCAGATTGTGCCGCAACGGCATGCGTTCATTGTCGAACGACTGGGGAAATACCGCAAAACACTGGAGGCTGGCCTTCATATCCTCATTCCGTTTATTGACAAGGTGGCCTACAAACACACGCTGAAAGAGCAGGCAGTGGATGTGCCGCCGCAGATGTGTATTACGAAAGATAATATCTCGGTTGAGGTGGATGGTATTCTCTATATGCAGGTGATCGACCCGAAAAATGCTTCTTACGGGATCGGCAACTACAGCTTTGCTTCCACGCAGTTGGCACAGACGACCATGCGTTCGGTGATCGGTAAGCTGGACCTCGACAAAACATTCGAAGAACGCGACTCGATTAACGGCGCAATTGTTCAGGCCGTGGATGCGGCATCGGACCCGTGGGGCGTGAAGGTGACCCGCTATGAAGTAAAGAACATCACGCCGCCGCAGAGCATTAAAGAAGCCATGGAAAAGCAGATGAAGGCGGAGCGTGAAAAGCGGGCGGTCATTGCGGAGTCCGAGGGCGAGCGCCAGGCGAAGATCAATCAGGCTGATGGAGAAAAGCAGGCGGCTATTGCCCAGTCTGAAGGTGAGAAAATGAAACGGATAAACGAAGCCGACGGCCGTGCATCAGAAATTCGAGCCATTGCCACTGCCACGGCGGAAGGAATCACGGAAATTGCACAGGCGATTAATGCGGAAGGTGGAACCGATGCGGTTAACCTTCGGATTGCCGAGCAGTATATTTCCGAGTTTGGAAATCTCGCCAAAGTGAACAACACCATGATCATTCCTTCCAACCTGTCGGATGTAGCCGGTGTGATTGCCACGGCGAAAGAAGTGATTGGCAAGGTGACCAAATAGTTCCATCCATTGGAAATATATTCGACTGGAAAGGCCGCTCTTTGGGGCGGTCTTTTCTTTTTCCAATGCTTGGAATAGGGCATAACCGCGTGCATGAAAGTTCTTATTTTACTTCCCGGAAAGATCAAACCCAAGGCTTTGGCTTCAGCGCAGGATGAATATATCAAGCGTCTGAAGCCTTTTGGTGTTGAGGTGGCGGAGTATAAGGATGAAAAGGTGTCGTCTCGCACACCGGAGCAGACCAAAGAGGCGGAGGCGGAGCGAATCAGTAAACTGCTTAAGGAAGGCGACTTTCTGGTGGCCTGTGATGAGCGTGGCAAAAAGATCCAGACTTTGGAAATGGCGGAGCTGATCCGGACTTCGAGGCAAGGTGGTTTTCCAATGGCTGGAAAACGCCGGATGGTCGTGGTGATCGGTGGGGCGCTCGGCTTGGCCGAATCAATTCGCGGCAAAGCGAATGCTGTTTGGTCGCTCTCTTCGCTGGTTATGGCCGGGGGCGTTGCGCGGATTGTTCTGCTTGAAGGAATGTATCGGGCATTTACTGTGGTTGAAGGGCACCCTTACCACAACGAATAATGATTGTGAGATTTAAACTATGAGACTTTTATTCTGCTGGATGATATTGGCCGGTACGGCCTTTGCTCAGGACACTTCGGTTAAAACGAACGAGGTGAATTCTGCTGCAGCGAAGGCGGCCATGTCGGTGCTGAAAAAGGACGAGGCTGCTGAAGCTGCAGAAGTGGCGGAAACCGTTCGAATTGCCGCTGAAAGTACGAATGATGTCGTGGTTGTGGAGGAGACTAAAATCGACCTCATAAAAAAACTGGTTAAGGTGCCGGAGCCTGTGACCAAAAAAAAGGAGAAAGAGATCGATCCTTGGGAAGCGTTCATGCCGCCACCCGACAGCAAGTTTGACTGGATTCAGTTAACCTCCGGCGAATGGCTTAAGGGCGATTTTAAGGTGCTCTATGATTACGAGCTGGAATTCGATAGCGATGAAATGGATCTGCAGACCTTCGACATTGAAGATGTGAAGCGAATGCGGACCCGGAATATGAAAACGATCTTTATTCAGGGCGAAGGCGGGCGGCGGGATACAGAAGTCCTGCGCGGGATGCTGGAGATCAGGGAGAATGAGGTCGTGTTGCGCCGCGCCGAGCATGAGGTGGTTGTTCCTCGATCGAGAGTGATCTCCATTGCAGGAGGGCGGCAACGCGAGCGCGATAACTGGTCGGGCATGCTGTCGTTTGGGCTCAATGCACGTGGCGGAAATACGGAAACAACCGACACCACGGTGATGGCCAATATTAAGCGCCGCACGGCTGCGACCCGGCTTACCAGCGATTATATCGCCAACTATAGCAAAAGTGCAGATTTCGAGACTGCGAATAATCAGCGGTGGAATGCAAGTTTTGACCGTTTCCTGACGGCCCGGTTTTTCTGGCAAGTGTTTGCCGTGGAATATTATCGGGACCCATTCTCGAATATTGACAGTCAGTATTCGGTATCAACCGGTACGGGGTATGACATTGTTCATTCCTCAAAGATGGAGTGGAACGTGAGTTTGGGGGGCGGGTATCAGAATCAGGTATTTGATTCTGTTGAAGCCGGAAATGATCCGAAGTCCTCTTCGGCATTTGGCACGTTCGGCATGCTGTTTGATTATGAAGTGAGCGGAAACCTGGATTACCTGTTTGACTATAGTATGCGCTGGCTCAATGAAGCCAATGGAACGTATACCCACCACATGCTAACTAAATTATCCTTTGATCTATTCAAGGATTTAGATCTGGATGTATCGTTGATCTGGGACCGTGTGCAAAATCCGCAAGCGGATTCCGATGGCTCTATTCCGAAACAGGATGACTACCAATTAATCGTCAGTCTGGCTTACGACTTTTAGTCTGCAGGTTGATCCTGAACGAGAAGGTCATCCGGGACCTCCCAGGGAAACTTTTTCATGATTGAGTTCGAGGAGGCAACGTCACGCGTCAGCACCTCTCCGTCCGGTCCTTTCATCGTGAGCCGAATCCATGCACCGTGCAGGTTGCTCTTCAGGTCAATCTTGTCGCCCCAGGAACGGCTTGCAGAGCGCTCGAGCAACGTGACAGAAGTGGTGGAGACGGTGCGCCTGCTTTTTGCTTCGGCAGGTTTCAGGCGGGCACGCGATTCTTTCGCTTTCAACGCATCCACAGCCATATAACGTTCCGGCCGATCGGAGTCTTCTGCACGGCCCTTGTTGGCTTTTTCATCCAGCACGGCTTTCTGCTGATCGTAATAGATGCGGTACTCGATGGTTATGCCGTTAAGCTGGGTATTACTTTTGTTTTCAAGCGTCAGATTGAACTTGTAGGTGGTTCTTTTATCAATGGCCACGGTGATCACTCCGGTTTCTCCACCGCCACGTCGGCCACCGCCACCGCCATCTTCGCCCACATCGACCTCATGTTCTTTTTTGGTCGATCCGGTTTCTTTACGCTTCACTTCCAGCTGAAAAAGATTGGGCGACATGAAGACCTGCGCTGCATACCATTTCCGGATATGCGTCTGGTCCTTCTCGGAAAACGAGGCCGGAGATACTGTTAGCTTGCGATTGTCTTCCCGCTGGATCTCAACCTTTTCCTTCCGCTCGTCATAGGAAAGTATTTTGGCTTTCAGGGTTCGTCCATCCGCAGAGGTAAAGGTACGGAAAGCATCTGCAGCAAAGGTCGGCATAGCAGAAAGAAAAAACAGGAATATCAACAATTTCATCTCGTTCTCCATAGGTTATTCTTGAACATAACGATGTTATATAGAAATTTATTGTTTTTCAACCTTCGGAAGTTTCCAATCCTTGGAAAGTTCCGGGCGATGCGCTAGATTGCATCGATGAATTGCCGGAACCTCATCCTATCTTTGCTAACCGTTATTTCAGGCGGGGTTGCGGTGTGGGTTTTGATGGGCCGACCCGCAACGGGTATTGACGATGCGGATATCTTCTTTGTCTATGCGCAGAATTTTGCGGCGGGGCATGGATTTGTCTACAACATCGGCGGCGAAACGGTCGAGGGGTTCACCTCGCTGCTGTGGACGCTCATCTGTTCCGGGCTTACCGCCATTTTCCAATCACTGGAAAAACCACTGCTGTTGCTGAACGTGCTGCTGGGGACGGCAACCATTAAGGCCTGTCTGAAACGGGCGGTGCATCCGGGGCGCTTTGTTCTGATGTTGGCGGCCGCTCCAGTCTGGTTTGTCTGGTGCCAGCTCACCCTGATGGAAACCGGGCTCTGGTGTCTGATTATTACGCTGCTCGGGCTGGCTGTGGTGGAGCGGCGGCGGGGCGCGGTGTTGCTGCTGCTTCCGCTCCTGCTGCTCACGCGTCCTGAATCGATGCTCTGGGGTGTGTGGGTAATTCTGCTGGTTTTCATGCTCGGAGAATCCGGCCGCCGGATCAAAACCGCGTTGCCGGTGCTGTTGGTTTATCTGCTGACGCTCGGGGCCTTGATCGGCTTCCGTCTGAGTTATTTCGGTTATCCCGTGCCGAATACCTTCTATGCCAAAGTGTCTCCGGGGCTCTTCTCGAACCTGCTCGATGGCATGGGCTATCTGCTGCGATTTGCGGTGAGTGGGGGAATGGTGCTGGGGCTGCTGGTTATTCTGCTTCGTGTGTTGGCGCGTGCGGAGAAGGGCTGGAGCAACTCGTTCTGGCTGGCAGTTTTTCTCCTTCCAGGCATTGGAATTCCGGTGTTGGTGGGCGGGGATCATTTTGGTGGGTTCCGGTTCTATCAGCCGCTCTGGCCGCTGATCTGCCTGATTGGAGCCAATGAGTGGCCGCGCATGACGGCCAACCTGCCTCCTCGGCTCGGCCGGTTCGTTCTGCCCGTGTTGCTGTTGGCCGGTTGGATTCTATTCCCCTTCACATCTCATATTAAACATGAGTTCCGCATTGCCAAAGAGGGGCGCGAAAATGGAGCGGCACTGGCTCATATGTTCCAGGATCTGGAAACCTGGCCCACCGTGGCCGCCATTACCGCCGGCGGAAATAAGCTGGGCTACCCCGGGCCCGTTCTTGATCTCATGGGGCTGAATAATACCGAGATGGCCCATGCGCCCGGCGATGCCGCCAATTTTAAAAACCATACTGGTTTTACCCGGTCCGTATTCTACAGGTGGCAGCCTGATATCCTGCTCTGTGGCGATTCTGAAGAGTTTGATGAACTGGTGCTGAACGGTCTGCATACCGAGCCGCAGTTTAACGTGCTCTATACCAAGTGCCGGCTTCATCGCAATGGTACGGATCTGGAGGCGTGGTTTCGCAATGATTTTCTAATGAACATACCCGCTAACGGAGATGAAATGTGAACAGAACCATTGTGTAACTCGACTTGTCCTGGCTTTTTAATAACGTTATAAAATATTTTTCAGGAGAAAACCTATGACGGATAAAGTTAAAACCTGGCTGAAAAACCAACTGGTATCAGCTGATGCGTATAGTGCAGAAGAGTTACTAAACAATTTTCTGAGTGAAATGGAGCGAGGGCTGGCCGAAGATGCCGGTTCTCTGGCCATGATTCCAGCCTATGTCGGTGCGGACGGTCAGGTTCCGGTGGGTAAGTCGGTGGCGGTAATCGATGCCGGCGGAACCAATCTGCGCGTTTGTATCGTCACCTTTAATGAGGCCGGTGAGGTTGAACTCTCCGGTTTCAGCAAGCAGCCGATGCCTGGACGCTTTGAGGAAAAGACTAAAGCTGAATTCTATCAGGTCCTCGTGGATGCGCTCGAACCGATGAAGGATGAATTCGACAGCATTGGCTTCTGTTTCTCCTATCCGGCCACCATTAAACCCAACTTCGACGGTCAGCTGTTGCACTGGACGAAGGAGATCAAGATTCCTGAACTCGTTGGGCAGCATATTGGCGAAGGTCTGTTGGCGGCGCTGGAAGAACGCGGCATTGAGGGCCGGCAGGTTGTTGTGCTGAACGATACTGTGGCTTGTCTGCTGGCCGGACTGGCCCAGGGGCAGGCTTTCGATGCCTCGTCCTATATCGGTTTCATTCTCGGAACCGGTACCAACACCGCTTACGTGGAGCAGAACAGCAAAATCGGAAAACTGGAAGTGGATCTGACCGAAGGATCCCAGGTCATCAATGTAGAGTCCGGCGGTTTTGCGGCCTATCAGCGCGGTCCACTGGATATTCAAGTCGACAATGAGAGCGAAAATCCGGGTAGCCACGTTTTTGAAAAAGTACTTTCCGGCGTGTATATGGGCACCATGACGCTGAAGCTGCTGAAAACCCTTTCCAGCGAACTGGGTGTTTTCTCCGAAAAAGGGGCTGCCGCTCTAGCTGCCCTGGACGATCTCTATATCATTCAGATCGACAACCTGGCCGCGGAAAACGGACGGGATATCGGGGAACTGGGATCGGATGATTACACCGAAGAAGACCGCGAGATTATGCGGACCGTTTTCAAGGGGGTCGTCGATCGGGCCGCGCTGCTGACAGCGGTCAACATCTGTGCGGCGGTGGTAAAAGGCGGAGCCGGAACCGATCCGGAACGCCCCGTCTGTGTCAATATTGACGGCTCGACCTATTACTATACCTATCAGATGCCGGAAAAAGTGCAGGGCTATCTCCAACCGATGCTCAAGGAGCGCGGACTGCACATCAAGTGCATTCAGGTGGACGACGCGCCGGTCGTTGGAGCGGCCATCGCCGGCTTAACCGCTTTCCAATAGTTGGAAGTCAGCCCGAAATGTTCAGGGCCAGAATGCTGACGGCATTGAAGATCATGTGTACCCCGATGCTGGTCCATAGCGACCCGGTGCGTCGGTAGGTCAGGCAGAGCGCGGCCGAGAGCATCAGCAGCGGCACAAACGACGGCAGATGAAAGTGCATCAGCGCGAACAGCACGGATACCGCAAGCGTTGCCGGAACCAGTCCGGCCCTTTTGACGCAATAGGGGAATAGTACGCCGCGGAACATCAGCTCCTCATAAACCGGTGCCACAAAGATCGCAGTGAGGATATAGAGTATTTCCACCCAACTCAGGTTGCCCGAAACAATCTGGGCTACTTCCTGCAGCTCAACTTCAGAGGAAGAAAGTTTCTCCAACAGCAGATGATAGCCTTTGGAGGCCAGAATGATAAACGGGATGACGGCCAGATAGGCTACGGGTGCAAGCAGCAGTTTCCGAAGGTTGGAAAATTCCATGCCCAGACTGCTGGCCCAGCTGCCGCCATTTCGTTTGTTCATGATGCCGATCAGCACCATTAGAATGGTATAGATAACGAGTGTAATCATCAGTTTCACGAAGGGGACTTGCTCTTCGTAGATAAACTGCCCGATCAAGGGTCCTGACAAGCCGGCAAGATAGTAGAGCAGGAAAAGGCTGCCGAGCAGGATGAAGACCTGCAACGTACTCCAGGAGCGCTCGGACAGGACTTCAGTCAGCTGCGCACCGCTCGGAGGATTCCTCCGATGATTCAGGTAGAGTAGGGCTGCTGTCATAAAGCCGCCGATTAAAAGAAAGGCTGTTAGGGCCGTATGCACGATCGATGAGATTTCTTCCATGCCGACATCATATCTTCCGCTTAGGTGAAATCAATTGCGAAAGGGGCGGGGAGTTCATAAGATGCATGCATGATTACAGCTGAAAAATGGGAACGGCTTCATGCCCGGATGGAGAAACTGGAGGTGCTGGAGCACGATCTGGAAGAGCATTTTATCCGCGGCTCCGGCAGTGGCGGGCAGAAGATCAATAAGACCTCTTCCTGTGTGCAGTTGCGGCACGTGCCCTCCGGTTCGGAAATTCGCTGCCAGAAAACCCGCTCGCAGGCGGACAACCGCTATTGGGCCCGGAAGGAGCTGTGCGAACGGATCGAAGGTAAGGTGCTCGGGGAAAAGAGTAAAAAGCAGCAGGCGATCGAAAAGATCCGCCGTCAGAAGCGCCGCCGCTCCCGCCGTGCCAAAGCCAAAATGCTGGATGAAAAATCAAAACAGGCCTCTAAGAAAAAGCTCAGAGGCCGCGTGGGGCCGGATGAGTAGAGCCGGCTTTGCCAATGGTCAAAAGTCCGGACCTTTGAGTATTAGACCTTCGGCTGTTTTAGTCGTAGAGCACAATGTAGTGATCGTCGCGGAGCCGTTCGATCCATCGCTTCTTAAGGCGCTCGCGCTCTTTGGCGGTGAGAGCGTTTTTGATGTTTTCGCGAACCTCATCAAATGTTTTGTACCCCGGCTGACGGCGGGCTTCTACTTTCACAAGGTAGAGCTGGGTTTCGGTGTTGATGATTTCGCTGATTTCTCCAGCCGGAAGAGTCTGCAGGGTTTCGCGGAGTTCTTCGCGTACGTCTTTCGGCTGCATCCAGGGGAAGGAACCTCCATCCGCCGCACGGCTGCCTTCTGAAACTTCTTTGGCGGTTTCACCGAAGTCGGCTCCATCGATCAGGCGTTGCCGAACCTTTGTTGCCTCTTCCTTCTTCACCGCCTGATCTTCAGGGGTGGCGCCTTTATTCAGCACGATGACGCTGTATTTGACCTTTTCGGGAATAAAATAAATTTCTTTGTTCCGCTCATACTCCGCCCGAATCTGGGCCGGGGTGATGCGGGCGCGGCGGGATACCTCTTCGCTGATCATCATGCCGACGGCCATCTGTTCGCGAATCACTTCCATATATTCTTCGCGTGTTTTCTTCTGCTCGGAGAGCACCTGCTCGAACATGGCTTTGTCGCCCTTAAAACGCTCATTGATGGTGCGTTTGATTTCGTCGTTCACATACTGGTCGGGAATGGCTCCCCCTCGCTCTTTGAAGGCTTCCATGATCAAGGTCCGTTCCACGATCTCGTTGCGGGCGCTCACAAAAGCTCTTTTCAGTTCTGTTTCGAGCTGCGGTCCTTTGTACTGGCGGTAGAGCTCGGGTAGCAACGGGGCCATGGCCTCGCGGACTTCGCCGCGGGTGATCACCTGGTCGTTAACCTTCGCCGCGTAGCCGTCGATTTCAATGGAAACCGGTTGCTGAGGCTGCAGTTGAGATTGGGGTTGGGCGCTCGGGAGATACTGCGAAAATGCAGTCATTGGAACGACCGTGAGAAGTAAAAATTTAAGTGCGCAATTCATAACGAGGACACCATAGAAAAAGGGTGCGCCCGGCGCAACGCCGAAAAGCGAATCCGGCAATATTCTTTATGCTTTGGCCGAAGATTGTGCTAAAACCCGCGCCCATGAGTGAAGAACAGCTATTTGATCGTGCAGGAATCGTGGCAATTGTCGGCCGGACGAACGTGGGGAAATCCACGTTGGTAAACCATTTGCTGGAAGAGAAGGTCAGTATTGTCAGTGATACCGTGCAGACAACCCGGAATGTAATTCGTGCTATTCTGACCGAGGAGCGTGGGCAACTCGTCTTTCTGGATACACCTGGCGTGCATAAAGCCGAGGGAGATTTGGGAAAGAATCTGAACAAAGCTGCCCGTTCGGCCATTCAGGGGGTGGATGCCATTCTGCTGGTGCTGGACGCATCGTCCAAGCCGGAATTGGAAGACGATGGCTGGTTCCGCCGTATCACCCGCGAAGAAGTGCCGGTGGTGATTGCATTGAACAAAAGTGACCGGAACTACGATTGCTCCGAACGATACAAAGCGATGTGGGAAGAGATTAAACTCGACCGCGAGAGTAATAAAGAGGTGCAGTGGATGAATGTATCCGCGCTGCAGGGTACCCATATGCCGGATCTGCTGACCTCGTTGTTTACGCTGATGCCGGAAGGACCGGCGCTCTTCCCTGATGATATTCTGACCGACTATCCCCGCAAGCTGAATATTGCCGATGTGGTGCGCGAAAAGTTTTTCCACCGATTGGAACAGGAGCTTCCGCATGCGCTGGCCATCTGGGTTGAAGAAATTCACGAGGGCGAAAAAAAGTGGACCGTTGATATTTCGGTCATGGTCGAGCGCCATTCCCAGAAGGGGATTGTGATCGGCGAAAAGGGCCGCCTCATTAAATGGGTCCGCGAGCAGGCCGAGAAAGAGCTCTATGAAATGTACGGCGTGCGCTTCAAGCTCAAGCTCTGGGTGAAGGTCGAAAAAAACTGGCGCAAGAACTTCTGGATCCTGAAAAAACTCGGCTACGCGTAATGCCCGTCTGTTCAGAATATCCGGCAGGCGTATCGTTTCAGCTGACGGCCGTCGATGAAATCGTTACGCCTTCAGGGATCTTTCAGAGCGAAAAGGGCGGGGCTCCCGGGGCTTCGGTATCAAGCATGCCGGAGGCCAGAAGCGTGTCCAGCTCATCGGCGAGCCGTTCCTTATCTTTCGGGAAGCGGCCTTCCAGCGGAAGAATGTTAGAGGAGTGGTTGGCGCGGAAGACTGTGCTTTCCAGTTCCAGTGCCTGGATCATGTGCTTCAGTTCTTCCAATGCCTGGAACTCGGTGACCTGTTCAAAGGCTCCGGATTGTTCCTGTTCATACAATTCCGTTCCGGGAATGGGAATCACCCTGAGGGCGGAGAGGATTTTCGGTTGCATGCAGTTTAGTGCCTCTGCGGTGGCGGCCGTGTGCAACGCGCGGTTCTTTTTTCCACCCAGTCCGGTCAGGATCATAACCGACATTTTCAGCCCGGCGGCTTGAGCCCGCTGCCCGGCTTCAACCATTTCTGCGGCCGTTTCCTGTTTTTTGACCTTTCGTAAGGTTTCTTCGTGTCCGCTTTCGAGGCCCATGTAGAGCGTGTTGAGCTTCAGCCGTTTCAGTGCCTGCAACTGCGTGTCCGTTTTCTGCAGAATAGAATTTCCGTTCGCATAGATATTCACCCGGGAGAGGCGCGGAAAGCGGTCGTTCAGCATGCCGAGCACCGCGTGGAGTTTGTCGAACGACATGGCCATCACGTCACCATCGGCCAGGAAGATACGCCGGGCCGAGGGATTCTCCCTGCGTGCCGCATCGATCCCGAGCTCCATTTCTTCCAATGATCGGAAACGGCAGTTCACGCCCTTATACATTCCACAGAACGTGCACTGATTCCATGGGCAACCATCCTGAATCCGGATAATAAGGCTGTGGGCCTCTGCGGGCGGTCGAAAGAGCGTCATTCGGAAAGATAGGTGATGGCAGCGGTTTTCGGGCGGGCTGGAAGTTCGGTTTTAACGCCGTCCAGAAAGCAGCGGGGTGTGCCCGGCGCATTGGTTCGGGGCGGTGCCTTAAAATCGGATGGCCGGGCCAATCCGGCCGCCGCGGCGGAGACCCCGATGAGAGCCAGAAATGTTCGTCTGTTGAGTTCAATCGTCATGGTTTCTTTATATGACTGAATACGTTAGCTGACGTTCATGGCCGGTGAAATATTTTTCTGTCCTAATGGTTGGGAAAATTGGCTTTATCTTTTCCAAGCATTGGAAATAATGGGCATCAACCATTGGAACTTTTAATGCGGAAAACCCATTTAACCATTTTAGCTGTATTTACCCTGTTGTTTGTTTTGAAGTCCGTTGCGCAGGAACCGGTTCCGAAGCCGCTCAGTTCGCGTTTTCCCAGCATCCGGGCTTCGTTGGACGACGGTTTTTTTGTGCTGGCCGAACAGCAGGCCCGCGGCGTTTTGCAGGGTGAACTGAAAGAAGACGAGGTTTCGCAGGCCACGTTGTTGCTCGCGCATGCTCTCTGGGGACAGAAACGCTACTCCGAAATGGAGAAGATGCTGGTCGGTAAAACCGGCGACCCGGGCTACATCTACTGGCGCGCCCGCACCTATTACGAACTCAGGCAGTTTGAAAAGGCCCTGCAGGAGCTGAATACGGCGGGTGAAGATATGACAAGGAGCCGTTATGCTCCCTCGGTATTGCGTCTGAAGGGGCATCTGGAACTGCGCACAGGCAGGCTCGATGCAGCGGAAGCTACATACATCCAGTTTGCTGCAGATTATCCCAACAATCGTGCAGGCACGGAGAATCAGTTTGATTTGGCAGAGGTCTATTCCCGGCAGCAGCGGTTTCCGGAAGCCATTGCGGTTTATGAAAAACTGGCAGCCGGACAAAACAAGGATGCCGCCGAGCGCGCGGCATTAAAGTTGGGTCATGTGCTCTATACGAAGGGTACCGATGAGCAGGTTAATCGGTCCCGGGCGCTGCTGAGCGGGCTGGCTACAAATGACCAGACGCGTTTGCTTTATCGGATTGATGCCTATGTTGATCTGGCGGCATTGGAGCAGCAGGCCGGAGAGAAGGATGCGGCGGAAGCGGCCATGCGCAGTGGAATAAAGCTTTCGCCGGATGCGCGTCAGCGCGTGCCGCTGAAGTTGGAACTGGCAAAACTGCTGTTGAGTGAAGGACAATCCGATGCGGCTCTGAAACTGCTGGAAGAGTGTCGAGCTGAGGCCCCCAGCCAGGCAATGGCCGCTGAACTGCAGCTTGAAAAGTCCAAGGCGCTTTATCTGGCCGGGCGCTATCAAGAAGCCGCGGGCGGTTATCAGGTTTATCTGGATGTGGCTGACGATGAAGAGGGACTCGCGGATGCATATTATGGTAAAGGGCTGAGTCTCTGGCAGTTGGGACGTTATGCAGAGGCCGCGGGTGTTTTTGATAAAGCGGTCAAGGCGCTGAAAGATCCAGCCCGTAAGGCGGATGCGTTGTTTAAGGCGGCCGACTGCTGTTTTCAGGCCGGAAAGCTCGAGGATGCAGAGAAGCTCTACCGTTCTTTTGTGACTGATTTCCCGACGCACGACAACATGCCGAATGCGCTTTACCAGCTTGGATTGGCACAGATGAAGATCGGCCGGCGTGCTGAGGCGCTCAATACGCTCAGTATTCTTGAAACCAATCATGCCGACAGTCCGTTTGCGGAGATGGCTGCATTGCGGACAGCTGATGTGCTTCGTGCAAACAAGGATTGGGAAGCAGCGCTCGCCAAGTATGAACAGATCGGGAAGGTTTATTCCAATAAAGCGACGCTGGCTCTGAGTAAATACCGGCAGGGGCTGGTGCTTTATGAGGACTTACATCGCTACGAAGAGGCGCAGAAAGCATTTGAAGCCGTCATTGCGGATTACCCGGATTCGGAATATGGACAACAATCGATTTTCATGCGGGGGTTTTGCCTGGCCTGGTTGGGTAAAACCGAGGAATCGGTCAAGACCTGTGGCGACTTTGTGGAAAAGAATCCGGATTCCGTTTGGACGCCTAAAGTGGTGTTCTGGCTGGGGCAGCACTTTTATAATTTCGGCGAGTACAAAAAGGCGGAGCCCTTGTTCCTGCGGTTCGAAAAGGATTTTAAGGGGCACGAGCTGGCTCCAAGAGCACTTTACTGGGCGGGACGTGCTGCGGCGGCGCAGTCGAACTATGTGACGGCCATCGAGCGGTATTCCGAAGTGGCGAAAAATTATCCGGAAAGCGATATCCTTCCGCAGACCCGTTTTGCTCAGGGTGATGCGCTGACCGAGCTGGGCGAGTTTTCCCGGGCGGTGCTGGCGTTTGAGGAGATTATTAAGAACTATCCGGAAAGCTATCTGGTGAATGCGGCGTGGGGACGGAAGGGCGACTGCCAGTTCTCGCTCGCAACGGATAACCCGGCACGTTATGCCGAGGCCATGAAATCCTATCAGGCCATCCTGGACCGGCCGTCCGCTCCACTGGCGCTTAAGCTGCATGTGGAGAACAAGATTGCGGTATGTCTGGAGAAGACGAATGTTTCCGACAAAGCATTCAGCCGGTATATGCATGTGGTTTACACGTTTTTAAATGAGAATGTTGAGCACTCTCCGTATAGCGTGACCTGGTTTACCCGGTCGGCCTTCGGAGCTGCAGCGATTAAAGAAAAGCAACGCGCCTGGGTGGATGCCGTCCAGGTTTATGAGCGGGTCATCGAGGCCAACGTGCCGGCGAAAGAAGAAGCTCAGAAGCGTATTGATAAAATTAAAAAAGAAAACTGGCTGCTCTTCCAGCAGCCGGAGGAGACAGTCCATGTTGGAACTGATGGTTAAAGGTGGCTGGATCATGTGGCCGATCATGGTGTGCAGTGTCACAGCCGCTATACTTTTTCTGGAACGCGTTTTTCATTTGCACCGTGCGCAGATTAAACAAGACGATTTTCTGAACGGGATCTACACGATTGTGAACCGGGGGAACACGGCTGAAGCAGTTTCTATTTGCGATCAGACGCCCGGTCCCGTGGCTCATATTGTGCGTACCGGTCTGCTGCACTCGGATGAGAACCCCGAAGAGCTCAAGCAGACAATTACCAAAGCGGGACTCGGCGAAATTCCACGTCTTGAAAAAAATCTGGGTGGCCTGCTGACGATCGCTCAGATTACGCCCTTGCTGGGGCTGATGGGAACGGTGGTTGGCTTAATGCAGGTATTCATCGGGATGGAGCAGAATGCACCGTTGGCCGAGATTGGAGATCTTTCCGGCGGCATTTGGCAGGCACTGATTACCACGGCTATTGGGCTGTGCGTTTCCATTCCTTCATTTGCCGGTTATAACTTTCTGTTGAGCCGTGTTGAGCGAATTACGCTGAACATGGAATACGCCGCGGAAGAGGTGTATCATTTCCTGGTGTATGACCGTGTTGAAGGCGGAGTGGACGGTAATGAAACCCTTTGATCCACATGCGAAAAGTCAGGCGCTGCGGCACTTTAAGCCCAGCCGGAAGCCGGCCGGGGTTTTTACCATTGCCATCTCCTTCTGCGATTCCGCTCTGATCGTACTCGCCTTCTTTCTCGCTGTTTCACCCTTTGTGCTGCAGCCGGGAATTAACGTTTCCCTGCCGGAATCGCCTTTTGCCGGCGGTGCGAGGTTTGGTTCAATGGTGCTCTCCATTACGCGCGGAGGCTGGTTCTATTTTAATAATGAACGGCTCGACGAAGCCGGATTGCTCGAGGCGTTGGAAACGGCGGCTCTCATACATCCCGATGCCGTACTGATAATCGAAGCCGATGAACGTGTTGCGCACGGTACAGTGATCAAGGCCTGGAATGTGGCGATGGCCGCCGGTATTTCAGATGTTTCGATGGCAACCAAAATTTCCGCTGTAGAGGAACCGGTGCTGTGACCCGCACCCCGCCCAGGGGAATGTTTCCCGCCGTGTTTTTCGCTCTGCTGTTGCACGCGGTGTTGTTCGTCCTGGTCCGTCCGGCCACCAGCAACGGGCTTTCCGGTTCTCCGGTTGCCCCGAACACGAGCTACCTCGTCCGAAACGGGCGGCGGCTTCCAATGGCTGGAACCGATGTGCGTGTGGTGTCCTCTCCGGTCTTGTTCTCGCTTCCCTCCAGTATGGGATTCAGTCGTGAGCTCATGATGCAGGATGTCGATACCCCGCTAACCTTTTCACAGCCGGTGGAATCCGAGATGTTTTTACCTGCCGAACTGGGACTGGATGATGCCGTGCTGGATTCTCGTACACTGATGCTGACGACTCAAATCCCTCGAACACCGGGGGTTCCTTCAGATATTTTCCAGGCAGTGGAAAAACGTCCCGCCGCTCGCCGGGTCACGCTGGCACCTGAGCTCAAGGCGCGCATGGTGGGCGGGGTGGTGCTTCCGCCGGAATTGAATCAGGAAGTTTCCAAAGCCTGGGAAATACGGGCGGAAATCAGTGTAGGCGAAAACGGCGCCGTCCGTCATGTTTTTCTGGAACAGCCGCTCGAATCGGCCGTCATGAATACGCGCATCATCCGGTTGCTGCACGGGCTGACGTTTGATCCCGGAGAGCCGGTCGACGGCATGGTGGAAATCTATTCGCCGGAAACCAAGCCGGTTGTGGAGGAGCAACCATGATTGCGTTGGATCTTGCCGCCATTCTGATGGTTTTTGTGGGGTTCCCGCTGCTGGTTGTCAGCGTTCTGTCCATCTTCTACAATATCCGGAGCATCCACCGCCCGATGCGGGAGCGTGAGAGCATCTATTCCTGTGCCGACTGCGGCCACGTCTACGCTTTTGCCCGGAACCGCCCCATGGACCGTTGCCCCCGCTGCGGGCACCTGAACGAAGCCGTGCGGTCGTGAGTACGACGATTACGTGAGCGGGCCGCCGGGCTTGTCGTGAATAATGGTATCGGTCAGGAAGTCGGCCGTTTCGGGGTGGTCGGCCATATAGTGCAAGCCGCGACTCTCTTTGCGCTGTTCGGCGGAGCGGATAATCAGCTCTGCCGCGTCGGCAATATTTCGCAGCTCCAACAGGTCTGAGGTGACCAGGTAGTCGCCATAATATTGTTTGATTTCCTGACGCAGATTGCGAATGCGCGACCGGGCGCGGGCCAGACGGCGATCTGTGCGGACGATGCCGACATAGTCCCACATGGCGGTGCGGACTTCATTCCAGTTGTGCTCCACCACCACGGCTTCATCGGAAGAAACCGCTTCGCCGCATTTCCATCCAGGGATTGACACTTCAGCATCAAATTCTTTCCAGACATTGGAGATTTCGACGGCGGTTTCGTGTCCGCAAACGAGAGCTTCGAGCAGGGAGTTGCTGGCGAGCCGGTTGGCGCCGTGCAGGCCGGTGCTGGCCACTTCGCCGCAGGCATAGAAGCCGGGCAGGTCGGTGGTGCCATTCACTTCGGCCACCACGCCGCCGCAGGAATAGTGGCAGGCGGGAACGACCGGAATCGGGTCCTTTGCCATGTTGATGCCATAGCGCAGACAGGCCGCATACAAGTTGGGGAAGCGTTCGCGCAGGAAGGATTCGGAGCGGTGGGTGATGTCGAGATAGACGTAGGGATCGCCATGTTTCTTCATGACAAAGTCGATGGCACGTGCCGTGACATCGCGTGTGGCGAGCGATCCTCGGGCATCGTAATCTTTCATGAAGGCCTTGCCGCGAATGTCTTTCAGTTCCGCACCTTCGCCGCGGACGGCTTCCGAGATGAGAAAAGATTTCGCCTGCGGGTGGTAAAGGCAGGTCGGATGAAACTGCACAAACTCCATGTTACGAATCGGCAGGCCGGCCCGCCAGGCCATGGCCACGCCATCGCCGGTGGCGACATCCGGATTGGAGGTGTAGGGGTAGACCTTGCCGATTCCACCCGTCGCCAGGACGGTGCATCTGGCCTGAATCGGAAAAATTTCTTCAGTTTTGGTGTCGAGGAAGTAGGCGCCGATGCAACGGTTTTGGCCGGGATGTTTAATCCACTCGGTGGTTACGAGATCGACCGCCATCAGGTTCTCGCGAATCGTGATATTTTTGTTTGTGCGGGCGCGGGAGAGCAGGACCTGCATCATCGACTGACCGGTGATGTCGCCGGCATGCAGCACGCGGCGGTGGGAATGTCCGCCTTCCTGGCCGAGATCATATTCGTTTTCCTTGCCTTTGCGTTTGCGCAGGTCGAATTCAATGCCGAGTTCTTCGAGCTCGTGAATCCGGTCAAAACCACCTTGAACGACTTGACGCACCACCTCGGCGTTGCAGAGTCCGTAGCCGGTTTTGAGCGTATCTTCCATGTGTGCTTCGATCGTATCCTCGGGGTCGATCACACAGGCAATGCCGCCCTGGGCATAGAAGCTGTTGCACTCGGAAGCTTCGACTTTGCTGGCCACCAGCACTTTGCCGTGTTTGCTCAGCTCCATGGCTGCCGTCAGGCCGGCCAGACCGGAACCGATGACGAGAAAATCTACGTTTTTGGGAGTCGCTTTCATGGGAGGAATGACGATTGAGCCGTGAGGCGTGAAGGATCACGTTTCACTAGGCACGTCGTACGCTTTCCTTTTCTTCTTCCGCATCATTTTTGATCTTGGCAATCTGTTGCTGACGGGTCTGCTGGATCAGGCCGGCTTTGGCGGGATCGGCTTCGGTGGCGAGCTGCTGATCGAACATGATTTCGGTTTCAGCGACCTTGGCCTTCATTTTGGAATCAATATCCGCCAGTGCGGCTTTCTGTTCGTCGGTCAGTTTGATGGACGGACCGCTTGAGCGTTCCATGGCCAGTTCGTAAGCACTCTTCATTTTTCTCACCTTTTTTTGTGCGTTTCAGGAGGGAAATATACGTTCCAATGGTTGGAAAGAAAACCGCAAATAGAAGCCCATTTTACTCGTCGGGATAGACGAGAAACCTGAATTCCTGTTTCAGATCAGGCCAGTGGGGTATGTCGCCGCTGAAGACGATTTGCCATTCAATGCCGTTGTGGTTGCCGGGGCGGGAGGCCGGGCGGTCGGCGGGGATGATGCATTGCAGTGCGCCCTGCGGTATCTCGAGGGGGCTGCTACTTTTGAAAATTCCGCATTCATAGAGGGGTGTTTTTACGCAGCGGGTGCTGCGGTTTTTACCGTGGCCGCTGGTTTCGGTGGTAACTTTCAGGCATTTCAGTTCGATGCCTAGATCGTTGAGCCGATCCACTCTTCCGTTTAAGCGCCAGCGCAGGGCGATGTTGGTTCCCGGGCGGATGTTTCCGGGGGTGATTTCGACGACGGGGCGGGGGTTGAAGAGTGAGAGGTAGGTTTTGATGGCGAGGCCGATGGAGACCAGTCCGAAAAAACCGAAGACGGCGAGGAAGAACAGGCCGGCGTCGCTGCGATAGATGAGGTAGACCACGCCATTCCAAATGATGGTGAATAGGGTGATGAAGAGGGCGGCTCCAATTCGGGAGGTGCCTTTGAGGACGACGATATGTTCCTGTGCCTGTTCCTGATTCAGTTTGATTTTTCCGCCTTTACCGGCCCGGAATCCGCCGATGATGATGCCGATGCCGACGAGGGTGAAGATGAGCGGGATGAGGCAGAAAAGGAGCCCGGCGGAGGCTTTGGGGTTGATGACGGATTCCGCGGGGTCGAGCGGATTGACATAGACCTGGAATTCGTATCCTTTGGGATATTGGCGGACTATGGCGGCTTTACTTTCGTATCCGCTGCTGGATCCGCCGATGAAGGTGAGCTGGTCGCCGAAGTATTCGTGGCCGTTCAACTCGTAGCGGTAGGCGATGTAGGGACTGTAGGTGGTGCCGTCGTCGCTGTCGTGCGATTTGACTTTGCTGGACACAACCACGGCCGGGACGACTGACCAGTTTTTGGCGCGTTGGATTTTCTGCACCGGATCGATGGCCATGGGTTTGAGCATGAGCGAGCCGACGAGTGCAAAAATTCCGCCGAAGACGATGAGGAAAATTTTCGGGGCCGGCTGGTTGGTTTTTGTTTCGGCTTTTTTCTTTCTGCGCAGCCATGGAACGGTGGCAAAGAGGATTCCAATGGTTGGAAAAACGAAGGTCATGCCGAGGGTGGATCGTGTACTTCCAATGGTTGGAAGGTCCAGTACGGCCTGGGCGGGATCGTCGGGGTTGTGGTATCCGGAGATGGTTTTGCCCGGTACCAGTGTTTTTTCGACCGCTTTGATTGCGCTGATGCTTTCGCGGACGAGGTGATGCTGTTTTCCGTATCGGTTGGAGGTGTATTGGCGTCCGTTAACTGTGTAGCTATAAGAGAGGTCGAGGCGGAAGTCGTCGCCGTAGTCTTCAGCAGTGCAGGTTTCGATGGTGCAGTTCATCGGTACCCATTGCTGCATGGCTTTGGTTTCCTGCAGGGATTGCCATTCTGTCTTTACGAACTGCGATCCGATGAAGGCGAAGAAGAGTCCGAACAGGCTGAACAGAATTTTTCCGCCGATTCCGCCGCTCCCCGATGTTGTTGTGGTCCACCCCATGCTGATTCCCCTGATTAAAGCAGGGAATCATAGTTTCCAATGATTGGAAATTAAAGCGCGGTCTTTGGGGAAGTATGGCGGCGGAACTACGATTCCATCTGCTGCTTGATGCGCAGCTCGATGTCGTGCTCGTAGAGAGCCGTCAGGATTTCGTCGAGCGCGCCTTCCATGACGCGGTCAAGCTTGTATAGCGTCAGGTTGATGCGGTGATCGGTGAGGCGGTTCTGGGGATAGTTGTAGGTGCGGATCTTTTCGGACCGGTCGCCGGAGCCGACCATGGATTTACGTTCGGAAGCCTGCGCTTCAGCTTTTTTTCGCTCCTGATCGTCGTACAGTTTGGCACGCAGCATTTTCATGGCAGCGGCTTTGTTTTTGTGTTGGGAGCGTTCGTCCTGGCACTGCACCACTACGCCGGAAGGGATGTGGGTGATGCGGATGGCGGAGTCGGTGGTATTGACGTGCTGTCCACCGGCGCCCTGTGCACGGTAGGTGTCGATGCGGAGGTCTTCAGTTTTGACTTCGATATCGACTTCTTCCACTTCGGCCAGTACGGCCACGGTGGCGGCGGAGGTGTGGACGCGGCCCTGTGTTTCGGTCTGGGGGACGCGCTGAACACGGTGGGTTCCGCCTTCGTGCTTCAGCGTTTTGTATACATCTTCGCCTTCCGCGGTAAAGGAGACTTCTTTGTAGCCGCCGGATTCGGAGGGGCTGACGTCGAGGACTTTGTGTTTCCAGCCTTTAACGTCGAAATAGCGGGTGTACATCCGGTAAAGGTCGCCGCAGAAGATGCCGGCTTCATCGCCGCCGGTACCGGCACGGATTTCAATAATCACGTTGCGGGAGTCGGTGGGGTCGGGCGGAATGAGGGCGATTTCCATCTCTCGCTCTGCCAGAGGCAGCTTTTCTTCGATCTCGGCCAGTTCCATTTCGGCCATTTCTTTGAGCTCGTCGTCAGAGTCGGAGTCGGAAAGAATGGCCTGGGATTCGGCTTTGGCATCGGCCAGATCAATCACTTTTCCGGCGGCTGCGGCCAGCATTTTCTGGTGGCCGTATTCGCGCATGCATTCCTGCATTTTCTTCGGGTCAGACGATACCTCGGGCAGCGACATGCGCGTTTCGAGTTCGGATAGCTTAGATTGGAGCTGTTCTAAATATGCCTTATCGACCATGGGAAAATACCTGGATGTTGGGTTAATGGATTGTTAGCTGAACGGATAGTGTGGGAGAGGGGGAGGGTAGCGAAAGGACTTTTTTCCATAAATCCCTTATTCCGGTTCTCCAATACTCCACTGCGTAAACGCAAAAAGGCCGAACGTGCTTTCGCAGGTTCGGCCTCGTTGACAGCAAGTTGATTAATACATGCCTTCGGAGAAACGCTTCTTGAAGCGGTCTACGCGGCCTTCTGTATCGATCAGTTTTGCACTACCAGTGAAGAACGGGTGGCAGCTGGAGCACGTATTGACGTGCATTTCCTTGACGGTGGAACGAGTAGCGATCTCGTTACCGCAAGCGCAGCGAATTGTTGCTTCTTCGTA
Organism: Pontiellaceae bacterium B12227; assembly: GCA_029432775.1. GTDB lineage: Bacteria > Verrucomicrobiota > Kiritimatiellia > Kiritimatiellales > Pontiellaceae > Pontiella. Next base: position 63,214 of record JAROAZ010000026.1, on the reverse strand, counting down.
GTTTGGGTGAATATCTGCTTTCATGATAAAAATCCTCTAGTTCGTTTAGGGAGCGTGGTTTTTATACAAACCGTTTCGATGAGGCAAGGCTTTGTTTGCTTTTTTTATCACTTTGCTCTTCCCGAAATTCATACACTTGAGTAGAGTTTTCAGCCTATGTGGAATGCGTACAAAATGCATGAGGGTTTGATGGTGGCGGTGGTGATTGCCTTACTGCCGTCTATTTCTTTCGGCCAACTATCGGGGCGGGGCGTGACGAAGAGTCAGCTTGCGCGTTTGGATCCGCAGACGGAGTCAACCAGTGTACTGCTTGAAACCTCGAAGGAATTGTTGAAAAACGAGCAGTTGGAGGATGCTCTGCCGTTTTTGGAAGAGGTGCTGGTTCGTCTGGAAGGTGACGACGAGAAGAAAGTGCGGCAGACACTGGCCTTTACCCTCTATCAACTGGCGTATTGTCAGATGCAGCTCGGGGAATATGTTTCCGGCGCCCGCAATTTTGTGCGCTTCTGCGATGAATTTCCGGATGATCCTCAGCAGGAGTCGGCCCGTGTGATGGCGGCTCAGTGCCTCACGATGGTGCAGCAGTGGCCGGCCGTTGAGGAGCAGGCGATGATTGTTCTGCAGAATCTGCGGCTGGCAGAAGATTTGAAAGTTCCTGCCACGCAACTGTTGGCAGAGTCCCGTTATCAGCAGGAAAAGTGGGCCGCCGCGGTTAAGCCGCTGGCTTCGCTGTTCCGCATTGCGAAAAAGGATACCGTGCGGGCGGGTGCGGCTGTGATGCTGGTGACCTGCTATGTGCGCATGGATGACTTTGCGAACCTGTTCCGGTTCCTTCCGCATTGTGATATGGCTGCCCGGCATGATGTGGGACTGAATGTGGCGCTGCTGGAAGCCGGTGACTCGCACTATAATAAAGGGCAGTTCCAAAAGGCTCTGCTGTTGTATCGTCTGGTGCTGACCAAGGCGGATTTGACGGAGCATTATGAAAAACGCCTCCGTGAGCTGAGATCGGCGATGAAACCGTTTGTTGCCGGCACGGGGCAAACTTTGACTGAGTTTAAAGAGCTTCAGCAGAAACAGCAGCAGTTGTTCGATCGGTTGAAGGGTCAATATGAGGTGATTACCAATTTTGACGACTATGACATGGATGTCATGTTGCGGACGGCCCAGTGTTATAATGATCTGGACAGAAACTGGCCGGCGCATGCGATTTATCACAGGATTTTTGATGAAAACCCGGGCAGTGAGCTGGCGGACCAATCGCGCTATTCTGCTTTTGCCGTGATGCTGGATGAGCAGGAGTGGGCGTTGGCCACGGCAGAGGGGTATGAATATATTGAGACCATGCCGGACGGTGAGTTCAAGGATGATGTCTCTTTGAACCTGATGCAGGTTCGGATGCATCAGGGGCAGTTTGAACTCGCTTATGAGATGGGAGTCAAGGCGCTCGAAATTTCGCCGAATCATAAATATATTGATCAAATTACCTACCTGCTGGGGTATCTTCGTTTTCAAAGTCTGGATTATCAGGAAGCACTGGGGCATTTCACTAAGATTCTGGGTGAGTGGCCGGACAGTCGCTATTACGAATCGGCTGAATACTGGCGCTCGATGACGCTGCTGTTCCTCGGGGAGTTTGTTAAGGCGGAAGCTGCATTTCTGGGATATCTAAGTAATCCGAAATATGATCCGCGGGCTTTTGAGGAAGATGCTTCTTACCGGCTTGGGATTGCGCAGTACGGCGCGGAAAAATATGTGGAGTCGGAAGAAACTTTTGCGGCATTTGTGAATAAGTATCCGGAGAGCGCCTTGCTTTCGGAAGCGTATGCGATGCTGGGTGATCTGCGTGCGGCGGAGGGCGACCTGGATGTCGCGCTGGATTATTATAAAAAGGCGCGCGAAACGGCTCAGAATATTTCCCAGATCAACTATCCCTTGTTTCAGGCGGCCAAAGTGCTGGATATGGATAAGCGCCATGCAGATCTGGTTGTGTTGATGGCCGACTATCTGGAGCAGTGGGGTGTGAAGGGCGATTTTGCCAATGCGGCCAACTGGAAGGGTAAAGCCTATAAGGCCCTGGATGAATATCCGCGTGCCTTGAAAACCTATTTTGAAATTATCAATGCCTATGGCAACGACGCTGAACTGGGCGGCGTGGATCTGATTCTGAATCAGGTGGTCAGTGATTATAAAAGCGATGACCTTGAGGGGTATCGAAGCATCATCATCGACCAGCTGGATGAGCAACTGGCGGCGGCATCAAAGAAGGCTCAGCGTACGCTGACACTTCGGTATCAAACTGTGTTTGCAGGAATTGCCGAGGGGGATGAGCGGGAGGCACTGCTGGACTCTATTGTGCAGGCGAAAAATGTTCCGGCTTCCGGTCCGGGCACGCTGGTTGTGATTGCCCGCGAAGGGGTGAAACGCGGGCAGTTTGAGATTGTGCACGAAGCGGCGGAACGCTTTATGACCAAGTTTCCGATTTCGAATGAAATGCTCTATATCATGATTGCGAATCTGGATGCTCTTGTTGAAGAGGGCAGTTATGCAGAGGCGGACGAGTTGTCTGAGGAGATTCTGCTGAAATTCGGGTATAGTAAATCGGTTGGCTATGCGCGGAAGCGTCGTGGCGATGCGTTTCGTCTGCAGGGTGACTACGCCAAGGCGCTTGAGGCCTATAAAGAAGTTTTAGCTATTCGTGAGTGGCGCGGTCCTCTGACTCCCGAGGCGCTTTATTATTCGGGGCTCTGCAAGTTGAAACTGGGTGATGTTGAGGAAGCCTTTGCTTATTTCCAGCGGATTTACGTTCTTTATGAAGATTACACCCAGTGGGTGGCCCCGGCTTACAGTAAAAGCATCCAATGTATGGAAGAGCTCGGTGGGTATGATCAGGAAATCATCAATACCTGTAAGGAAATGCTGGCGAATGATGCCGTTGCCGAAACGCCGGAGGGTGTTGAGGCTGCTCGACGACTCCGGGAACTCGAGCCGGTGGAGGTGGCACTGTGATGAATAAACTTTCAGTAATGGTGTTGGGCCTGGCTTGCTCGTTGGGATCGGTTTTTGCGCAGACGCAATACGCTGCCAAGGTTACGGTAAATTCCGGAAATTCCTTTGTGGTCAAGCAATTGAATATCAAAGGGGATCGTCTGTATCCGGAGAAGGGCGGTTCTTCAACCTCGCTTTCGATGATTCAGCGCATTGAGTTCCGGTTTTCGGGTATCAGTCTGAATATGTGTGATTCTATGTTCAGGACGGGAGACCGGAAGTCGTTGGAAGGATTGATTGAGCAGAATGTCGGCCCGTTAGCACAGTACAGCCATCTTCCCACAAATCTGGGCGCCTATCTTATTTGGTGGCTCAAGGCCCAGTATTGGAATGGAAATGCAGCAGGGGTGGGTAAGACGATTGGTTATATCCGCCAGACCGGAGATGAGGAACTGATTAATGTGGCGAGCATGTATTTTACAATGCTTCTGCTGGATCAGGGTAAGGTGGAAAATGCGGATACGGTATTTTCGAGTATCGCGAGCCCTGAAGATATATCCGTTCCAATGACCGAATATATCCGTGGCAAAATTGCTGTGGAGTCGGGGGAGCTGCGTGAGGCCATGCAGCATGTTGCGCGCATTATTGCATTTCATAGTCGAAATGAAGAATGGCTGCCTCCGGCAACGGTTCTCGAAGCAAGAATTTATCAACGTTTAGGGCATCCGCAAAAGGCGGAGGCGGTCGCCAATGAGCTCATTATTGCTTATCCCAATTCGCGGTGGAGCAAGCTCGGCGAAACGATTAAAATGGAAACAACCGGAACCCGTGGAGGTTAGTCAGATGAAAAAAGGATATCTTGGAGTTGCTGCAATGATGGTGATGTTTGTCGGTATGATGGTGCCGATTGCGACATCGCTTGCTCAGGAGGCGGGCGTGGCTGCTCCGGCTGCGGCTGAAGCTCAGGCCGCTGCTGAAACGGTTACATTCGGTGCGTTGATTAAGCAGGGAGGCTGGGCTATGTATCCATTGGGCCTCTTTTCAGTTGCAATGTTTTACTTTATTATTCGCAATGCGATGCTTCTGCGGGAAAAAAATATGCTCCGCGAGGATCTGAAGCCGCAGCTGGAAGAGCTCATGGCGAAGCGTGATGTGGCTGGAATTCGTGAGCTTTGTGCTGAGAATGACAGCTTGATTACTGCGGTGCTGGATGCCGGTATGGAGCGAATTTCCGAAGAGCATGAATATGATGCGGTGCACGTTATGGAGGCCATTGAAGAGGCCGGTAATGAGCAGATGGTTACTTTCATGAAGCCCATTAACTTTCTTTCCATCATCGGCGGTACTGCTCCGATGCTCGGGCTGCTGGGTACGGTGTCCGGTATGATTAAGGCGTTCTCGATTATTGCGCAGGGCGGCATGGGGGATCCCGGAAAGTTGGCGGGGTCTATCGGTGAGGCTCTGATTACCACGGCAACGGGGTTGGTGATTGCCATTCCGGCAATGATTGCTTACTTCCTGTTCAAAAATAATTTTATTAAGAGCATGTCTACGATGGGTCGTATGGTCGGGCATTATATGAACCTCTATCGTTACGCTAAAGTTGACTAGGTTTCCTTGGGCTTTCCGTGAAATTTAAAATTCCAGTAGAAGGTGGCGAAGACGAAATCAACATGGCTCCCATGATTGATATGGTTTTCTTGCTTCTTATCTTTTTTATGGTCGCTTCGCATATGTCGAAGATGGATCGTACGCCTGTGGAGCTTCCTGTTGCGAATAAATCGGTTGTCCCGGAAAATGCCCGTGGACGGCAATTGATTACGATTCGTTCGCAGGATACGACGGGTGAAGATGTTGATATTCTCATGAACCTCAAGGTGCTTGAGATCGAGGAGATTACGCCGGTTGTTGAGAAAATTCTCATGGAGAATAAGGATGCGGAGATCTATCTTCGCGCTGATCGGTATGCCAAGCATAAACATGTTAAAGAGGTCATGGCGGCCTGTGCAAAAGGCGGCGTGGTGAATGTGATCTTTGGAACCTTTGAGTCGGGGAACTGAGCATGAAGGCCTGGGTTAATGAACTGATTAACGATAAGTCGGAGCTGCAGATTGCTCCCCTGATCGACGTGGTTTTTCTGTTGCTCATTTATTTTATGGTCAGTGCCCGGTTGAAACGGCCGGAGGCCGATTTGAACCTGGCATTGCCGGGAGCTGTTTCGGTGTCGACTCAGATGGAAATTCCGGATGAGCAGATTATCGAAGTGCTGGCTGATGGGCGTATTGTACTGAACAATAAGGTGTATGCTTCGCAGGATAAAAGTGATCTTGCGGGTCTTGAGTACACCTTGCTTCGCTATAGCCAGGCGGCAAAAATTTCCAAGTCCAAGGCGATGATCACTATTGCTGCGGATGACGATGCTGTGCACGAGCGCGTGGTTGATGTGCTGAATGCCTGTGCCGGTGCCGGGATCAAAAATGTCACCTTCGGTTCGGTGGAATAAGTTTCAATTATTGGAGCTTCCAATGATCGGAATTATCCATGCCTTGGAATTATGTGGGTGAGGGCAGATCTTTTCTGGAGTAGCCGACTTCTGCCAGCACCTTGTCGGTGGTTTGGAAATGGCACTTGGCTGTATCCAGCAGGATGCCGGGGCCTTTATAGGCTACCAGTTTCTCAGCTTCTTTTCTTACTTTCTCCGATGCACCTTTCGGAACTTCAAAATTGTGGGTTTTTCCGATTTCTTTGAGTGCATAAAGAAATCCCGCCCGGGCGAGAATGGATGCTGCGGCAACGGCGGGATCAGATTCCGCCTTCGTACGCTGATCTAATTGAATTTTTTTCCCTTTATCTAAAAGCGCCCGCTCGATTTGATGGGTTGGCCCGAATTTGTCTGAGAGTGCGCGCGGGCAGTCCGGAACTTTTTCAAGAAGATTTTCGATAGCCCGCGCGTGTCCCCATGCCAGCATTTTATTGACGTTTCGAATCTTGGCATACATGCGGTTGTAGGAGCGGGGACCAATCGTGACCATGGCGCAGCGGTTCCCCAGGAGTTTCTTAATATCGCGGGCCATGTTCAACGCCACATTGTCTGATGATATCTTTTTTGAGTCGCGCACGCCCATGTCGCGAAGTTTTTCAACCAGTTCTTCGTTTACAAATGCTGAAGCAATAACCAGCGGTCCGAAAAAGTCGCCTTTGCCGCTTTCATCGATTCCCATGTGCGGTTTGTAAGCTTCCGGATCCTGCAGTTCTTCGTAACCTAATTGGGCTTCTTTTAGAATTTCAGTTTCAAGGGTGAAGGTGATCCATTCCTGCGCCGCTTTGCCCTGAACCAGAAGTTTTCCCGAGTTATAGAGATTAATCCGGCAGTCCGGCAGGGCGACAGCAATACGGGTATGCGGTACATCTTTTGGCTCATATTTTGAGTTGTTAAGTAAACTGAATGTTTCGTCTTGCTGTTGCTGATTGAGTTTGAATGTAAAAGAATTGGTTTTCATGTCCTGTCCCGTGTAAATAAGTGAGCAGTTCATACCAGAAGAATTATCAGTAAGTAGACTATATTTTTAACTAAGTGGATGGAGTTTGAGAATATGATGCAAAATATTCAGCGTAATATACCTGTTTTTTTATTCGTAATAGGTGTCTTTTTCGCTTGTTCTGTTTCGGCTCAGGAGGCTGAGAAGCGGCTTATTCCTACCCATGCAGATGCGGCAGTGATTTTTGCAAAACATTCAGGATTATTTGATCGTTATGTGTTGCCGGAAGCAAATCTTAATGAGTGCGTTTCGTTTATGAATAAAAATGGCATATTTTTTGGGTTATTAGAAGTGGTTAATGGGGTTGAGTTTACGTTGGATGATTGTGCAAGGGTTATGGGCCAGATTGAGCTTGTTTTTACTGGTGAAGCTCGTTTCTTTGCGGGTAAGGTTCTGTTGCCGAAAGACGTTGATTCCTGGAAAGATTTCTGTATCTTAGAGGGTATAGATTATGCGGAAGGTTACAAAGCTGTGATTCAGGCATTGAGATATGCTCAGGAGTTAAATCATTAGTTTTACTTGCGTTGGAATCAGATTTTTTATATTCGTAGGAAACTTAACTTAAGGATTAAGGCATGATAAAACATAATGTAACCATTGGTTTGGTAGCCGTTGCTTTGGTTGGCAGCGTGACTTTTTGCTCAACGTATGCACAGGAAGCCAGCGCAGAATCTGCGTCTACCATCTCTAGTCAGGCTCAGGCAGCCATCGCAAATGCCGAGGTTGAAGTCGAAAAAGCCAGGGTTGCTATTGAGGCTGGCAAGCAGATTATCGCTCAGATCCCAAGTGATTCTCCCCTTATGCCGGATGTGGCTCAGGTGGTTGAGGCGGCCTCTGAAAACTGGAAGATTGCTATTGATTCGTTGAAAGGCGCAAAAGAGAGTGCCTCGAAAATTGGATCGGCCACTAATGAGTCCATTGCGAATGACTATGCGCTGCTTGCAAAGGTTAATGCCGGAGTTGCGTTGTCAGGAGCTAAGGTGGTGCAGATTGCTCTTACGTACATTGATGCGATTGCTGCCGAAAAAACGGAAGCTCTCGATATTATTCGTACGGCGATGCAGGATGCTCTTGCATCATCTTCCCAGGTGCAGTTTAACTACGAGCGCGTTAAAACATTGATTGCGCAGAAGTATTCCAAATAAAGGAGTTCATCATGACTAAGCTTTCAAAATATATTATTGGTTCAACCTGCACAATCGCAGGGTTGATGGTGTCGACTTCGATGGCGGCTGTGGATCCGGCAACTGCGGCCGGCAATCTGGCGGAAATCGGATCGATTTCTGTTCAGGCAAAAGCGAATCTTTCCGAAGCAGCAAATGGGGGCAATGTCGATGACATTGCTGAAGCGGGAAAACGATCCGATGCGGTAGATGCTGCAATGGCCCAGGCTCAGGAAGCATTCTCCGAAATGGAGCGCGCTCTGGCCAACGGTGATGAAGATACCGCTAAATCTGCTGCGGATGATCTCATGGCATCGCTGGAAAAAGCTGCTGATGCGCTAAATGGAGTCATTCCGGAAGAAGTGGTTAATGCAGTTAAGGAATGGAAAGAGTCCAAAAAGAACACGGGTGGTGGAGCGGGGCGTCCATATGATCCGCCGAACATGTACGATGTTCCTTGGAATTCCAGACTTATGCGTAATTTCTATCAGAATCATTTCGGTAACAACTGGTCTTCCGGTGTGACGCCGGGTGATAGGGATGCTACGCCGGAATAAGTCTGTTGGGGCAATAATTTTTATATTCAGGTTGTTTTAAGGGAGTTATATATGATGACGACAAGATCACTTCAGGTGCTCATTGCTCTTTCGCTTGTTTCTGCAACATCTTTTGCAGCTAAAGAACGCGTAATTAGATTTCAAAACCATGTGCGTGTTGGGTATGACGATAATATCTACTCAACGAAAGAGAAGACGGATTCGATGTTCATCACAGATATCGTAAATCTGTCTGCAAAGCTAAATTTTTCATCCCGTACAGATGCGTTGATCTACTGGGAGCCTGAATTCCAATATCGGTTTGATGCTGATCCGGAAATGGTTACCTACCAGAGCTTATATGCTCGTTTGAATCATGCTTTGTCATCACGGGCTTTCCTTACCTTATCTGATCGGTTCAGATATCAGCAGAAAGAAGGGCAGGCTGGTTCTATAGGTGGTGCTCCGAGAGATACGAACCAAAACTATTATGAGAATGATCTTAATGGTGCCATTGATTACACGTTGAATGACGTGAGCTTTCTTAAAGTTGGTTTAGGATATGAGTTCCGAATTTGGGATGACAATTCCTATGGGGAATGGCAAGACGTGACGCAGACCGGCGGTAATGACTACAACCGTTTTAAAGCGGATGCATCCTACTTCCGGCAGCTCAAACCGAATAAAACCCAGGTTATGGGAGCAGTAAATTATTCTGACCTGACCTATGATGGCGATCGTGGAGGGTATGATTCAATCACTCTGCTGGCAGGGGTGGATCAGAATTTCAATCCCCAGGTAACGGGGTTTGGACGCCTTGGTGTTTCCATGTCTTCTATTGATCAGGTTGGTGGTAGTGAAGATACTACTTCTCCTTATGTTCAGGCCGGGCTGGAAGTGAACCCTTCTGCTCGAACAAGTTTCACTTCCTCGCTGGGATACTCTCTGGCACGTGCTGAGAACTCGATCTACAATGCGCAGGATCAATTTAATCTCGGGTTCGGTGTGCGTAGGGATATCACCGCCAAAATTTCATTATCCGGTAGCTTCAACTATATATACAGTTTTTACGATAGCTCCTACAGTACCATAAATGGGGCACCTATCTCTGATGCGAAGGATAACTATCTGACGTTGGGATTGCGTTGTGCGTATCAGGTTAATCGCAATAACTTTCTGGAAGCAGGATATCTGTTCCGCACCCGGACCACTACAGGTGGGCTGTCTGAATTTGATGGCAACCGTATTGATTGCGCGTGGAGACTGCGTCTATAACGCTTTAATCTTGTAGATTTGATTTGAATGACAAGGTGGTGAAGGTTTACCTTCACCATCTTAATTTTTGAACGGGAGTACGCTTTATGAGTAACGAGTCAGCGCAGCAGTCGAGTACACTTCACTTTCTCGACTATTGGCGGGTAATACGGTCAAGAAAAGAGATTGTTCTTGCTGTGGCGATTCTGGTGGTCCTGACAGGGACTGTATATACCTTGATGTTACCAAATATCTACGCTTCATCAGTACGTATTGCTGTTTCCGAGGATGCTCCGGAAATTAATCCGTTTATGCAGCAGACCTATTATTCATCATACAATCCCTATTTTCTTCGAACGCAGTTCGAGATTCTTCAATCGAAGCCCATTCTTTATGAAGTGGTGAACCGCCTGGATCTTCAAAAAGAATGGGGTAAGGCAGGAGAAACACTTCCGAGAGAAGTGGCTTACAAGATTCTTAAGAACAGTATCAGTGTTTTTCAGCAACGTGACACCTCATTGATTGTGATCAGTGTTAAGCGTGATAATCCTGAAGAAGCTGCAGATATCGCAAATGAGCTTGCTGAAGTTTATCGTGATTCCCGTCTGGATCTAGCTATGAAGAGCGCCCGCGGTGCTATCGATAAAATCGAAGAGGCACTGAAGGATCAGCTTGCCCGTATGGAGGCAGCTGAAGAAAAGGTTCAGGGAATTCGTTCGGATTTGGATATTGCTGTTGTTGGTGGAGAGGGCAGCATTGATGTCGGCGATATCAGAATGCAACAGCTTGAAGGGGATCGTCTCTTTGCTCAGAAAGAAATGGTTGAAAAGGAAGGGCTGCTCCAGATACTGGAGAATCTCGATGATAAAGACCTTATAGAAAGGGCTTCATACATTACTTTTGATCAGAGTGTGATGTCTACCATTCAGCAGCTCCAGGACATTGATGTTCAGTTGAGTTCTTTGGATGCGGATTACGGCGCTAACCATCCCGAGGTTAAACGCTATATATTGCAGAAACAGAAGCTCGAAGAGGCTCTCAAGCAAAGGCTTCAGGCGCTCCGGAACGGTTTGCAGACAGAGTATATGATTGCAAAAAATAACTTTGAAAGCTTAACCAAAGTTCTGGCTACGGTTCGTTCGGACACGATTGAGTCTCAAGGTACCAAATACCGTCCATTCCGCAATGCACAGAATGACCTTGAAACAGAACGTTTTATCTATAACCAGCTTAAATCGAAGCACCGTCAGGAAATCATTACCCTGGAGGTTCCGCGGAATCCCGTGGACATCATTGATGTTGCTGAGCCAAACCGACGTCCGGTAAGCCCGAACCTTTTCATGAATGTTCTTTTGAGTATCTTTGTGGGGCTCGGTGCCGGTGTTGGTTTAGCCTACTTCATCGAATATCTGGATACGTCCATCAAGACGGCTGATGATGTTGAGCGTATTCTCGGGCTTCCGGTGCTTGGTTTGATTCCGCAGAAAGTGCGACCTTTGATTGAGGAAGGACCTGACAGTGAACATGCTGAAGCCTATCGGGTATTGAGAACGAATCTTGCATTTACTGAAGGCGGTTCTCATCGTGGTGCGTTTTCGGTACTTTCCGGGGGGGCTGGTGAAGGTAAATCTACGACGGTGTTTAACCTGGCTTTTGTGAGTGCCCAGCAGGGAGAGAAAGTCCTGCTAATTGACGCCGACTTACGTCGTCCTGTGCAGCACACAATTCTGGGTGTTTCCAACCGCTTTGGTTTAACCAATGTGCTTTTGCGCGACGTACCGGTTGAAGAGGCGATTAAAGCCACCAGTGTTCCTAACCTGCATTTCCTGCCCAGTGGACGTTTGCCTCGAACTTCTCTTGGTGTTTTGGACCCGAAACGTATTGGGGAACTGGTAACCAGTTTGAAATCGAAATACGATGTTGTTCTGATTGATACGCCCCCGTTGGTCGGTATCAGTGATTCTTCGATTATTGCCAAGGAAACCGACGGTGCGATTATTGTTGTTCAGTACCGTAAGTATCCACGTGATATGCTGATGAAAGCCAAGGGGATGATTGAAGCCCTAGGTGTGAACGTAATCGGAGCCGTATTGAATAACATCAACATCATGCGTGATGATTACTACTACTATTACCACTCTTACTATTCTGATTATTACCATAGTTCACAGAGTGAAGTGCCAATGGACGATGACGTTTAACTATTAGCCAGCTGGGAATTGATATAATGCGTAAGTTTTTTGTTTCAGTAATTTTAGTTCTTCCGATCCTCTTTACGGGATGTGTGATCCAACCGATTAATGGTGGGCCTGAGAATGTAGTAAGTCTACCTACGTCCTCGGCAGGTTTTGACTCCGGGGAAAGCGAGTATGTCGGTGGTTACACCATCAAAACGCTTGATCCTCTGTACATCCGCTTCAGCGGGGTTGTTGAGCAGCAGGCACTTGAGGTTGTGGTGGACGAAAATGGTGAAATTAGTCTGCTGCACATTGCCGATCCCATTAAGGCGGCCGGAATAACCACATCCGCTTTAGAGGCCGAAATTGAGCGTCTTTATGTCGAGGGTGGAATTTATAAGAATGTCTCGGTAAACGTGACCATGACCGCCAAGGTGTTTTATGTACAGGGTGAGATCAACCAACCCGGACAGTTCCCGCTTTCCAGCGGTACAACCCTGTTGCAGGCGATTGCCGGTGCCAGAGGTCCTACTGCCTTTGCTAATTTGAGGAAAGTAACAATCGTTCGGCACGGCAAGGTTTATACGTTTGACATCAAGAAGCTGGAAAAAGATCCCTCTCTTGATGTGAAGATTGAGGCCGGCGATGTCATTAAAGTCTGGCAGAAGATGTTCTAATCGTTTCGATTGGAAAACTCAGGATTTGGAATGGAGCTGCAACCGTCCACTAAACGGATAGGCCTATTCGGAGGAACGTTCGATCCGGTTCACATGGGGCACCTCGTCGTTGCTCAGGATGCCGCTGAAAAGCTGGACCTGGATGAAGTAATATTTATTCCTGCTGCAATCCCTCCTCATAAACAGCACCTCCAGCAGAGTTCAGCGCAGCACAGGCTCAACATGCTTAACTCGGCTGTTGAGTCTGATCTTCGGTTCAGTGTTTCGGACATTGAAGTGAGTCGGGGAGGAGTCTCTTACACCTTTGATACGCTGTGTGATTTTCGCGAGGATTATTCGGATTCGGACTTAGTACTCATTGTTGGAAGTGATACCTTGGTTGATCTGCATAATTGGTACAATGTTGACGAATTGTTGGAGCTATGCGAGGTTGCGTCGTTCATGCGGCCCGGGGAAAGTGATTTCCTGCAGATTCAGCAGAAAGTAAAACTTCCGGAGCATCATAAAAAGCGGGTATTAGATAACGCTTTTGAGTCCCATATGGTGGGAATATCTTCTTCCGAGGTGCGGATGCGCGTTGCGGAGGGTTTAGGCATCAGGTATCTGGTTCCTTCGCAAGTGGAAATGTACATTTTTGAGCATGGCCTCTATCGAGGTTGAGAGGAAATATGGAAAAGACAGATCAGGAAATTATCAACGAAGTCATCACGTTTCTGGATGACCGCAAAGCTGAAGATATCGTAACGCTGGATCTGCGGGAGCATGCCAATATTGCTGATTATTTTATCATTGCAACGGGAGCGAATAAGCCGCATCTCAAATCGCTATACGATGGGTTGCAGCGATTATTTAAAGATGCAGGTTTTAAGGGGTATCATAAAGAAGGGGTCCCTGAAAGCGGATGGATGATCATGGACTACCACGGAGTGATGGTTCATATCTTCGAGAGCGAACTCCGTGAGTTTTATGATCTGGAAAAGCTGTGGAAGGATGCACCCTCTGTAGATTTTAAGGAGAGTGAATAATGGCGTTCAGAATTTACAACACCATGAGCCGGAGCAAGGAAGAGCTGGTTCCTATGGATGGCAAGCATGTGCGTATGTACACCTGCGGACCCACCGTTTATAACTACGCTCACATCGGAAACTTCCGAGCCTATATGTTTGAGGATCTGTTACGCAGATACATTAAATTCTGTGGTTTTGGTGTGACGCAGGTTCAGAATCTGACGGATGTTGATGATAAAACTATTCGCTCATCTATTGAGCAGGGTCTGCCATTAAAGGAATACACCAAGACCTATATCGACGCTTTTTTTACCGACCTTGCAAAACTGTACATTGAACCGGCCGAACACTATCCGGCCGCAACGGATTATATTCCGGAAATGATCTCCATCATCGAAACGCTCTTTGAAAAGGGCTATGCCTACCAATCGGAAGACGGATCTGTTTACTACAGCATTGATAAGTTTGAAGAATACGGAAAGCTGGCCCACTTGGACCGTGAGGGCATGCAGTCCGGTGCCCGGGTGGATCAGGATGAATACGATAAAGATAATGCGGCCGACTTTGCGCTCTGGAAGGCCTATGTTCCTGAAGACGGTGATGTGGTTTGGGATTCCCCCTGGGGTAGAGGCCGTCCGGGCTGGCATATCGAATGCTCTGCGATGAGCATGAAGCTGCTCGGAGATAGTTTCGATATCCATACCGGTGGTGTGGACAACATCTTTCCGCATCACGAAGATGAAATTGCTCAGTCTGAAGCAGCATCCGGTAAAACCTATTCAAAATACTGGATGCACTGCGGCTATCTGGTTGTCGACGGCAAGAAAATGTCCAAATCGCTAGGTAACTTCTATACCCTGCGCGAGATTCTCGACATGGGCTACACCGGACGGGAAGTTCGTTATGAACTGCTCTCTTCGCACTATCGTCAGTCGCTCAACTTCGCCTTTAAGTCGCTGGATGCAAACCGCTCTGCATTAAAACGCCTCGACGAGTTCTATGCGAATGTCATGGAAGCCGTGGGATCCGAAACCGAAGCAGGAGAACTGCCGACGTGGGCCCGGAACAGTCGTGCGAAGTTTGCCGAGGCCATGGATGACGATATGAACATTTCCGGGGCCATGGCTGCGGTTTTCGATACGGTCCATGCCGGTAATAAGGCCATGGCTGAGTCTCCAATGACTGGAAAAGAGGCGCTGGCGGTTTCCAACCTTTGGAAAGAGCTCGATGCTGTTCTTGGACTTCTGATTCCGCCAGAGGAAGAGGTTTCCGAAGAAGTAACGGAATTGCTCAAAGCCCGTACTGTGGCCCGTACTGAAAAAGACTGGGGCGAATCCGACCGGATCCGCGACCGTCTCGCCGAACTGGGCTGGACCGTAAAGGACACGCCTGAAGGGCCTAAACTCAGAAAACTTTAGCATGCCCGGTAAATTCATCACGTTTGAAGGTCCGGAAGGCAGTGGAAAGTCCACGCAGATCCGTTTGTTGGTTGAAAAGCTGGAGGAGCAGGGGATCGAGATCACCTGTACCCGAGAGCCCGGCGGAACGGCCACCGGGGAGCAGATTCGTAATTTGCTGCAGCACGATGCCGCCGGAGAACCGCTTTGCGATCGGGCCGAGTTATTGCTTTTTACTGCAAGCCGGGCTCAATTGATGGATCGGGTCATCCTTCCAGCCCTTGGAAACGGGGGCTGGGTACTCTGCGACCGTTTTATCGACTCCACCATGGCGTATCAGGGCTTTGCCCGTGGAATGGACATTGCTACGTTGGATGCGGTCAATGAATTCGCCATCTATGAGCGGAAGCCGGATTTGACCTTACTGCTTGATCTGGATATCGAGGCCGGCTTCCGTCGTCTTGAAGAGAGGTATGCTGATTCCGACGAGTCGCATGATCGGTTTGAGCAGGAAGCCCGCGATTTCCACCATAAGGTCCGTGACGGCTATCATCAACTGGCCGAACGGGAACCGAACCGATTTTGCATCATCAATGCCGACCGTTTCATTGAAGAGGTGGCTGAAGATATCTGGAATGCGGTAAAAGGGGCGTTGCTTTAAGATGGAAGTGGTCGATATGCATGCCGAGGCCTGGGACGGGATTAAGAACGGATTTCAATCCGGCCGGTTGGCGCATGCCTACACCATTGTCGGATCCCCCCGGGGTAATGCCCTGCATTTTGCGGAATCGTTTCTGAAGCTTCTGTTCTGCGAAAGAGCCGAAAAACCCTGCAATGAATGTACAGGTTGCCGTCAGGTGGAAGCCCACAAGCATGTGGATACGCTTTGGATTGAGCCGCAGAGTAAATCCCGCCAAATTCTGGCAGATGATGTCCGCGGCCTGATCAGGCGCATGTCTCAGACTTCGTTTGACGGGGGCTGGAAGGCGGGCGTTATACTTTCTGCGGACTGCATGAATGAAAGTTCTGAAAATGCACTCCTTAAAACGCTGGAAGAGCCGCCGCCGAAAAGTATTCTTTTATTGGTAACCGACTCTGCACAGTCCTTATTGCCCACCATCATTTCGCGCTGCCAGAAAATTGTGCTTTCTGAAGGAAATGCCAATGCGGTTAATGAACTGTGGCATGAACCTCTCATGAACATCCTTCATTGTCTTCCGCCAACGGGAGGGCTCGATGCAGCGCGTTTGGCCAGTCAGTTGAAGGGAATTCTGGATGTCGTTAAAGAGGGCATTGCAGACGCGGTTATCGAAGAGCTGGATCAAAACGACGAAGCGTTGGATGAATCCAAGCTGAAGGTCATACTGGAGGCGCGGACGAATGCTCGGCTGAAAGAGGTCCAGGCCGATGTATTCCGGGTGATGCTGGATTGGCAGCGGGATGTACTCTTGCTCACATCAGGTATTGAGCAGGAAAATCTGATCTTTTCCAACGATTGGAATATGCTGGAGCAACAGGCGAAACTGCACACGCAAGGGTCGGCCCTGAAAGCCATGCAGGAAATCGAAGCGATCTCCCGCCGGCTGGACCGGAATATCCCGGCCATGCAGATTTTCGATGAAGCCTTCCGTAAGCTTGTTCGTCGTTAAGCGTTTAGTTTATTCACTAACGCACGCAACGCGAGCGTGTAGCCGAATCCCTGAAAGCCCATAATCTGACCGATACAGGCCGGAGCAGTGAGACTCTTATGGCGAATCTCTTCCCGCGTGTGAGTATTGCTTAAATGAATTTCAACGGCAGGAACCACATCGGCAACCGCTTTAAGTGCATCACAGAGGCCCAGGCTGGTGTGGGTGAGGGCGGCCGGGTTAATGATAATTCCATCATAGGCCCCGCGCGTTGCGCCGATCCAGGTAATCAGATCCGCTTCGGAGTTTGATTGTTTGAACTCAATTTCAACCTCCGGGAAAACATTTTTCATTTCGGTCTCAATATCGGCCAGTGTTTCATAGCCGTAGATTTCCGGTTCCCGGGTTCCGAGCAGGTTCAGGTTGGGTCCGTTCAGTACTAAAATTTTCATTACATCCTCCAAAGGTTGGAAAAAACTAAATCATGCCTCATCAGGAAACAAGGATAAGTCGGTTTGCACCTCGCCGGTGTCGAGGCATTCGGGGTCGTCGTTGGCCACTTTATTGACGCGGCGTGCGACGGGGCGGGCTGTCAGTATTTCGGGGGTCGAAGGTAAATCCAGTGTGACGATCGTGGCGCTGGATTTACCTCGGGGCTGAACCATGAGCCATTCTTTCCATTGTGCAGGAGGGAGGATGATCGGCATGCGATCGTGAATCCCCTGCATGTTTTGGTCAGCTGCGCGGGTAATGATTACACAGCGCCCGTTTTGCCAAAGACCGGCAAAACCGAAAATATTTTTTTCCAACGTCTGGAAGTAGTAGGGCTGTTTTCCTTTCCACTCATAAAAGCCGTCGGCGGGAACGATGCAGCGGTTGGAATAGAGCAGGTTTTTAAACATCACCCGTTCCGACAGGGTTTCCGAACGGGCGTTAATGACCACGCCGGCCGAGCGGGGGTTTTCAAATCCCCAGATACATTCCTCCGCCAGGGATGGGGTCTGCTGACGGATGACAGCGACCTTCTGCGTGGGCGCAACATTATAGCGTCCGTGAAAGAGCGGGGGCAGTTCAATGTCCGCCAGTTGCTCAAGCACTTCTTTTCGCTCTTTGGTCTGTGTAAAACGTCCGCACATAAGAACGTATTTGGTAATACGTATTGCGAAATGATGCAACCCCGTTAATCTGGATGCAGGATATTTATTTGGAGAACAGCAATGAAACTATGTCGGTTTGGTGAAAAGGGAAAAGAGCGTCCGGGCCTTTGGATGGATGATGGAACAATTCTGGATGTGCGGGCTCTGGCTTTTCATATTGAGGACTATAATGAACACTTTTTCTCGCATAATGGATTTGAGCAATTGCGGATTTTGCTGGCGGATCCGGGTGCAAAGTATGTTACGTCGGAAGGCATCCGCCTTGGTCCGCCGGTTGCGCGGCCTTCTAAAATTATCTGCGTAGGTGCAAACTATGCAGACCATGCCAGGGAGTTCGGGCATGATATTCCAACCGAACCCATTCTGTTTTCCAAGGCAACTTCGGCCATTAACGGTCCGTTTGATCCGGTTGTTCTTCCGGCTGAGGCGCAGGTGGTGGATGGCGAGGCAGAACTTGCTGTTGTGATCGGGAAGACGGCTTTCGGGGTCCGGAAAGAGGATGCCATGGATTATGTGGCCGGATACACCGTGATGAATGATGTGACGGAGCGGATTGTTCAGAAATCAAACAGTCAGTGGCTGAGGGGCAAGGGCTTTGATTCTTTTGCACCGCTCGGCCCTTTTCTGGTGACTCCGGACGAAGTTCCAGACATTGGAGACCTGCGCGTTTGGCAGATGCATAACGGGGTGTCGCTGCAGGATGGAAATACGGCGGATATGATGTTCAGGATTCCGTTCCTGATTGAATATATCTCGCAGGGCATGACGCTGTTACCCGGTGATATCATTTCAACCGGTACGCCAGATGGTATCGGGTCGGCACGCCAACCGCAGATTCTGCTGGCTCCGGGCGATGTCATGGAAATCGGTGTTGAAGGGGTCGGAGAGCAACGCTGCAATGTGGTGTAGCTGACAGAAACCAGAGGGTTAAAAAAAGGGATCGCCGAGGCGATCCCTTTTGTATTTCCAATCATTGGAAATTTTAGAACTGGTAGCGAAGTGAACCCAATAGGGTGTAGTCGCTGTAGTTCTTGCCGATGCGGGTGTCGAGATCCGCACGGAGTTCGAGATATTCCCCGAACTTGGCGGAAGAACCTATGCCCAGTTTAAGGATATCTTTTTCCGGAGCCTGAAGTTGCATGGTGTAGCGATTTGAACTGCCTTGCAGGCGGAAATCCAGGTCTTCTTCATTCGCATTCCACTCATGCTGCCAGTAGGCACTTAATTCCGGCTTGAAGGTCACATTGCCGGCGGTGGTGTACATGGCCAGGCTGGCTCCGAGGTTACTCTGCACGTAGAACTGATTAAAGCTGTACACCTTTCGGGCAACCGCATCGGATGATTTTTCCTCATAGCTGTACTGTGCGTAGTAGTTGGCAAGGATGGATGCCTGAGGAGTGAAGATCAGATATTTACCGACGTATTCTTTTCCTCCGCCGAGCATAACCGCAAAGTTCTGCGCATCATACTCAGCAGTCGTGTCGAAGGTCGGGTCTAACCGGGAGTCAATCGCGCTGTTTGCGTAGATCAGGCTGATGTCCCCGAACCAGTCCTCTGTTCCGACAGAGCCGTAGAGCGCAGCATAGATCGACTTGATATCAGAAGAAGAGCCTGCGTTCTGGTCAATGGTTGCGCTGCTGGATCCTCCGGCCAGGCCGACGAGAACATTATCTGCAACGGAAAGGTCGGCACCCACCATGAATCCGCTAACGTTGGCTTCATAGCCGTCAAATCCGCCAGATGCATCCTGGTTGCCCCAGGTTCCGAAGGCGGAAATCCAACCCTGAAGTTCCTGCTCGGGTGCATGTGGTCCGGCGGCTCCTTCAGGCGCTGTGGATGAATCAGTGCGGTCGCGCGTATTGTCGGCCCGCATGGTCAGCTGTTCAGAGACGGACTGGATGCCCATATTGATGATGTTGTTCGCGGGGACAGAGCTCATCTTTTCACCGTAGAGGTTTTCAAGAGAAGCATTTGCTGCGCTTCCGCTCATTCCATCGATGATCGTTCGCATTGCCACCGCATTGGTAACTCCATCGTCTGCCATGGCGTCAATTTGATTCGCAACGTCGAGCAACTGGCCTTCAAGGTTCATGGCATCGCCAAGGCTCAGTTCTCTGAAGTTGTTGAGGATGATATAGGTATAAAGATCATTCGTCAGCGTAACATCGAAACCGAACAGCAGGTTGGAGTGAATGTTTGCCTGAAAGTTACCGGCAGTGGCTTCTTCTCCATCGATTGTGAGACTTCCGGCCTGTACGATTTTAACTTCATTGGATTCGCCGATGCCGTCATCGAAAATGCGGATGATTGGATTGTTTTCATTATCATCCGTTTTTCCGAACTCCGCATTGCCATCAACGACGAGGTTGATGTTGCCGCTGGTCATCTGGTTGCTGCTCACGCCGATGGCGAGGGTGGAAGTTGAATCCTGCTCATAGTCGCCTTCAATGTGTGCCTGCGACGTTGAATCGATGCTGAAGGTTCCTTCATTTTTAACAAAGGCGTTGCCTGCGATGGCCAGATTGACGCCGTTGGTAAGAGAAAGGGAGTTGTTGCTGGTTTCGTTTCCGATATAGAGGTCGCTGGTTCCAAGGTCCCACGAGGCACCTGCACCATCGAGGACATAATTCAATCCGCCCTCGACCATATTGGTTCCGCTCAGCACACCGCTCATGTGCAGCGTCGAGCCGGTTTCAAAAGCAATGTTCGTGGCGAGCCCCGTCTGAAGATCCCAATCCCAGCCGAGGGTTTTCAGGATGCCGCCGTCGGCCACAGTCAGGGAATCGTTGGTCGAGCCGATCATGATGCTGGTTTGAGCAACATCCAGTGTGCCGCCATTTTCCAGGATCACGCTGTTGCCACCGCTGGTGGAAGATCCGATTTCCAGGTTTCCGGACACTTCCAATAAGGAACGATCACCTTTTACGGTAACGGTATTGTTGGAGGTGCCTTCATAGGCTCCGACCAGTAAGTCGGTGGTCGTGGCGGTTGCTCCGTCAACAACATCAAAGGTGTTGAGCGAATTGGCAGAGCCGATTTCAAGTGAACCGGTCACCTTGAGCACTGCATTTGAAGATTCGAGGTGGATAAAGTTTTTAACGGTATGCTGGTTGGTGGTTGTGCCGAGGAGGAGGTCGCCGCCAATGTCAGCCGTGCCGCCATAGGCAGCAAAGCGGTTGGAGCCTTCTTCGGATTTTCCAACAATCAAATCGCCGCTCACATTGAACTGTGTGTTGGAGTCGCGCTGGAGGAAAATGTAGTTATCACCCGCTGCTTCTCCGATCGCGACATCTCCGTCAACGTTTACGATGCCGCCATCATAAATGTTCATAATGCTGCCGCCGCCTTCTTTACCGACAATCAGGTTCTGCTGAATGTTGAGGGTAGCATTGGTTCCTACCATGGCGAGGTTGCCGGTTGTGGGCGGCGTATCGGTTTGATTGACGTCGCCGGTGTCTCCGGTGGCGCCTTCTTTTTCACCAATCGTGAAGTTGCCGGTCACGGTGGCGGTTCCGCCAACCTGATTATACCGGTTGTTTGCGCTGTCGAAGCCAAGGGCCAGCTCTTCGCCAACGGAAACCTGGCCATAGTCAATATTCAGTTTGTTCGCAGCCCCGTTTTTACCAACGACCATGTTCTTGGCCAGATTCAGGGTTCCGTTACTGTTGACGTTGATTTCATTTCCTGTGGACGTACTGTTGAAGCCGAGGAATACGGACTGACCATCAAGCTGTCCGCCATCTGAAATGTTCACGGCATTGTTTCTGCCTTTATTACCGATGGAGAGGGCGGAGTTTGCAATGAAGGCCGATCCCGTGCCACCAATCGTCAGTTGGTTATTATTGGCACCTTCGTTCTGGCCGATATCAAGAATGCTATCGGCTGTTCCGGCTGCGCCGTTGGTGAAGGTCAGAGAGTTGTTAGAGGAATCGCGACCGATGATGGTGACCGAAGAGGACTGCCATTCAGCCGTGTCGGCCGAGAGGCCACCGTTCAGGATCACGTTATGACTGCCGTCAATTCGGTTCTGAGAAAGGGTCAGTGCACCTCCGAGTTCCAGAGAAGAGCCGGTCTCGAGGTCGACGCCTAAATCAGCCAGATCGCCGGTTGCAACATCTCCACCAACCTGCAGCGTTCCGCCGGACTTAACGATAATGGAGTTGTCGTCGGCCACCTTGATGCTGTTGGTTGTGTTTACAAAAACTGTTCCGGAAACATTAACGGCATTATTCGAGCTGTTTTCGCCAACGGAGAGGATGCCGTCGACCTTAAGTGCTGCACCATCCCCGATGGTCAGACTGTTGTCGGATCCGTTGTATCCAACATATGCATCCTGAGCGATGTTGAGTGCTGAGCCTTCATTGTTCACTTCAACGCGGCCGCTGTCATTTGTACCGTAGCCGATGTAGAGATATTCAGCTTCCATGGTCGAGGAGTTGTTAATGCTCACTCCGGCTTTGCTGCCGGCGTCCCCGACAACAATACCACCGGTGGTGAGACCATTCGTCGTTGCATCTCCGGCAATAAGGCGGGAATCGCCGATGATGGAAACCAGATTGTTCGTGGAGTCTTCCGTGTTTCCCAGAATGATTTCGCCAGCTTTAAGCGTTGCACCACTGTCCACAATCAGTGCGTTGTCGGGATTGAAATAGCCCACATAGACTTCTGAATTGTAGGTTGTGTCAGAGGATATGTTATTCGTGGTCCCATCATCAAAGGAGTTGGCTGAGGCGTGTGGAGTGGAAGCGACAACAGCGAGAATAATCAGACTCGATAGGGTCGCATGACGGGTTAATTTCATTTTGCTAAGCTCCTTGTTAATACATACAGGGGCATTACGCCCAAAAAATATCCGCGCAACTTACAGGTCCGGCAGGAAAAAAACAATCAAGATTGCCGGATTTTCAGGGGGTAGATAGCAGGGTTTCCTCTCTTTTTTCCAATAGTTGGATTTTAGGCTTGGGGCAGGTCGGGAAAAGGGGATAGATTCTTCTCCCGTATTTTTTGAAGTGTTTGGTATGGCCTGACACCTTTAATTTTTATCAGTTATTTTCGTTGGGAGAGCGGGGACAATACATCTCTATCCTCGTAGTCATTAACTGATAATGAAAAACCAGAAGCGCGTGCGTTTCAAAGATTCGGGACAAATTTAATGGCAAAATATCTTTTTATCACCGGTGGTGTGGTTTCATCACTCGGTAAGGGCATCACAGCGGCGTCTGTGGGCCGGCTTTTGATTAACCGTGGTCTGAGCATTCGCATGCTCAAGATGGATCCTTATCTCAATGTCGACCCGGGGACCATGAGCCCCTATCAGCACGGAGAGGTTTATGTGACGGACGACGGCGCGGAAACCGATCTCGACCTCGGCCACTACGAGCGCTATACGGGGCAGCCGACCTCCCAGAAAAGTAATATCACGGCAGGCAGTGTCTATTGGGATGTGCTGCAAAAAGAGCGGCGCGGCGATTACCTGGGTGCGACGATTCAGCTGATTCCCCATATCTCCAACGAAATTAAAGACCGGATCCGGGCGTTGGAAGCGGAGAAGCCCGACGTAATTCTGATCGAGCTCGGAGGAACCGTGGGCGATATCGAAGGCTTGATCTTTCTCGAAGCCATTCGTCAGCTGGCCCTCGAAGTCGGTCGCGATAACTCCATGTTTATTCATCTGACCTATGTCCCGTACATCGCGGCGGCAAAAGAGGTCAAAACCAAGCCGACCCAGCAGAGTGTGGCCAAGCTACGCGAAATCGGCATCATGCCCGATGTGCTCGTTTGCCGAACTGAAGTGGATCTGGAGCGCGAGCATCTGGACAAGCTGTCGCTCTTCTGCAACGTCTCTAAAGACTGTGTGATCGTCGAAAAAGACGTTGATACCTCCATTTATGAAATCCCGCTGGTGCTCTCCCGCGCCGGTCTGGATGAAATCATCCTCAACCGCTTCCGTATTGCCAAGCCCTCGAAGCCGCTGACTGATTGGGAAAAGCTGATTGATACGATCAAGCATCCGAAAGGAAAGATCCGCATCGGGGTGGTTGGTAAATATTCCGAACTGCAGGATGCGTATAAGTCCATTTATGAAGCGCTTTATCACGGCGGCTATGCGGCTGGATATAAAGTGGAAGCCATTAAAGTGGCGGCGGCTGATATTGAAGAAGATCCCTCTATTCTTGATACCGTCGATGGTGTGCTGATCCCCGGAGGATTCGGTTCCCGCGGTATGGAAGGAAAGATTCGTGCGGCGCAGTATGCCCGTGAAAATAATATTCCATTCCTTGGAATCTGTCTCGGTCTGCAATGTGCGGTCATTGAGTTTGCCCGGAATGTTTGCGGGCTGACCGGTGCGCACACCACGGAATTCGATGAAGAGCGCGGAGTGAAAACCAAGCATCCGGTGGTTTGTCTGATGGATGAGCAGACCAATGTGGTTGAAAAAGGCGGAACCATGCGTCTGGGTGCCTGCCCGTGCGATGTGAAAGAAGGCACGAAAGCCTTTGCTGCTTACAAAGCTACCAGCGTTTCAGAACGTCATCGTCATCGCTATGAAGTGAATAATAACTATCGTGAGCAGCTCGAGAAAAAGGGCCTGATCCTATCCGGGATCAATCCGGACATCGGTGTGGTTGAGATGGTCGAGCTCAAGGATCATCCGTGGTATGTTGCCACGCAGGCGCATCCGGAGCTGAAATCGCAGCCGGTTAACCCGCATCCGTTGTTCAAGGACTTCGTCGCCGCTGCGGTGACCAAGCTCGAAAGCGAATAGTTCCAACCATTGGAAAAAGCGAAAAGGCGACTGGAAACAGTCGCCTTTTTCTGTATTCAGATGATTGGTCGGACTACTTGGCAATTGTGCGCTTGAGGTTGATGAAGCCGAAGGCGGTCCGGATGAGGGAATCGCTTTTGCGTCGGGACATGTAGTCGAGCTGCAGGGGATAGCGGGACTGAAAGGGAACCGTGCGGCGTCCCTGCTCGGCTTCGCGGTATTCGCGGTGCGAGGAGGTTGTTGTGCTCTGTCTGGTTCCGAAGTGTGCTTCGAGGCAATGATGGAGTGCATTGTAAGGCAATTGCTTCCAGTTAGGCTCAATGGTGTGCTGTTTGATGGCTTTCATGATGAGTCTCCTTATTAAAATCAGGTGTTGTACTTGCGTACAACCGCTTTAACGATGCCGCCGATGGTGAGTGATCGCTCCGGGCGCATGCGGGTGAAGTTGGGGTTGGCCGGATCGAGATAGACGCCTGTTTCATCTTTTCCGAAATATTTCAGAGTCCATTCCCCGTCGATCTGGGCCACTACGATTTCATTCTGTTTCGGAACGCCGCCTTTTTCCACCAGCACGAGATCGCCGGGCTGGATGCCGGCTTCGATCATCGATTCGCCGCTGACGGTCAGCAGATAGGTGGCTTCGGGGCGGCGGACGAGGTATTGATCCAGGTTAATGGAGTCGACCAGCTCCTCTTCGGCCGGGGAGGGGAACCCGGCCTGCACCGAGCCTAGCAGTTTAGTGGAGCCGGTAATCTTGGTGGTCAGAATGATTCGGTTGTTGCTGCTGCGTTCGAGGTAGCCCAGGTCCAGCAGTTTGTTGACCGGGCCGTAGACCGCATTTTTTGATTTATAGCCGAACAGCTCCGCCATTTCGGCATAGCTCGGGGCCCGCCCTTCCGCTTCGTGAAAGGAGCGCAGCTGCTCAATTTTTTCGGCTAGATTAATTTTTCGCGGCATGGGTTGTGATCCGTGACGTGTGAGGCGTGAATGCACCTCAAGCGTGGAAATAGATATAACTGTACGATCGTACAGTAGCAAGGATAAAAAAGTTCCAATGATTGGAAAGTGCGGTTTTTGCTTGGGTTTAGGGCTGTTTTTGTTTTCCTGAGGATCACTTTGCGTGCGGAATCCAGCGCGCAGCGCAGGCTGCGCCGTACTATGTGGCAGCTTCCGAGAGGGAGGAGCCAGCCCGGTTTTTTCTTGGGGATTTTGCCGGTTTTTTTTTCTGGGGATGGGTCAGGAGCGGTAGGCATGGTCGTGGGTGCCGACATCGAGCAGTACAATTTCTCCATCTTGCAGGGCCAGTGTCAGGACAATGCGATGGCTGTAGGTGAGGGAGATGGTATGTTTTCCGGCCAGATTTCCTTTGAGCGGGTGGAGGCGCAGTTTGGGGTGGGACGGATCTTTTTCCAGTTGCTGGAGGGTTCGTTCGAACTCACCTCGAAGGTGTGGGTTTTTTCTGAGAAATCGTTTCGCGGTGCGGGTGAATGTGCTGGTCCAGACCAGAGTGTACATTATTCCGCCTCGTCCAGTTCTTTCATCAGTTCGGCGGCGGAGCCTTTTCGGATTCGTCCGGCCTGAAGGTCGGCTTCGGAGGCTTCAATGCGGGCCAGTGCCAGATCTTCCATCATCATCTGATAATCCTCTTCCTGTAGGATTACATATTTCGGCTGATTGTTTTTGATGATGTGAACCGGTTCGTTGGCAATGAATTCATCAACGGCCCCGATGCCTCGTCGTTTGATGTCCTGTGCTGGAATTGTAATCATTGGATTATCTCCGGTACTTAAATCAGCTCTCTTTTTAGCGCCTAATATGGACCTTGTAAAGAGGCGCTTCCAATGATTGGAAGGTGCTAGCCTTGTTTTTTCTTCGGGTTGTTGCGGGCGTTTTTCTTTGGGCCGGTACTTTTTGCGTGCAGCTTGCCGCTTTGACCGGGGGTGAGGCGCCAGGTGGTCTGCTCTCGAATCTTGCTGACGTGCTTCTGTTTGTCGGGCGTATGTTTGGATTGCACGTTGCCGGAATAGTTTTTCACCTGCTCGCTGTGAAAGGGATGATCTTCGATGAGTTCAAGGTCTTCGTTGAGGTGGGCCTGGATGTCGCGCAGGTATCCCTTTTCGGTGGGGTCGCAGAAGCTGAGGGCAATGCCGGAGGCGCCAGCGCGGGCGGTGCGGCCGATGCGGTGTACGAAGGTTTCGGTTTCGTTCGGCAGGTCGAAGTTGATGATGTGCGAGATGTTTTCGATGTCGATGCCGCGGGCGGCGAGGTCGGTGGCGATCAGTACCGGGGTCTCGCCGGATTTGAAGGCTTCCAGAATATCCTGCCGATGGCGCTGCTCTTTTTCGCCGTGGAGTACATCGACGGGCAGGTTCTGCTTTTTCATGCTGGCGGTCAGGCGGTCGGCGCCGCGGCGGGTGCGGCAGAAGATGAGAATGCGTTCGTATTCCAGTTTGTTCAGAATCCAGCTGAGCAGGACGTTCTTGTTGTTCTTTTCCACATAGTAGAGCTGCTTGGTGATATTTTCCGCGGCGGCGGAAGTCGGGTCGGATGAGATGTGGGTCGGCTTCTGCAGAATGCCGGTGGCGAGGGAGAGGGCCTCGGGCGGCATGGTGGCGGAGAAGAAGAGGGCCTGCCGGGTTTGGGGGATCATGGGGGCAATTTTGCGGATGTCGGGTGCAAAGCCCATATCGAGCATGCGGTCGGCTTCGTCGACCACAAATACTTCCACCTGGTCGAGTCGGAGGGCCTTTCGCTCGATCAGGTCGAGCATGCGGCCGGGTGTAGCGATGAGGATGTCAACGCCTTTGCGTAGGGTCAGAATCTGTTCTTCGTATTCGGTGCCGCCATGCACGAGCAGGGTGGTGAGTTCGGTGTGGGCGGCGAACTTTTGAATGTTTTCCAATAGTTGGATGGCCAGCTCGCGGGTGGGCGAGAGGATCAGGGAGCGTACGCGAATTTCGCGGGCGGCGGTCCAGGTGTCTTCCAGTCGTTGGATCAGCGGCAGGGCGAATGCGGCGGTTTTGCCGGTGCCGGTGCGGGCGCAGCCGATAATGTCGCGTCCTTCCTGAATGGCAGGGATGGCCTGGGCCTGAATCGGGGTCGGGGTTTCGAAGCCGCAGTCGGAGATGGCGCGCAGAATCTTTTCGTTTTGGATGAGGTCGGAAAATTGCATGCGGGGAACGTAGCGCGGAATGCTGAAACTTGAAACTTGAAACTTGGATCCATTCAGACTCACTATCAACCGCAAATAAATTTCGGAGAGCAACGGATGAAGATAATGGTGGCGCGGATTCCTGAAGAGGGATCGGATTATAAGGGTGATGAGTCTGGCTCTATTATAGGAGTGGAGCAGGAGCAGTTTATTCGGAATCCGAAGGATGTGCACTATGAGCTTCATGCTCAGCGGGTTTCTGATGAGCTGGTTGTTCGGGGAATGTTGGATGTGGATGTGGATCTGCAGTGTGCAAGATGTTCCGAATTTTTCTCGACAACGGTAAGCGTTTCCGATTTTCTACGCGCTTATCCCGCCCCAGAGGGCACCGATTCGGTGGATCTTACGGATGATTTTCGGGAAGAAATTCTACTGCATATGCCGGGTTTTCCGGTTTGCAGTGAAGGCTGCAAAGGGGTTTGTCCTCAGTGCGGTGTTGATTTGAATAAGGGCTCTTGCACATGCAAGACTGAGGATGGTCCGAGTGCCTGGTCGGCGTTGGACGGTTTGAATTTATAGAACGTAAGGAGGATTGCGATGGCAGTTCCAAAAAGAAAAACTTCTAAGAGTAAAACAGCAAGCCGTAAGGCTCAGAATACGAAGAAGCCGATTGCTCGCGCTTCTTCCTGCTCCCAGTGTGGGGCACCGGCTCAGCCGCACCATGCGTGCAAGAGCTGCGGATACTATAACGGACGCCAAGTTCTCACGGTCACTGCTGAAGACTAGAGATCATGCGTATCTCAATAGATGCGATGGGGGGCGATTACGCTCCTCAGGAAATCGTTGCCGGAACACTCCAGGCCGCTGAAAATCTTCAGGGTCTGGAAAAACTTTATCTGGTAGGCGACGAAACAGCCATTCAGGCCGAACTTGCCAAGCACAAGGGCACGGTTCCTTCGTGCATTGAAATTGTTCATTGCACGGAAGTGG
Organism: Pontiellaceae bacterium B12227; assembly: GCA_029432775.1. Taxonomy (GTDB): domain Bacteria; phylum Verrucomicrobiota; class Kiritimatiellia; order Kiritimatiellales; family Pontiellaceae; genus Pontiella. Next base: position 34,784 of record JAROAZ010000026.1, on the reverse strand, counting down.
TTGAAATGGGTGAATCTCCGGCGGTTGCTATTCGCCGCAAGAAGGATTCGTCGATTGCCCGTTCGGTAATGCTGGTGAAGGACGGAAAGGCCGATGCGGTCTTTTCTGCCGGGAATACCGGTGCTGCTGTTGCGGCGGCCACACTGAAGCTGCGCACATTGAAGGGGGTTTCCCGTCCGGCCATTGCAACGGTGATGCCCACGCAGACGGGCCCGTTTGTATTGCTCGATGCCGGTGCAAATCCCGATAGTACGCCGGAGATGATTCAGCAGTTTGCCGTGATGGGGAATATTTATTCCCGTGAGATTCTCGGGGTCAAAGAGCCTACCGTTGGTCTTCTCAGTATCGGAGAAGAAGCGGCCAAGGGAAATGAGACCACCAAGAAAACGTTCGGTTTGCTTGAAAAAACGCATCTCAACTTTATCGGCAATGTTGAAAGCCGGGATCTGTTCAATGGCAAGGTCAGTGTTGCGGTTTGTGATGGTTTTGTTGGAAATGTCGTGCTGAAAACGAGCGAAGCGGTTGCCCGAATGATCGGAAACTGGCTCAAAACCATGTTCCGGAAAAATATTGGCCGTATGCTCGGATATTTGCTGTCGCGTGGTGTTTTCAAAGAAATGAAGTCGCATGCCGATCCTTCCTCTTATGGCGGTGCTCCGTTGCTTGGAGCGAACGGGGTGGTGATTATCGGGCACGGGTCTTCGAACGCTTTTGCCACGTTAAATGCAATTCGTGTGGCCTCTGAGGCCATTGATCACGACGTAAACCATTTGATTGAAGCTGAACTTCAGCGTATAAATCCCGAAACCTAGCATTTTCACGGAACACCTGCATGGAATCAAAACGGACAGTTTCAATCATTGGAACAGGATCTTATGTGCCTGAAAAGGTGCTGACGAATAAAGATCTTGAAAGCATTGTCGACACCACGGACGAGTGGATTTATTCGAGAACCGGTATGCGTGAACGGCACATTGCCGCGGACGGTCAGGCGACTTCGGATCTCGGTGCTGAGGCCGCTAAAAGAGCCATTGAAGATGCCGGGATCTCTGCTGAAGAGCTTGATCTGGTTGTTGTTGCGACACTTTCCCCTGATATGTTTTTCCCCAGTACCGCTTGTTTTGTGCAGGAAAAAATCGGCGCAAAAAATGCGTTCTGTTTCGATCTGGGAGCCGCCTGTTCCGGGTTTCTCTATGCCATGGATAACGCCCGGGCGCAGATTGCCTCCGGCGCGGTTAGGAACGCATTGGTCATTGGTGCTGAAAAAATGAGCACTTTTCTGGATTGGGAAGATCGGTCCACCTGTATCCTTTTCGGCGATGGTGCCGGCGCAGCCGTATTGCAGGCCGGGGGTGAAGGCCGAGGGGTGATGGATTCGGTGATGGGATCCGATGGTTCGCTCGCCGGTTTGCTGTCCACGCCCGGCGGGGGCAGTCGTAACCCGATCTCGCATGAGATGATTGACCAGAAACAGCATTATCTGCAAATGCAGGGACGTGAAGTTTTCAAGCATGCGGTGACCCGTATGACGGAAGCGGTTGTTCAGGCTCTGGATAAAAACGGTGTTTCTGCCGCCGATATCAAATGTTTTATTCCGCATCAGGCCAATGTGCGCATCATCGATGCCATTTCCAAGCGCCTGAAAGTTGCGGACCGCATGTATACCAATGTTGAAAAATATGCCAATACCTCCTCGGCCGCTCTCGCGATTGCGCTGGATGAAGCGGTGAAGGATGGTTCAATCACTAAAGGTGATCTGGTGGTGCTGACTGTCTTTGGCGGCGGCTTTACCTGGGGCGCCAATGTTTTGGAATGGGGCAAATAATGAAAAGAGCAATCGTATTTCCCGGACAGGGATCGCAAGTGGTCGGAATGGGCAGGGACCTCGCAGATGCCATTCCGGAGTGCAAGGCACTGTTTGATCAGGCTAACGAAATTCTTGGATATGATCTGAGTTCGATCTGTTTTGACGGCCCGCAGGAAGAGCTCAATAAGTCGAATCACGCACAGCTCGGAATTTTTGTGGCCAGCGCGGCGGCTTTCCAGGCATTGGAACTAAAGCAGCCTGATCTCGAATTTGATGTGCTTGCCGGTCACAGTCTCGGCGAGTGGACTGCGCTTTATGTGGCGGGCGTTGTGAGTTTTGAAGACACGATTAAAATTCTGAAGGCCCGCGGTGAGTTTATGCAGGCCGCCTGCGAGGAAAATCCGGGTGCAATGCTTGCGGTAATGAATCTGGATGGCGATAAGCTGGTGGAAATTGCGGCGGAAGCCGGATGTCACGTGGCTAACTTTAACTCGCTGGCCCAGACGGTGCTGTCCGGTACGGCCGAGTCGATTGAAAAAGCGGAAGAGTTATGCAGGGAAGCCGGTGCCAAGCGCGCAATTCGGCTTCCGGTGGCGGGGGCCTTCCATTCGCCGCTGATGCAGCCTGCGGCAGATAAGATGAATGATTTTCTTGCGGGTGTGGAGCTGGGCTCCCCTGCGAAGCCGGTGCTTTCGAATGTAACGGCCGGCACACATGTTGATGCGGATATTCAGAACAACATGGTAAAACAGATCACATCTTCCGTTCAGTGGGTGGCTTCGGTTCAGAAGCTTGCAGCTGATGGTGTTGAAGAAATTGTTGAGTGTGGTCCGGGCAAGGTGCTGGCCGGTCTTATAAAGCGTATTGACAAGACGGTCGCAGTCCGTAACATCGGCCAACTTTCTGATCTGGAAAAGGAATAGGGGAAATACATGTTTGAATTGAACGATAAAGTTGCTGTGGTAACCGGTGCTGCTCGCGGCCTGGGACAGGCCATTGCGGTGAAGCTTGCTGAGGCCGGTGCTGATATTGCGCTGTGCGACCTCAATGCTGAATGGCTTGAAGAAACAGCAGGAAAAGTTAAGGCGACCGGCCGCAGGGTTGAATGCTATGGCGTAAATGTGGCTGAAGGCGAAAGCGTGAAGGCCGGCATTAAAGCCATTACCAAAGATTTCGGTAAAATTGATGTTCTGGTGAATAATGCCGGCATCACGAAAGACGGCCTGCTGATGCGTATGAGCGAGGACGACTGGGATGCGGTTCTGAATGTGAACCTGAAGGGGGTTTTCCTCTGCACCAAAGCCGCTATGCGCGGTATGATGAAGCAGCGTTCCGGCACCATTGTGAACATTGCTTCGGTGATCGGTCTGATGGGCAATGCCGGTCAGGCGAACTATGCCGCCTCTAAAGGAGGGGTGATTTCCTTCAGCAAGACGGTTGCGAAGGAATTGGCCTCCCGGAACGTCCGCTGTAATGCGGTTGCACCGGGCTTCATCCGCACGGCCATGACCGATGCGTTGGATGATGAGGTTCAGGCGAAAATGAAAGAGCTGATTCCGTTGAACCGTTTCGGTGAGCCGGAAGATATTGCGAATGTTGTACTGTTTTTGGCTAGTGATGCCTCCGCATATGTTACAGGGCAAGTCCTCTCGACATGCGGCGGCATGGTAATGTAATGTTTATTGTGTAAACCTAGGAATAAGGAGAATAGAAATGGCACTTGCAGATAAAGTAAAAGATATCATTGTTGAACAGCTGGGCGTGAACGCGGACCAGGTTACTACTGAAGCTTCTTTCATTGAAGACCTCGGTGCTGACTCACTTGATACCGTTGAGCTCGTAATGGCATTTGAAGAAGAATTCGGTGCGGAAATTCCGGACGAAGATGCTGAAAAACTGACTTCTGTTGGTGGCGTTATCAGCTACCTGACTGAAAAAGGTTTTGAATAGACCAGCGTTTTGATTTTTGAATGGCCGGAACACTCGAATGAGGGTATTCCGGCCATTTATGATATAAAATAATTTCGAGGTACGGGAAATGAGTGGACGTAAAGTAGTGATAACCGGACTAGGTGTGGTATCGCCGGTCGCAAGTGAACTGAATGCGTTCTGGGAAGGCATTAAAAGCGGAAAATCCGGTATCGGACCTGTTCAAGGCATGGACGATATCGAAAACTATCCCGTACAGATTGGCGGAGAAATCCGGGATCTCGACGTTGAAAAACATGTTGCAAAAAAAGATGTCCGCAAGATGGATCCCTTTTCGATCTGGGGCGTTGCTGCTTCGGACCTGGCCATCGAAGACGCCGGCCTGAAAATAGATGAACTTGATCTGGAGCGCGTAGGCGTGATTGCCAGTTCAGGAATCGGCGGCATGCAGTACATGCAGAACGAATGTCTTAAGGCCTATGAAAAGGGCCCGCGCCGCGTTTCCCCGCAGCTCATCCCTCAGATGATCACCAATATCCTCTCGGGATATGTTTCGATCAAATATGGCTTTAAAGGCCCCAATTTCTGTGTAACCAGTGCCTGTGCATCCGGTACACACTCCATCGGCGAGGCCATGCGCATCATTCAGTACGGCGATGCCGATGTGATGATTGCCGGCGGATCCGAAGCATCTGTTGCCATGCTGGGCGTTGCCGGCTTTGCCGCACTCCGCGCCACCAGCCGCCGCAACGACGATCCCGAAGGTGCATCCCGCCCGTTCGATAAAGAACGCGACGGATTTGTGATGTCCGAAGGAGCGGGCATTATTGTTCTCGAATCCGAAGAGCATGCACTGGCCCGCGGCGCTACGATTTACTGTGAAGCAGCTGGATATGGTCGAACCGGCGATGCCTACCACATCACGGCTCCGGCCGAAGAAGCCGAGCAGGCTGCTCGCGGCATGAAGCTGGCGATCAAGGATGCCGGTTTGACTCCGGATGATATTGATTATGTCAATGCCCACGGAACCTCGACCTATTACAACGATAAGGGTGAAACGATTGCCATTAAGAAGGCGCTCGGTGAAGAGAAAGCCTATAAAACGGCTGTCAGCTCCACCAAGTCGATGACCGGGCACATGCTTGGCGCGGCCGGCGGGGTGGAAGCGGCCATCTGTGCGTTGGCGATTCGCGACGGCATTGCGCCGCCGACGATCAATCTCACCAATCCCGACCCCGAGTGCGACCTGGACTATGTCCCGAACGTCGCTCGCGAAATGGAAATCAACGCTGCACTGAGCAATTCGCTCGGTTTCGGCGGGCATAACGCCACCCTCTGTTTTAAAAAGAACTAAAGTTCCAGAGGTTGGAAGTTGCAGGCGGGTATGGTCGAAGACCATCCCGCCTTTCTTTTTTTCCGGCTTCCAATGATTGGAAGAAAACGTCATGTTTTCCAGACCTTGGAAACGGAGGTTTCCAACCATTGGAAGAGAGCTTATGAGAAATTTTGAAGACAAGATTCTGACCCGCGAGCAGATGGTGGCTGAACGGGCGCGTTTAAAAGAGCAGGGGACGGTGGTCGCGTTTACGAACGGGTGTTTCGATATTCTGCATCCCGGCCATGTGACCTATCTGCAGTTTACCCGGCAGCAGGGCGATGTGCTGGTGCTGGGAATGAACTCTGATGCTTCGGTGCGGCGGAACAAAGGCGATGACCGCCCGATTGTCTGCGAGGAGGACCGCGCCCGCGTGATTGCCGCGCTGGAGTGCATCGACTATGTGGTGCTGTTCGATGAGGACGAGCCGCGCGAAATGATTGCAGAGCTGCTACCGGACGTGCTCGTGAAGGGCGAGGATTGGGCCCACTATGTTTCCGGTCGCGAAGAGGTCGAGGCCGCCGGCGGAAAAGTGGTGCTGGCAAAAATGGTGGAAGGTCGCTCCACTACCAATGTTATTGGGCGCATTCTGGAAGTTTACGGGAAAGAGGGCGGATCGGATTGATCTGACAGATAGGACGGATTTGATATGAGTATTAAACACATTGTAACGGGCGGGGCCGGATTTATCGGCAGCAACATTGTTAAAGAGCTGAATGCGCGCGGGGAGGACGATATTCTGATCGTCGATTCGCTGGGTATGGGCGAAAAGTGGAAAAACCTGGTCGGCCTGCGCTATGAGGATTATCTCGATAAGGGCGATCTGTTTACCGTGATCGGCGACGGGCTTCTGAATGAGGTTGAGGCGGTTTATCATCTGGGTGCCTGCAGTGCGACGACCGAGAAGGATGCCGACTATCTGGCTGAAAACAACTATGGCTATACCCGGGCCCTGTGCGAAACCTGTCTGGAAAATGATGTGCGCTTTGTTTATGCCTCCAGTGCGGCGACCTATGGCGATGGCAATCTGGGTTATTCCGATGCCGACGAAGAGACGCCGAAGTTTAAGCCGCTGAATATGTATGGATATTCCAAGCACATGTTTGATCTCTGGGCCTTGAAAGAGGGGATTGCGGGGCAGATCGCCGGTATGAAATATTTTAATGTATACGGTCCCGGCGAAGCGCACAAAGACGATATGCGTTCGGTGATCCATAAATCCTATTTCCAGATATTGGAAACCGGCGAAGTGAAGCTCTTTAAATCGCACCGTCCGGATTACAAGGATGGCGAGCAGGTTCGTGACTTTGTATATGTGAAAGATGCGGTGAATGAGACGCTCTGGTTTGGTGAAAACCGCCAGGCGGGCGGCGTCTTTAATTGCGGAACCGGAACGCCACGCACGTGGGTTGATCTGGTTTCGTCGGTTTTCACGGCGATGGGTCGCGAGACGAATATCACCTTTATCGATATGCCGGAGCATCTGCAGGGAAAATATCAGTATCACACGCAGGCGGATCTGACCAAATTGCGGTCGGTCGGTTATGATGCCGAGTTTACGGCGCTTGAGGATGGCGTGGCGGATTATGTGCAGAATTATCTGATGACTGAATGATGGCGGTCAGCATTGCCGAGATGATCCTGCTGGGTTTGCTGGCGGATTGGGTGTTCCGTAAATTACGGATGCCGGGCTTGCTCGGCATGTTATTTCTTGGCGTTATTTTCGGTCCATTTGTGTTGAACCTGATGGAGCCGGGCTTTTTGGAGGCCTCTTCCGACCTTCGGATGATTGCGCTGATCATTATTCTGCTGCGGGCCGGGTTTGAGCTGAGCCGCGATGTGCTGAACCGGGTCGGGGTGCAGGCGCTACTGATGTCGTTTATTCCCGGAATTCTTGAGGGCGGAACGATTGCGCTGATCGGCCCGAAGTTTCTTCCGCTGACGCATTTGGAGTCGGCCATGCTCGGATTCATTGTTGCGGCGGTTTCGCCGGCCGTGGTGGTGCCGATGATGATTAGCTTCATTAAGCGGAAGATGGGGGCGAAGAAGGGGATTCCAACGATGATCCTTGCTGCGGCATCGCTCGATGATGTGGTCGCCATTGTTATCTTTTCGGTTTTTCTGGGTTTCTATACCGGTTCGTCAGATAATGTGCTCATGAAGTTTGCCGGGATTCCGGTGTCGATTGTTGCGGGCATTGCGGTCGGGTTGATTATCGGCGTTGTCTTGCTGAAGGTTTTTGAACGGTTCAATCCCCGGGCCACCAAACGGACCATGATTGTGATCGGGGTTTCTATTCTTTTGGTCCGCGTTCAGTATCTGCTTGAAGACGTTGGGGTTCCCTTTGCGGCTTTGCTGGCCGTGATGGCGACGGGTTTTATTATCCTCGAAAAGCGCGAGCGGATGGCGCATGAAATTTCTTCCAAACTTGGGAAACTCTGGGTTTTTGCATCGATCATGCTGTTTACGCTGGTCGGGGCTCAGGTGGATGTTGCTCTGGCCTGGCAAACGGGGCTTTCCGGCCTTGCAGTGATTGTCTGCGGGCTTGCGGCACGAAGTGTCGGTGTGATGATCTCATTGATTAAAAGTCCTTTAAATATGAGAGAGCGTCTGTTTGCTGTGGTTTCCTATTGGCCGAAAGCAACCGTGCAGGCTGCAATCGGCGCGGTTCCTCTGATGGCTATGCAGGCCGCCGGGATGGGTACCGCTCCGGGGAATGTGATTCTTGCAGTTGCTGTCATGAGTATCCTATTCACGGCCCCTCTAGGCGCTCTGGCGATTAAGCTGGTGGGGGAACGAACCCTCAAGCAGGACGAAGAAGCCTCTTTTTCTGCTGTAGAAGCGGTTACAGCCAGCCGTTAATAAATTTTTTTGGCCTGTCCGCAGAGCTATCAGGGGCAGCCATTATTCCCTTTTTGTACGATTCGGATGCCGGGATTTGTCTTGAGAGCTGAAGTTGGACCATTTTTACCCTTAATTCCGATTGTGTTGCTTTGCAGGGGGATACGTTTTCGGGGTCTGGAGCAATTGAAATATCTGAGCTGTCGGCCTGAAGATTGCTATGTAGGCAACACAATTATGAAACAGGCAGGACGCGCCTGAATGGCCCGTGTATGCTTCTTTTTTTGGCTTATAGGCTTGAATTGTTTCCTAAGGATAATAGTCTGTCACGAATCGCAATTATTGTGTTTCGAACCGGGTTGAGTGCGCTCTCCGGTCGGGTTTGATAGCTGAAAGGTTATCTGATTTTTTTGTTACTATGTAACGAGGGGTAAGTATATGAAGTTTCTCTGCCGTTCTTACGGACATGCGTTAAAGGCAACTTTGGTTGCTGTTGCGCTATCATCCGGCGTTGCTGTGGCCCAGGATTATTCGTCTATGGGGATTACCGACCTTGTTGGTAGCGCAGACCGTATGTTGCAACGCGGTGATTATCGCGGAGCAATACCAGCTCTGATTGAGGTAATCAACCGTACCGGACCTCTAACAGATCCGCAGGGTCGGGATACCGCGCAGACCTGCCGTTTCCAACTGGCACGTGCGTATTACCAGGTGGGCGATGCGCCAGCCGGTGTGACCGTTCTGGAAACCTACCTTGAGAATGAACCGCGTAAAAAGGAGCGCATGGCATTACGCATGATGGCTCAGGGGTTCTTTGATACTCAGGAGTGGGATAAAATTGAAGAACTGGCGATGCGGCTGTTGGCTCTTCCGGATTTGGAAAAAGAAGATTTGTATAATGCAAATCTCTTACTGGGTCAGGCCCGTTTCCGTCAGGAGAAGTGGGCTGAGGCTGTTGAACCGCTCGGTTACGCCGCTAAAAATGCCAAAGATCCCCGCGTGGAAGGTCTGTGTCAGATCATGATTGTACGTGCATTGGTTGAAGCTGAAAGCTGGCGTGAACTGTTCGGCTGGATTCCTCGCATTTACCGTACCGATTCAAAATACGACATCTCGCTCAACCTTACGCTGATGAAAGCGGGTAAAGCCCGTTTCGAGGATGACGACTTCCTTAACGCCCTGTTGCTGTACCGTATGGTTCTGCCTCGTGAAAAACTTCTCGAGTTTGCGGATGTTCGCATCGAAAAACTTACCAGTAAACTGGAAGCTGATATTAAGCGCGGTATTCCGGAGGGTGATATTGAAGAGCGCCGCACTGAAATTACCGACATCAAAGAGTCCAAGAAGACCCTCGAGGAACTTCCTGCCTATGAGGATGAAGTAACCTTCCGCATTGGTCAGATTTACGCTGAAGTTAAGCGTTACTGGGAAGGCTATGTCCTGTTTGATGAGCTCTATAAAAAAGACCGTACGAGTGAAATCGGGGAAGCTTCCATGCTTCAGTCAGTACTGATCCTCTATGATATCAGTCAGGTCGAACGGGCTGAAGAACGGATTATTCTCTATCTGGAAGAGCGGCCGGACGGGCAGTATGCGCGTACATTGCTTTCTATGATGGAACGGGATAATCTGATTAAGCAGAACTTCAGCGGTGTTATCGGCATGCGCGGCTATATTGAAAGTATGCCGGCTACTCAAGATGAGGATGAACTTTCTCTTCAGTCCGATATGCACTACATGCTCGCCTTTGGTTATTTTCAGGACCGGAAATACAAAGAAGCCGGCGAACAGTTTTCGGTCATTATCGATAATTACAAACAGAGCCAGCACGTTGCTGATTCCATCTATTATCGTGGCATGACCTTTATGATGCAGGCTGACTATAAAAATGCTCTGACAGATTTTGAGCAGTATCAGGCTGAAAATGAATATGGAGAGCACCTCTCGGCTGCTCTGTTCCGCGAAGGGGTTTGTCGGTTCGGTCTTGAAGAGATTACAGGAGCAGAGGCTGCCTTCACCAAGTTCATTGATACTTATCCGGAAGACGTTCTGGTTTCGGAAGCGTACAGTATGCGGGGTGATATCGAAGCGGCTAAAGAAGCAACAAATGAAGATCCTCACACTCTGGACCGCGCACTGACCGATTATCGGAAAGGTATTGATAAAGCAACCACTTCTCTGCAGGCCTCTTATGCGGCCTTCCAGGCGGCCAAGGTTTACAAACTGGAGTATAAGTGGCAGGAAATCATCGATTTGATGAACTACTACATGGATCGCTGGGAAGAAAAAGCGGACGTGGCGGAATCGGTATTCTGGATTGGCCAGGCTCAGATCGAACTGGGGCAGGTGCAGGATGCTGTTAGTGCATACCTGAGCTCTATCGAGCGGTTTGGTAATGATGCTGAACAGCAGGGGGTGGATAAGATTATTTTAGAACTCGTGAAAGTGGCCAACTTCCACCTCTCTGAAGAAGATCGCGAAGGCTTGGCTGTTAAGCTCAAACTGAAGCTGACGAACATTGATCCGCGCTACGAAGTGTTGCGCCTGCGCCTTCAGGTTGCTCAGGCGTTGCTGCAGGGCGATGATATTGCTGCTGCAATGGGAGCAGAACTGCTGGAAGCCAATACTGATCTCAAACTGACAACACCGGCATCACTTTCCTTGATGTGTGATGCTGCAGTTGACACCGGCAATGTGGATGAAATGCAGCGTCTTTATGATTACTTTGTAACCAATTACGAGGAATCTGATCTGCTCTGGCATGCGTACCGTGCGAAAACCTATATGCATCTCGCTAACGAAAACGATAAAGAGGTACTTTGGAGCATTGATGAAGCGCAGGGAATGTTCGGTGCTGAAGCCTTTATGGGCTGGGCGCAGATCATTAAAGCCGATACAGAATTCAGAATGGGAAAACTCACCGAGGCAGAAGCTTCCTACAACATGGTTATGGGCGTTCCGGAATGGCGCGGCCCGCTCTTTGCTGAGGCAATGTACGGTATGGGGAACTGCCGTCAGGAGGCTGGAGACCTTGAGGCGGCACATTCGTTCTATCAGCGGGTATATCTGCTCTTTAAGAGTTACGCCGATGGCGATTGGGCGGCTAAAGGCTATCTGGCATCCGCCGATATTCTGCTTAAAATGGGTCGCGAAGAAGATGCCGTCAATACGTTGAAGGCCATGCTGGAAGATCCATATACCAATACAAACCCACTGGCCGAAAAAGTTCGTGCACAGCTCAAGAAATACGGGAGCCAATAATGAATAAATCAATTCTATGCCTCGCCCTTTCCGGCGTGTTTATGACGGGAATTGCTGCGGAAGCAGCACCAATTAAAGCCAAGCTGATTATGCCCGGAGATAAATCATGGGAAGGATCCATTGTGGGTCGCGAAGTGGGCCCCAATGGCGACTGGATCGAGTTCTCAACGGGGAAATCCCCCCGTCCGATTCGATTGGGTGCCAACACCATTAAAGAGTTGGTGTTCGATGTGAATATCGATCAGGACAAGCTCAACGAGATGAATCAGAACCGTGAATATGAAAGAATTATTTCCGCGTTGGACCGCGCAATGGCTCCTTTTGCTGAATATTCCGATATTCCGTCAAACCTTTCCCGTTATAATGCGCTTCTGATGGAGCTTCATTATAAAACGAAGAATTTTGATAAAACGCTCGAATTCGCCGGAAAATTGGCTGCGGATGATCGCGATCCGGAACTTCAGGAAAAGGGTCGCATCTATCAGGCGTTGGCGTTGATTGATGGTGAGCGGCCGGATGAAGCCGAAGAACTGCTTTCTAAATATGGTTGGAGCGAAGGACTTTCCAGTGATGCCGCACCGGAAAAGCTGTATATCACAGCGAAACTGATGACTCTTAAGAAGCAATATGCCGATGCGATGGAACTCGTGGCAAAGGTGATTGCTTTCAATAGTCAGGATCCGGATTGGATGCAACCGGCAGAATTGCTTTGTGCAGAAGTCTACACGGAACTCGGAATGTATGATTCCGCGGAAGAGGTTATCCGGCAGATTTCGCTGTTGTACAAAAATACGAATGAAGACGATTTAGCCCAGCAGCTTAAGATTCGAATTGAAAAGCTGCGTGCTGAGAAGGAACTGAACGAATCTTTGGAATCTGAAGAAGTCTAACTGACAGGAGAAGGAGTAATAAAATGACAAAAAAAATTATCAAACTGGCATTTTGCTTGAGTCTGGTTATGGGCCCGGTTGCTTTTGCCCAGGAAGAAGCGGCAACTGAAGAGGTTGCTGCGGCAAGCGTACAGCAAACAACACTTTGGCAGATGATCAAACAGGGTGGTTGGGCCATGTGGCCGCTCGGTCTGATGTCTATGGGTATGGTGTATTTCATCGTACAGAACGGTCTGGCACTGCGCGAAAAAGTGCTGCTGCGCCCGGACCTTATTCCGGAATTCATTCAGCTGATGAAAGACAAGCAGATTGTTGAAGCGCATAGTCTTTGCAAAGAAAATGAAACTCTCTTTACCTACGTTTTCCAGGCGGGTCTCGAGCGTTGTTCCACTACCCGTGAAATCAATTTCAATAAAGTAAAAGAAGCCATCGACGAAGCTTCTACTGAAGAAATTACTTCTTACATGAAACCGATCGACTACCTCTCAATTATCGGTGCAACTGCTCCGATGCTTGGACTGCTCGGTACGGTATCCGGTATGATTAAGGCCTTCCAGACAATTGGTTCCCAGGGTATGGGTAAGCCGGAAGCACTTGCGGGTAACATTGGTGAGGCTCTTGTAACAACGGCTACCGGTCTGTTGATCGCGATTCCGTCCATGCTGTCCTATTACTACTTCCGTAACAGCTTTATTAAATCCACTGCTACACTCGGCCGTAATATCGGCGGACTGCTTGATACGCTTGAAACCGGCGAACTTCCGCTCGGATTCGAGAATGCAGGTGAGTAAGTCGGGGTCTTTTGATACCTGTGTATTATCAACCCCTCCAAAGCGAGGTGTGAAATGAAAATTAAAAGTCCAGCCAGGGACGACGTAGCAATCGACATGGGACCCATGATCGACTTGGTTTTCCTGTTGCTCATCTTCTTCATGGTGGCTTCGGTTGTTACGGAATTGGAAAAGGTGGAGATTGAGATTCCTGAATCTTCACATGCCAAAGTTCCTGATGATACGAAAAACCGGATGATGTTGTCGATTGATGCCAATAATCAGGTTTATGTGGGAACCACGCCGGTTTCGGTTGAAGAACTCAAAGTTCAGATCGATACGGAAATGAACCTTAATCCTGAGTTGCGTATTCTGATCCGCGCTGACCAGCGTGTGGAGTACAAAACTTGTAAAGACATCATGATTGCCTGTGGTGAAGTCGGTGCAACCGACCTCATCTATGCAACCTTCGAGGAATAACGATGAAACTTATTGAAGAAATGATGAATAAGAAGGCTGAGCTTGAAATTGCTCCGCTGATTGACGTCGTATTCCTGCTGCTCATCTACTTCATGGTAACGGCATCGCTGATCAAAAAGGAAGCCGATCTCTCCTTCATGCTTCCTGCGAAGGTAGATGTGCCTGAATCATTGGACCTGCCGATTGAGGTGCTTATCGAGGTTTCTGAACTCGGTGACATCATCATCAACGGGATGATATTCGGTAGTGAAGAAGCTAATCTTGATGATCTTATCGGGCAGTTGCTTTCGTTGAAAGAAGCTGCAGATTCATCAGGTAGTGAGTTGATTGTAAACATCATGCCGGCCGACAAAGCCGTCCATGGCCGCATTATTCGGGTTATGGATGCGTGTGCAGCCGCAAATGTTAAGAATATGTCGTTTAGTATGTCGATGTAACGACGGGAAGAGGCGGATTTATCCGCCTCTTCTGTTTTGCTCCCTCTGAGCAGTTCGAATTTTTCGAAAAAAGACAAAGATTCCCCGGCGCTCAGCCGTATCCCTATACAGCAGGCTCAATGACGAGCCGTTATATCCCTGGTTTCTGAGGTGAAATATGAGTGATAAAAAGAAAAAAGGCTATTTTGCCAAGCACGCGAAGTCCAGTGCGGCAATGATCAGTCTCGGCATACATGCCGTTTTAATTCTGGTAGCTGTGTCCTTTGTTGCGGTAACGGTCATCCAGAAAGAAGATCAAAAATTTGAAGCAAAACAGGTCAATCGCCCGAAGCAGAAGCTGAAAAAGCTGCAGGTTCCTGTGAAGGTGAAAAAAAATAAGCCTAAGCCGAAACTGCGCAAACGTGTAGTGGTCAAAAATGTAACCCGCAAAACGCCAGAATTCAAAATGCCGGAAATTACTGGTGTTAAAGGCGGTATGGGCAACATGGGAGATGGTGGGGGTGGAATGGAAAGTATTGGTTTCTCGATGCCGGAAATGGATTTCTTCGGAGCTAAAGCCAAAGGCGACAAGGTCGTGTTTGTGGTGCACTTCGGTCCGGCAACGATCTCCGGAGGCAACGACGGAAAAGGTGGAACTACGTATACTCCATTCTCTCGTATGACCGGTTTGACTATTCGTAACCGTCTGGAAGATCTGGTTGATACTCTGCCGGAATATACCCTTTTTAACGTAACGGCCTATTTTGCCGGCGATAACTGGGCCATGGAGCCGAACATGCAGTTGGCAACCCCAGCCAACAAGCAAAAGGTGAAGGACTGGATGGAACCGGTTAATCCGCTTGAAGGGAATTATCAATATTGCTTTGCCGGTAAGCCTAAGACAGTAGAGGCGGCCTATAATAAATATCCGACAAAAGTGGATAAGCTTCCTTTCTATGCCACCAAATGGGCTTATCCCTATAGAGTTCCGAAAGATCTTGAACAGAAATATGCACCGGATGCACCTGGCGGCTTTATGCACTGGGGCCGTGGTGTGGCTTGGGCCATTCTTGAGCAGAAGCCCGATACCATCTTCGTTCTGACCACCAACTACATTGATGGTTGGAGTACATCGAAAAAGGGACCGGATGGTAAGAACGTGAGTAAAACTCCCAACAACCCGCGTAAAATGGCTCAGTCGCTTCAGAAAATGTGTCTGGATGTCTATGGTCCGGATAAAAAGAAATGGCCAACCATCAACGTGGTTGTACTGGCTAAAGCCGGTAGGGACTCTACCGGAGCAAACCGGGTGCTGGGTGAGCAGTTCGGACCGATCATCAAATCCTTCAAAGCCGATGGTTCCGTTATTGATGATATTAAGAAATACATGAATGACGAAGAAACAGCGCTTTATCGAAAATACCAGTCAGAGTACGGAAATAAGCAGAGCAACTAATTCTGCTTAATAGCTGATATGCAAAACGCTCGGTTCTCACCGGGCGTTTTTTATTTTCCAAGGATTGGAAAAATGGAGGGCGGTGGTCCGTCACCGCCGTTACGTTTCAAAAGGTTAAAGCACCTTGGTCATCGTTTCCAATCCGGCGCGTTCGGCCGACTCGGGTGAGCACAAAACCGATACAGCTGAGTTCTCAAAGGCCTTGATAAGGGTTTCACCAAACGCATTGAAATGTTCCTGCGTGGTCGCCAGCACCTCGTTGCGGAGTTGCTGCCGTTCAGCATCGGTATAATCCAGTAGATACCGCATGCAGCTGGAGTATCCTTTTGAATCGGGCAGCTGATACGAATCCAGCGTGCCGATGGCCCCGATCAGGGCACGGGTGAGTTCATCTTCGCTGAGTTCAAGGTTTTTAAGGTATTCCCCGGTTTCCTTATAGACGACCAGCGAGTTTTCCAGATTGGGATCGCGGTATGAAGCAAAGGTGAAGACCCCGGAACGTTGGTCGAACGCACACATGCCTCCGTAGGCACCGCCCTGAACCCGGATTTTTTCCCAGAGCCAGGCGGTTTGAAGGTAGCGGGTAATCACCATGGCTGATCCATGCATCGTATAGCCCGCGTCATACAGGTTGGCTGCACAGCCCACATAGTTGACCATCGTGGGGGCCGTCAGAGCTTCCGATTCGGGCAGTTCGGCCGGTTTCCATTCTTTGGAAACAAAAGATCCGGAGTTTGGAAGTTTCTGAATGAAAGATTCCAGTGATCCGGTGACGGAAGTCATTGCGGCAGGATCAACAGTGACATTAATAACGAGCGTTTCGCGTTCCAGCAGCGTGTGGCGCATTTTTTCCAAACGTTGGAGAATATCACTCCAGTTGCTTTCAATTTCATCAGCGAGTTTCCGGATAAAGAACAGTGCTTCCACACCGCCCATCTGCTCGCTTACCCAGTGCGCTTCATGATGGTGCGCCTTGAGTCGGGTCATCACCGCGGAATGTCCGCGCGGAACCACGCCGGTCTCCAGTTCTGATTTATGTTCCAACACGATCTGCTTGAAGCGTTCCTGATCGGAAAAGTCGGGCTGCAGAAGCACGTCATGCAGGATATCCAGCAGCTCATCGGCTTGATCAGCCATGCATTTGCTTCTCAGGAAAAAGCGGGTAATACCGGTGGTTTCATCGAATTGCGCCGAAAGGAAGGGGGTGCCGAAAATGCCGCCGGTTTTTTTGGCGATACGCTGTGAAAGGGCCACATAGTCTTCTTTCTTGGTGCCCATCTCCAACAGAATGCTGCCGAGCAGGGAAGCGTAGGGAAGCTCTTCCTGACTGAGTCCGTGCAGGTCCATGCCGATATCGAGATAGAGAATGCCGTTTGTGAAGAGGTTGTGCTTAATCAGCGTCGCGCCATGCAGTGGTTCGACCGTCCGCTCAACTGTGCGGATATGTTTGTCCAGATCGCTTCGCTGCAGCAAGGGAATGGTCGCAAGTGCTTCTTCGGAATCGGGCGTGGCCTGCATTTCCAGCAGGCGGTTGGTGTTGGCCACAATCCGGTCCAGTTCAGCGTCGCTCATGTTGGCTTTAATCTGAGCCAGATGCTGTTTTTCAGCGTCTTCTTTCCGGGCGGACAGTTCACCGTCCGGAATAAGGATGACCGTAGAGCGATGGTTGTTTTCAAGGAAGGAAGTGCGGATCAGGTTTTCAAAATAATCCGGCTCACGGGCCAGCTTTTTCAGTGCCTGAAGCGGCTGTTCAAAAGCAATCAGTTCCAACGGGTCGGCATCATAGATCCAGGCGTTGAGCGATTTAAGCCAGAGGGAGAGCCCGCGCGGGAACCCGCCGGAATTATTCTCGCGCAGCTCAAACTCGAAGGTGTTCAGCGCGGCTTCAATGTCGTCCTGGGAAACGCCGTTGCCGGCAAGGTTTTCCAATGTCTGGAAAACCAGCGCCTCGGCTTTGGCAAGATTCGGGGTGTCCACCCCTTTCAGGCCGATGGAATACATCATCTGAATCATATGGGTTTCAATGCCGCCACCGGTGATATCTTCGCCGAGCCCCGATTCAATCAGACCTTTACGCAACGGCGAGGCCGGGGTGCCCAGGAGAATATGATCGAGCAGGTTATATGCAAAAACCGTTTCAGCCTTCGTTGGAGAAGGCAGCGACCAGTTGACGGTGAACATCGGTTTCGGATCCGCATCGTCCGCAGAAACGGCATACGGCTGTTCAACTCGAACCGGTTCGGGCAGGGGGGGCTGCAGGGCCACTTCTGACTTGGGATCGATTTTTTTAAATTTGCTTAGATAGGTGTCCAGGATCGCAAACCGTTCGTCTGCCGGATCGTCGCCATAGAAAAAGATGCGCGCGTTGGAAGGGTGATAGAAGGCTTCGTGAAAAGCTTTGAACTGCTCATAGGTGAGGTCCGGAATGTTTTCAGGGTTTCCTCCGGAATCCTTGCCGTAGGTGGTGTCGGGATAGAGCGACTGCTGCGACCTTTCCATGAGGCCGGAATCAGGCGAGGAATAGACGCCCTTCATTTCGTTATACACCACCCCTTTATATTTGAGGTCGTCTTCCTTGTTTTCGAGACTGTAGTGCCAGCCTTCCTGCTGGAAGAAGTCGCGGGTGATGCGCGGATGAAATACGGAGTCCAGATAGACATCCACCAGATTGTGAAAATCTTTCAGGTTCTGGCTGGCCACCGGGTAGCAGGTTTTATCCGGATAGGTGAAGGCGTTCAGGAAGGTCTGCAGAGATCCCTTGAGCAGTTGAACAAACGGATCCTTAACCGGATACTTTTCGGAGCCGCACAAAACAGTGTGTTCCAGAATATGCGCGACGCCGGTCGAGTCGGACGGAGGCGTGCGGAAGGCGATGCCGAAACACTTATTTTCGTCGTCATTCTCCATCGACATAATTTCCGCCCCGGTCGGGATGTGCCGGTAGATTTTAGCAAGGGTATTGAGTTCCTTGACGTCTTCTGTGCGTACGAGTTCAAAATTGTTCATGTAGGGCTCCATAATTGAATCGAAAACCAATACCGGATTCGTCCTGTATTTGCGAATCCATTAAGATAATTAATCGGCAATCGGAATGTCCGTCCAAAGCTCGACGTTCGGATGGTTGGAAAGGGCGATGCCGGCGGGGATGGTTTGAGGATTGTTCAGCAGGGTGTTGATGATTTCGCGTTTGGATTCGCCGGTTACGAGCAGGATGATTTTTTCCACCCTTTGGAAAAAGGCGGGGGTCACGCTGACGCCTTCCATGCCGTCAGGGCGTTGGGTGTGCAGGGCAAGCTGATCTTTGATTCGTGCCTGTTCCGGGGTGAAAAATCCGGCGGTGTGGCCATCAGTTCCCATGCCGAGGAAGCCGAGATCCACGGTCTGCATGCGCTCCAACCCCTCTTCGAAGTGGTTTGCGGCGGCCCGGGCGGATAGCTTGGTATCGACCTGAAGGAAGTTTCCATGGCAATTCAAACCCTGCAGCAGGGGGAGCAGGTTGTGGGCGTTGTTTTTTGGGGAACTGAACGGCTGCATGCGTTCATCGCTCAGAAACAAGTTGCGCAGCGGATGCACGGGACAGGGATCGGCCGCAAGGCGGTTATAGATGACATAGGGCGTGGAGCCGCCGCTGAGCATCAGGTTACCCGGGGAACCAAGGGTGGTACGCAACAGTTCCAATGTTTGGAGAATCAGGTTTTCCGTGTTTTCGAAAGTTCGTATTTTCATCATGGACCTACGTTAATATGCAGAAGAGGGGGAGACGATCATTTTACTCAAAATCATTGCCCAGGCAGGTGTATTCCTGCACCCTTCGATTCATGATTAAAGCCATACTTACAGCGCTGCTCAAACTTGTGTCTATCCTTCCACTGCCTGCAGTGCGCGGGCTCGGCCGCTTTGTCGGCTTTGTTTTTGGAAGTGTTATGCGGCATCATCGGACCGATGCATTCGAGGCCTTGGAGCGTTCTCTGCCGGAACTCTCTCCTCGGGAATGCAAGCGGGTGATCAATACCATGTACCGCTATCAGGGCATCAACTTCATGGAGATGATCTGGTATTCCTTAAAAGGTCTGGAGAAGGTGCGTGAGGTGGTTGAGGTCGATGGGCTGGAGCATTATGAAAAAGCCTTGGAGCGGGGTAAAGGGGTGTTGGTTCTGACGGCTCACGTCGGCAATTTCGAGCTCATGCCAATGGCCACGGCGGCCAATGGCTATAAGTTGAGCGTCATCGTGAAGCGTATTAAAGATAAGGCAGTGAACGACGTCATCGAAAAACTCCGAGCGCACGAGGGATTGACGTTTCTTTCCACGAAAAATGCATACCGCGACTGTTTGAAAGCTTTGAGGCGGAACGAAGTGGTTGGCATGATTATTGATCAGAATATGACGAGCGATGAAGGTGTGTTTGTTGACTTCTTCGGAAAGCCGGCCTGCACTTCTCCGGGGTTGGCTTATATGGCTGCACAGTCGAAAGCGCCGATTATTCCGGTCTTTATTTCCCGGAAGCCGGATGGTGGCTTTCGAATGAAGGCTTATCCGCATATTGAGCCGCCGCCGGACCGCTTGCCGGCCTCCATTCACGAGGCAACGCAGTTGTATACCAGGATTATCGAGGATGTTGTGCGGGAAGCCCCTGAGCAGTGGATCTGGATGCATCGGCGCTGGAACACGAAACCGCTTGAGGGGCAGGATGGCCTGGCCCGGAGCAGGTAGCAGTTTCCAATCATTGGAAAGCAGGGTGTAGAGAATGGATGTTGTGCATGGCTTGGTATTTGTCTGTTTCTTCCTGATTGCACTTTGTGCTATCTCACACTATTTCCGGAATTCCCCGCTGCCCGTTGTGTGCTGGGTGGTGCTTTTCGGCACCGGATATGGAATTGTTCAAAAGTTCACTTTGACTGAACTGCCCTGGATCCGTCTTTCTCCGGATGTGATTCTCTACATTTTACTTCCGGTGCTGATCTTTGATTCTTCCCGCAAGCTGCGGATGAAAATTGCCTTGCGGGTAGCACTGCCCTCCGTGCTGTTGGCTACGCTGGGGATTCTGTTGAGCATGTTTGCCATGGCTCTGCCCATCCGACTCCTCACGGACCTGCCCTGGATGGATGTTCTCTTCTTCTGTGCCATCATGTCGGCCACCGATCCGGTTGCAGTCTCGGCCATTTTCAAGGTGTTCCCTGTCCCGGAAAAATTAAAAATGCTGGTGGAAGGGGAGTCGCTCCTGAACGATGGAACCACAGTCATTCTCTTTTCATTAATGTTCGGGAAAGTGGTAGAGGGGCATGAATTACTCTTTAGTCAGGGGGTGCTGAAGTTTGTTCTGTCCATGGGTGCCGCCATACTGATGGGCATGGCGGCCGGTTGGGCATGTATGGCACTGATGCGGAACTGGAAAGCCCTGAAGAGCCACTTCATTGGTCCGCTGATGCCGCTTCTTTTTGTTTATCTTGTCTTCTGTGCGGCTCAGGCAGGACTGGACGTATCCGGCGTGATGGCGGTGATGGCTGCCACCATAACGATGAAGCTGGTTTTGCTGAAGTATCCCAAAGAGATTATGCCGGGGCGGGAGCTGGTGGAGTTTGATCGCGACTTCTGGAATTTTTTAAGCGAACTGGCGAATTCAATTCTGTTTTTTATGCTCGGAGCGGAGATCGGAGCGCATTCCTGTGAGTTTCATTGGCGGCTTCTGTTGATTTCTCTGGCTTCTTTGCTGATGGCCCGGAGTGTCGTGGTCTATGGATTCGGTGCGGCGCTCAGGCTCGTTCGCATCCGCATTCCGCTGGCGTGGCAGCATGTGCTCAATCTTGGCGGTCTGAAAGGCGCGCTGTCCGTTGCGCTGGTTCTGATGATTCCGCAGGACTATGCCTATCGCAACCTGTTCCTGTTGGCGGCGTTGGTGATGTGCTTGTTTACCTTGGTGTTTAACACGCTGGGTTTGCGGGTTTATATGAAAAAAGCCGACCTCGGTGAGGCCGGCTGAACGAAATGTTCCAAACGCTGGAAGCGACTAGCGCTCGGTCAGGTTCAGTTTATTTCCCGATTCTACCCACTGCTGTAAAATAATTTTACAGTATTTGCTGACAGAAAGGTGCATTGATTCTGCGCGGTCAGTCAGTTCTCCGGCCATCTCGCCAGACATGTTAATGCCGATGGTTTTCGTTCCTTTACCTATTGGATTTGTGCTCATGGATTCTCCTCCGTTGCTGAATGGGCTACTCGTATAAGTTAGATGCAAATAATTATCAATAATTTTTTGCTCCATGTTGAAATAATTCAGATTTAAAAAATGATGGGGACGAAGAGGTTATGTGGATGTTACGGTATATTTTAATCGATACTAATATCGTTATATCAATGTGTTATTGAAACCCGTTCTAAATATGCTGCAGAAAATTGATCTGTGTTGCCGAAGCGCATTGCATCGGTATGATAAGCGTTTTGTTCGTGTTCCAAGAACCGAAGGGGTAGTAACATCATGTTAAGCGAATTTCTCGTGATCACGGTCGGGGCCATTCTCGTAAACAACTTTGTTTTGTCGAAGTTTTTAGGGATATGTCCATTCTTAGGGGTTTCAAAAAAGCTGGATACCGCATTGGGTATGTCCGGAGCGGTGATCTTTGTGATGACACTGGCTTCGTTGGTCAGTTCGCTGATCAACAGCTTTCTGCTGGTGCCCATGAAACTCGAGTATCTGCAGACGCTGGTTTTCATCGTGGTCATTGCATCGCTGGTGCAGCTGGTTGAAATCATACTGCAGAAACTGAGTGCGAAACTGTATGAAAGCCTCGGCATCTTCCTGCCGCTGATCACAACCAACTGCGCCGTGCTCGGTTGCGTGGTGCTGAATGCCAAGTCGGCACCGGAGTCCATCCAGTCGACCTGGTACGGTGCAACCATCTATGGCTTCTGTTCTGCACTGGGGTTTGCGCTGGCCCTGATTCTATTTTCCAGCCTTCGGGAAAAGCTCGACCTCGCTGATGTTCCGGAAGCCTTTGAAGGCACGGCCATCTCTCTTGTCACCGCCGGCATTCTTGCCATGGCATTTCTCGGTTTCTCCGGGCTCGTTTAAGGAATCAGCACGATGAGTACAGCTATTATTGCAATTATCGCGGTGGGTATCCTGGGCGCTCTTCTGGGGGTGATCATCGGGGTTGTGGCCAAGGCATTCGCGGTTGAGGTGGATGAACGAATTGAAGAAGTGACCGAACTGCTGCCCGGTGCCAACTGCGGCGGGTGCGGCTATGCCGGTTGTGCCGACTTTGCGAAAGGCGTCGTCAGCCAGAGTGCCACACCGGACCAATGTCCGGTGGCTTCGCCGGAAGATGTTGCGGCGATTGCCGACTATCTCGGCATTGTTGCCGAAGAAAAGGATAAGATGGTGGCGCTGGTTCGTTGTTCCGGCGATGTGCCCAACACGGTTCGTTCTCTATATAACGGAGTCCGCGACTGCCGTTCTGCAGTACTCGTTGCCGGCGGGGCGAAAGGGTGCGACTACGGATGCCTCGGCTTCGGCAGTTGTGCCGAAGCCTGCCCGTTCGGAGCCATTGAAATTAAGGACGGCCTGGCGATTGTTCATAAAGAACTCTGCGTAGGCTGCGAAAACTGCGTGGCCGCCTGTCCTAAAGATCTCATTATTATGGTGCCGGAAGCCGCCACGACCCATGTCTACTGTAACTCGCCGGAAAAAGGGGCCGCCAAACGTGCCGTTTGTAAGACCGCCTGTATCGCCTGCCGCAAATGTGTGAAGGCTTCAGGCGAAGAGGATCATATGGAAATTGACGGATTCCTGATTCGTACCAACTATGAAAACCCGCCCGGCCCCGAACTGGTCGAGGCCGCAGCCTGTCCCACCACCGCATTGCGCATCGATACCGAACATGCAAAAGGCGCTTATGCAGGAGAATCCAAATGAGCGACAAGCCACGAAAATTTAAAGGGGGCGTGCACCCCAACGACTCGAAGGCGCTCTCCGCGCACAAGGCCATTCAGGAAGCGCCGCTGTTCGACAGCTATAAAGTGATCATGCACCAGAACATCGGCGCGCCTCCGGAGCTGTTGGTTAAAAAAGGCGACACGGTTAAAAAAGGATCGTTGCTTGCCAATGCATCCGGTTTTGTTTCCGTTCCGCTGCACGCTCCGACCTCCGGAACCATTAAGGCCATCGATAAAGTGCCGGGGCCGACAGGGATCAGCGTGCCGTGCATTGAAATCACGGCCGACGGAGAGGACGAATGGGGCAGCCCGCTCGAACCCATTGCCGACTGGAAGACAACCGATGCCGCCGTGCTGAAACAGCGCATCTGGGATGCCGGCATTGTTGGTATGGGCGGAGCCGGCTTCCCGGCGCACGTCAAACTCTCCCCGCCGGAAGGCAAAACAGTCGATACTCTCATTTTGAACGGAGCGGAGTGCGAACCCTATTTAACCGCCGATCACCGGCTGATGCTGGAGCAGGCCGAGGATGTGGTGCTCGGTGCGGCCATCATTGCCCGCGTTCTCGGGCTGAAAACAGGCATCATCGGTGTTGAAAACAACAAGCCCGATGCCATTGAGGCGCTGAACAAGGTGGCTTCTAAATATAACATCAAGGTGCAGGGTCTGCCGGTCAACTACCCGCAGGGTGCGGAAAAACAATTAATTTATGCCGTCACCGGTCGCGAAGTTCCGGTGGGCAAACTGCCGATGGATGTCGGCTGTGTGGTGCAGAACGTGGCTTCGGCCGCCGCCATTGCGGATGCCGTGGTGAAGGGGCTGCCTTCCATCGAGCGCATTACGACCGTCACCGGCAAGCCGCTGGTCGAACCTGGCAACTGGAAGTTCCGTATTGGAACGCCGGTTACCAAGGCACTCGAACTGGCGGGCGGAATTACAGAGCAACCGGCCAAACTGTTGCTCGGCGGACCAATGATGGGCATTGCCCAGAGCTCGCTCAATGTGACCGTGATGAAAAACACCTCCGGTGTGCTGCTGATTTCGCAGGATGAAGTTTCGCAATACACCTCCGAGCCGTGCATTCGCTGCGGACGTTGTGTGGATTGCTGCCCGATGCAGATTCTTCCGGCCACCATCAGTCAGGCGGTGGAAAACAAGCGGTTCGACTGGGCCGAACGACTTAATGTGATGGCCTGCATTGAGTGTGGATCCTGCAGCTACTCCTGCCCGTCGCACCGCCCGCTCAATCAACAGTTTAAACGTGCCAAAATAGAGATTCAGGCCGGCCTGAGGAAAAAGGGATAGATTTATGTCTGAAGAAACGCCAACCATTCAATTGCCGGACCCGGCCAAGCTGGTCGTCAGTAACTCGCCGCACATGCGCGACAAGCCGACGATCAATAAAATTATGTTCACCGTCGTGGCCGCCATGACCCCGGCGCTGATTGTTGCCGTCCTGTTCTTCGGCCTTGCAGCACTTGAGGTCCTGGTTCTCTGCACTCTATCATGTGTTCTGGCGGAAGAGGGCTGGAACAAGTTTATGAAACGGCCCTCCAGCTGGAAAGACGGCAGCGCCATTCTTACCGGCCTGCTGCTGGGAATGAACCTCAATGCCGGAGCACCCTGGTGGATCTGTATTCTTGGCGGCTTCCTGGCTATCATTCTCGGCAAGCAGTTGTACGGCGGTCTGGGCTATAACCCGTTTAATCCTGTGCTGGTGGCCCGGGTAGGACTGTTGATCGGTTTCCCGGGGCTCATGACCACGTGGGACAAACCGCAACTCGGCGTAATGGGCATTGACGGCGTTACTGCGGCCACCCCGCTCGGACTCGCGCCCGGAGAGACCTTTATTAAGGATATGGTTCTCGGGAATGTCGGCGGCTGTCTGGGCGAAACATCGGTGCTGGCCCTGCTGATCGGCGGTGCCATTCTGATTGCATTCAAGCTGATCAAGTGGGAAGTCCCGCTGATGTTTATCGGCACAGTGTTTGCCATCACCGGCATTGCGCATCTGGTGAATCCCGAGGTGTATCACTCGCCGTTCGTGCATGTGTTCAGCGGCGGTCTGATGCTCGGAGCCTTCTTTATGGCCACCGATATGGTCACTTCACCCATGACGCATAAAGGCGCGTGGATCTTCGGTTTCGGTTGCGGCCTGATTACCAGCCTCATTCGTCTGTGGGGCAGCTATCCCGAAGGGGTCAGTTTTGCCATTCTCTTTATGAACGCGCTCGTCCCGCTGATCGACCGCAGCACCATTCGAAAACCCTTCGGTTTCACGGCGCCGGCTAAAGGGGAGGCATAACCATGAGCGAAAAGAAAATTAATATTCCAATGCTTGGAACTTTCCTCGGCGTCATTGCGGCCATTGCGGCCGGTTTGCTGTCCGGAGTGCAGGCCATGACGGCTCCGCAGATTGAGGCCAATAAAAAAGCGGCCATCAGTCTGGCGATGGATCAGGTGCTGCCGGCTTACGACAATGATCCTTCCACCGAATTTCAAACGTTTACGTGTGGCCGCGGCTGGGATGTCACATTCTACGCGGCCCGTAAAGACGGAAAAATCGTCGGTTATGCCGGTAAGGTGGATAACACCGACGACGGATTCTCCGGAACAGTTTCCCTGATGGTGGGCCTGCTGCCCGACGGAACCGTGGGCTCCATCGGTTCCGGCGATGTGGCCAACAGTGCGGTCATTGTGACGGCACAGACCGAAACACCCGGGCTCGGTACGGCGCTCACCGATCGGAAACAGCAGAAAACCATTGTCGACCTGATTCAGGGTTCTGAAGCGGTCACAGGGCTGGTGCCGAATAAATATCTCGACTGGTATGCCGGCCGCAAAGCCGGAGATAACGTGTGGGGCATTGTGAAAGACGGCGACGCCATCAACGGGAAAACCGGGGCCACCATCACGAGTCGTGCGGTTTGCGAAGCCGTGTATGCCGTCAGTAGGACGGCGGTCGATAACCTCGAAACCCTTTCAAAAGGAGCGGAATAATGTCTGCGATGAAAGAATTTACTAAAGGGCTCTGGAAAGAGAATCCGGTCCTCGTTCTGTTGCTGGGCATGTGTCCGACGCTGGGGGTCACCTCCAGTGCAACCAACGGGCTGGGCATGGGTATTGCCACCATGTTCGTATTGCTCGGTAGCAATGTCGTGGTTTCCAGTATTCGGAACATTGTGCCGAAAAAAATCCGTATCCCGGTCTACATCGTCATTATTGCCACGTTCGTGACCATGATCGACCTTGCCATGCAGGCCTATGCGCCGGCGTCGCTCTATAATGCGCTAGGCATCTTTATTCCGCTCATCGTGGTGAACTGCGTGGTGCTCGGCCGTGCGGAAGCCTTTGCCTCTAAAAACGGAGTCGGTAAATCGATCATCGATGCGCTTGGTATGGGCCTTGGCTTTACGCTGGCGCTGGTTGCGCTCGGCGGGGTTCGGGAATTTCTGGGAAGCGGATCGCTGTTCCAGATTAAACTGATTCCGGCCTGGCAGATCGACTTTATGCTGCCGACCTCCGCGCCCGGCGCCTTTATTATTCTCGGCCTTTTCCTGGCCGGCATGAATGCGCTCAACATTCGAAAAGCGCGGAAAGAAGGCAAAAACTACAAAGCCGCTTCCATGGACTGCTCCACCTGTAATATCTGTGATGTCGGCGAAGAAAAATAGGCTCCAAACCCTGGAATTTTCCAAGGTTTGGAAGAGGGGTGTTTTTTTCACTTTCAGGCGTTGACTCACCCGAAGCAGATATATACATTCCTCAACTTCATCGCACCCGTGGTGAAATTGGTAGACACGCAAGATTCAGGTTCTTGTGCCAGCAATGGCGTGATGGTTCGACTCCATTCGGGTGCACCATTTTCATAAGTAGTTTGTAGCGAGGCGGATGCGAAAGCGTTCGCCTCGTTTGCTGCATGTCTGTCACAAATAGGTGAGAGATATGAAAGTTCGACTGAGTCACATCCATCAGCGTGGAAACACGTTTTATTTCCGTTTGATCATCCCCGAAGACCTTCGGATTCATTTTGGAGGAAAGCGGGAGATTTCAAAAAGCCTCCGTACGATAGATCCATTTGCCGCTTTCGCTCAGGCGTGTGAGTTGCGGGATCGATATAAGAGGCAGTTCCATGCATTCAGGCATGGCTCAACGATTCCACCCGAGCAATGCATCCCATCCGACTTCTTGATGCCGTTAAACATTGCACAGCTTAAGCCGGTCGCTGAAGCACCATTGCTGTCGGTGGTATTGCATGAGTTGCTGCAGTCGAAGCCATGTAAGAAAACATCTATATCGGCTCGCAAAGCGGCGATCAGGCTTCTAATTGAATGGCAGGGCGACCTGCCTGTTGACCTGTACACCAGAAAGATGCTTCTGGAGTTCAGGGACAAGGGACTGCTTCGACTCCCTCCGAATTTTTATAAGATCAATAGATATGTCGGCAGACCTATCCGTTCGATTGCGGAAGAGTGCGATGCCCAGCCGATGAAACCGGCAACGGTTAACCATAAGCTCGGTCACATAAACACCGTCTTCAATTATGCTGTTAAGTATGGATACCTCGATATTAACCCGGTCGTTGACCTAACGCTTCCATTGGAAAAAGCTCCAAGCAAAGAACGGGATAGCTATTCTGTCGATCAACTTCAGAGGATTGTTAACCTGTTGGCAGTGCAAACGGCATCCGGGGGTGATCTTAGGCATCAACGTTTCTGGATTACGTTGTGCTGCCTGTACACGGGGGCCAGATTAAACGAGATTGCTCAGCTCTCTGTGTCTGATCTATTTGAAGTAGATGGTATCCCTTGCTTCAACATAACGACGGAAGGGGAGGTCGCTAAGAGTCTCAAGAATGCCCGTTCCCGCAGATTGATTCCTGTTCATCCCACTTTGGTCGAACTCGGACTTCTTCGTTATCACAAGCAAAGGATTACCGACGCATCTGATCCAGCTCGGAACAGTCTATGGCATGGTGTCAGGGACCATGGGGAGGGGAACTGGGGACGGAGAATGAGCCGATGGTTTAATGACAGGTTCAGACCGAAGTTTCTGACCGAGGAGGAACTTGCCTGCCACAAATCTGGAAAGAGGAATTATTGTTTCCATTCTCTCCGGCATACATGGATAACCTTTGCCCAAAACCAAGCCAAGATGAGTCCACGTATCGAAATGCGGTTGACAGGGCATGCAGATGCTTTCATCAGTGACGAGCACGCTAGATACGGTAAAGATATGCATCCCTCGGTTATGCTGGAGGAGTTGGTGAAGCTCGATTATGGGCTGGATTTGTCGAAGTTGAGGGGGAGGTACTAAGTATAGGAGTAGCCTTTGGAACACCGTTCCAAAGCTTGCACCCAAGTGGCTTTCATTCTTTGGAACGCCGTTTCAAAGTTGGGTTCACGGGATATTTTTGATAGGCACTGGCTTGTTCTGCACATAGTGCCCTCCAGTCGCTGCGAGGACACGCCGTAATCGACGAAGTCGGGCTTGGGCGGGTCGTAGGTCTCCTGCGGCACTTCGTGCCCTCAGAGGCGGCTACAGCAGCGCCTGCCAGCAGCGCCTGCCCGAAGGGCATAGAGTACAAGATTCGGGCAGGTCAGAGTCTAAGCAAAAATGCTGCACCACTTTGTTTTTTGGTAGATCCGATCAAGTTTTGTTTTCGCCGGAACCACCTCCCTTTTTTATGGTAGATCAGGTGAGAGGTATGGTTGAATCCAGCTAAGTTTATTTCTATATTCATCTAGCTCTATCCTTAGTTAGAAATGAAATAGAATAGTATACAATCTCTCCATAGAGAGATTGTATTATAGGACTTAGCGACCCTTTTTTATGATCATCAAAAGAATCATCCACAAAGACTATCACGCCCCTGTCTACGGGAGCTTAGACCAAGAGCCCAGCGTTAAGGCCAAGCTGGCCGATCCGCCTGAGTTCATCAAGGACATGATCGGCTATAGTGGAAAGAACAGTTTCGTCAAAAACCTTGGTCTGAGGGTAGCTGCTATCTCCTCCCGACATTTCGATGCCATGAATGCCCGTATGGAGCAGACGGAGCTTACTGAGTATTTTGGTCACATGGGAATGGAGAACGTTCTGTCCCGAGTACGGGACTGCTACCCCGGAGGAGCCGAGGTTGACCTGTCCAATCGCTTCTACTGTGACAAGTACGCTGCATGTCCCTGGTGCCGGTTCAGGAAGGCAGTGGAGATCGGTGGAAAACTGGAGCCGCATCTGAAGAAGTCGGGCGGCCTGGCCGTAATCAAGATTACCCGCCCCGATCACTTTGAGTTTGTCAGTCCCGACGAGCATGCCGATTACACGAAGCTCATCAACACGCTTTGCAAAAAGAAGAAACTGTTTTCGTATGATGCGGTCGTCACCATGCCGAACTGGTATCGGAACTATCTGTATGACGATGAAAAGCGGTGGGTGTTCTCGAAGGAAACAACCATCATCGGGATACTGCCAAAGGGAGTAGACTCTCTACCACTGCCTGAAGAGGTGCTGTCTGCGAAGGCACGTGAGGATATGCCATTCTGCGGCGCCTCAAGCTGGAGCATCATGAAGCCCACCACGAAGCACCTTCGCTACGCTTTGGGCTATGCCATGCGATACCCAGTTGGCTTGCTGTCGGAGAAGCTGAATCCACAGGAGTACATTGATTGCCTTCTGATGCAGTCAGGATACCGAGTCGCCTATCATGGCTTTCCTCGTGGTAATCAGAGTTGATCCGATAGCTCTTGAAGGTAGTCTCCAAATACCTTGTCCAGTTGTTCAAGTCCGTCCTGTTCTGTTGCACTTAGGAGTATGTGTGCGGTTATGCGGCGGCCATCAGGATCTTCTAGCAAGAACTGCCAGTTCCGGGATGCCAGCTCTATGCAAAAGATAGATGTATCGTCCGTGGGCGTGATTTCAGGATTGCGGTTGTTCCAGAGTTCAATGGCTGCTCCGAGCTTCTGCGGAGTGTCACAGGAATTGAAGTGGCCCAGTGTAAATTGATCCGATGCCATTGCTGTCCGAAGTCGGTTTTGCCAGCGATCCTCGATAGCGATCAGTCCGGGCAGTTTGCAGATAAGATCCGGCCAGGGCATTTGGCCACCACACATACGTCTGCCGAACGGGATGGTATGCTTTGGGTTGTAGCGGTGCTTGATGTGCTCATTGACTACCTCTTTCCAAAAGTCGTCATTGAAGCGCTTTCGGTTCACCGAGTATGGGGTGTGGCCTTTCGGCAACTTTAGATTCCTATAGTGTTCATAGGTATCGATGACGATCTCGATCATCTCGGGCAGGTAGGCCTGGTAGATCTTGGTGATGGTTTCGGCTGAAATGGACATGGGTACACTCTACCGAATCGGAGGTGTTTGTGAAGCCCGGATGGGCCGGTTGGTCATATGCACTCTTATCGCAGCGTAACGCACCCTAGGGCCAACGAATATAACCCGGACGATTCATCACCAGGGCCAAAACCCGGGTTGGTCCTGAGGCATTCTCGCAGCGATTAGGGGGTATGGGTGTTTTTGCAGGTTTGGAACGGTGTTTCAGAAGGTCGGTCAAAAGGGCGGCTATGACCGATCAACCACAGCAAATGATGGAGTTTCCTGAATTGCTTCCGTCGGGACAGGACTGTGTTTTTTCATTTTATCATTGGCAATCAATGGGTTAAATTACCGCAAATCAGGATTTTCATTTGTCGAACTTACAGAGGATCGTATGGAAGAAAAAATACCGGCATACATATATATTCTTATCGGATTGGGGATTCTATATGCAGTCTGCGAAGCCTGTTGTTTCGTTCTGGCATATTGGCAGTGGTTTGTTGGAGGCTTAATCTTGGTCGCCATCATCGCCCTTGCTGTGTTGTTATTGATCAGGAAACGAAATAAGATTCAGGAACAGCGTTTTCGAGAAGAAGCTAGAGAGCGGGATAAAGAGGCCAGAAAGGCTGAAGCCCGGCTCACCGAGCGCATAATTGGAAACGGACGGATAGCCGTACAATCTCTTTCAGACTACACCACGCCATGCCTGCTCGTTGATACAAATATCTGGATGGATGAGGATTGCGAGGGTTTGCTGGCGGCTTTGGAGATCACATGCCGCATTCAGGGAGTTAATATTACTGTTCCCGGGGTGCAGTACAACGAAATCTGCAAGAAGAAGAAAGACAAGAGCAGTGGTGAGGATGGGAAACGGCTGGGGAGAATAGCGCATAGACGAATAGAGCAGTTCCATGAAAAAGGACTGCTCCATTTTGTAAATTTGACGGCCCATCCGGGGCATACATATGCTGATCCAGTTCTCGTAAAACACATTATTGATCAGGTGAAGAAAGGTGTTCGCTCCACTCTAATTACCAATGACAGAGATTTGCGGATAAGGGCTAAAGAGAGCTTGTCGAGCTATTCTAGGGCCACCTGGGAAGTTATCGGTTCCGAAAAGCTAAAGACCATGAGCGACAGGATTGTTGAAGCGCATAAACGAAACGCCCTGATGCTTGCTCATGAGTGTGAAAAGAAAAGTTCTCATGTTGACTTGGTATTCATAGAGCCCTGTGAGGCCTAAGAGGCGGCAAATTGTTGGCGATCAACGCCTCGGCTCCAATACTCTACCTTATCAAGCTCGGATACTCATTGGGTCTGGTTTGGAACGGTGTTTCAGAAGATAGTGGATAGAGGCTCAACTGTTCGGAATAGAGTGAAACGCTGACAGGAATTCTTTCGGACTGAAGCTGTTAAACCTGATGTGTTCTGGATGGTCGAGAGGCCGCTTCTTTTCCGTGAAAGCCGGAGCTACGACTCCCCAGCAAGAGTTGCGTACAAAGTACACGACAGCATCGATGTGGTTTTCATCCTTCCACATTTTCTGGACGATGTGATCCTTGCTTTTGGCCGCCACTGTCTTGACCTGAATCCTGTAGTACTTACATCCATCAGAAATCAGCACATCGGTCTGGTGGGCATGGTCTAGTTCCGGACTGAATACCTGCCATTCATCCTGCATGAGCCAGCCTTTTACGATACTTTCATGGGCGGTGTTTTTCATCGCTTGGCGGGTGCCGGTGGCGGTTTGATTTTGTCTTGTGGGCATTATTACTCTCCTGAGGTTACTGATGTTCTAGTAATCCCTCGGAAAGTGATCGCTTAGCGCTGAGGGGCATTGCGCTCCTCAACCTGATCCCAGTGCGTTACGCACCCGATGGGAGAACACAGCCTTTACAGATTGTGCCCTTTCTATGTGTATCAATAGGATATGTGTTGATGTTGTGCAAGACAAATCCCCAGGGCTTCATAGCTCGCTTGTGGCCAACTTTCTCCCCTTCGGCGGCTAGCTTACCGGACCCAAGTCCGGACCGGTCCTCGGCAATCCTCATGGCTTCTGTAGACCGGCTTTGACTGCGTTGTCTCTTGTATAAATGTCTGTGGATTGTAATCTGCCTTTCTAATGGTAACGAGCGAGGCACGGCAATGAGATATCAGAATACGGTAGAGCTGAAGATCGAGCTTGAGTTCATCGAGCCGCAAATTTGGCGACGGGTTTCAGTGCCTGATAACTATTCACTCGCTGACCTCCACCACATTATCCAAACAGTCATGGGATGGCACGATTGCCACCTGCATTGTTTTGAGGTTAATGGAGGCAAATATACCCTTTCTAGTCAGTCGCCCGAGATGGACATGGAGGATGAAAGCAAGGTTCGCCTTACTGATCTGGTCAAGGCAGGCACGAAACAGTTTCTGTACGAGTATGACTTCGGTGATGACTGGCGACACTGGGTCACCATCGAAAAGGTTGCGCCTATTGATCCCGACTCTATTCGCCCCGTTTGTCTTGATGGGACACGTGCCTGTCCGCCGGAAGACTGCGGTAGTATTCCGGGCTATGAGGACCTTGTTGATGCATTCAGGGAGGATAGTCCCGATGAGGATCAGGAAGCCTTGCTGGAATGGCTGGAGTCTATGGAGCCGGGGTGGAATCCCGATGTGTTTGATCGGGGGAAGGTCAATCAGGTGTTGCAGGGGTAGGTTGTGAAGCCTAAAACAAAGATGTATATCGACGTAGACGGAGTTCTGTTGGTCAAGATCGGTCGGAAGGTTCAGTTGGCCTATAAGGCGGAAGAGTTCATTCGTTTTGCCGTGAGTCATTACGATTGTTATTGGCTCACAATACTTTGCAGGGGAGATACGGAGACGGTTCTACGGAATTTGCGGCAGTATGTTGACGATGAAACATTCCGGGATTTATGCCGAATTAAGCCGACTGACTATCAGTTGCTTAAAACCGAAGCCATTGATCCCGATGAAGAGTTCATATGGGTCGAGAATGAACTGTTCCAGGCTGAAATCCAATGGCTGGAAGATCATGACAAGATGGCTTCGTGGTATCTGGTAAAACCATCCATGGATTTCGATGCTCTACATGAGCTGTTGGTTGAGCTGCGAGCGTACAGCAAGGATGCTGGAGCACAATGACCTCTCCAGTAGAAAGAATCTTCGTTGAATGCCCCAAATGCGGACACGCATTTATCGACTGGTGCCGCCCATCTATCAATACGGAGCTGGATGACTTTGATGAAGACTACATTCGTGAGGCAATGACTGCGACCTGTCCGAAATGCGGCCACGTCATTGAGCTTTAAATTATGCAGCCTAAAACAAAGATGTACCTCGACATAGACGGAGTTCTGTTGGGTAAGAACAGCGGTGAGATTCAGTTAGCCTACAGAGGGGATGAGTTTATCCGATTTGCAGTAAGCACATTCGATTGTTACTGGCTGACGACGCATTGCAAGGGTGATGTAGAGACCGCTCTTCGATATCTGCGGCCATACGTGGATGATGAGACTCTTAGAGATCTTGGCCGTATCAAGGCTACCAACTTTCGGGTCTTTAAAACTGAAGCAATAAGTTCTAGTGAAGAATTTATCTGGATTGAGGATGAGCTGCTGGGTGGTGAGATAAACTGGCTGAAAGAGAACGGGAAACTACCCTCATGGTATCCAGTCAACACATACAAGAGCTTCAGAGCGTTACAAGAATTACACAAGGATCTGGCAGAGCCTTAGTTGCTCTGTGGCCAACGAAGTGCACCGGATGGCTCGTGGTCAGGGCCGCATGCTCAAGCCTGTTCTGGCCAACCCTCGCAGCGATTAAAGGCGGTGTGATTATATGCCGTGGAACGCCGTTCCAAAGTTGGCCCCAACTGCTTAATATTCCCTAAAATCCCGGTATAAATAGTGTAGAGGAAGCTATAGCTTTCAAACCCTACCAAAACTCACAAGATCTCCCCCCAAGGAGGT
Organism: Pontiellaceae bacterium B12227; assembly: GCA_029432775.1. Taxonomy (GTDB): domain Bacteria; phylum Verrucomicrobiota; class Kiritimatiellia; order Kiritimatiellales; family Pontiellaceae; genus Pontiella. Next base: position 329 of record JAROAZ010000026.1, on the reverse strand, counting down.
CTTTTTTTGTGTCCCAACAACATTAAACCCAAGGAGATCCAAATGATAAAACTTAATGCAAGCTTCAGCAAGAAGGTGCCCGCTGAGCTAGATTATTCCAGCAAATCATACCTCGCATGCGTGGAAGTCGAGTTGCCGACAGGAGCAACAGCGAAGGAATTGCAACAGAAGATCCACGACACATTCAAGCTTGTGGAGGAGTCCGTTGAAGCAGAGATCAATGGCCATGTGGCGTCCGGATCAGCGAAGCAACAGAAAAGCCGTCAGAGCCAGCAACAGCCTTACATTCCAGCGAGTAACAAACAAATCCAGTATCTGCTCTCGCTCGG